>JAAYBW010000076.1 GCA_012729975.1 Clostridiales bacterium
TATACTCAACCTGCATACGCCTCCTGTCTGATGTTGTCTGCTAACTCATCATAACAAGATTCGTATGCTGGGGGAATAGTTTTTGCTATTCCTCCTCTTTTTTTGCCAATGATTATTTTACACTAAGGCCAGGTTAGTTCGGGTGTGCCTGGCATGGTGCAGTCTAATGGGTGTCTTATCTGATGATTTTAATATCTTGATACTTGCTTGAAACATGATGTTGGATTATGCTGTAAACGCTAAACAAAAAGTGAGCCAAATAAGCGAAAACGCTCATGAATGATTGAGCCACTGAAAAAAGTCCTCTGCAATGGCCATAAGGCTAAGATAGAGGACACACAAGGTGGTAGTAACAGTGGAGATATACAAAGACATCCGCAGGATGCATTTGGAAGGTATGAGCCAGGTTAATAGCTTCCAGGCTGGCTATATCCCGCAATACTGTAAAGAAGTATTGGGAATGTGTGTATGACCCGTAGCGGTTACGATGTTCTTGTTTTCCTATAAGGTTTTGGAATAAAATATGAATTGTAAATTGACCACACATCCACCCTGTGTGGATTGACCGGAGGCTACAGGTATTTGGTATTTACAGTGGATAATGTTGAGAAAACAGTCGAAGAGCTGCAAATAAATGTGGGGACCACAATAGAAATGAATGGAAACATTTCACATTCTTCAAAGATTCGGATTGGGTAGCGATTGAGTTGCATGAGTGAAGGAGAACGAATAAGACAATGTTTTGGATAGTATTTCTGCGGATTATAGAGGTGCTTATTGGCTTACTTATTCTCTTTGGTATCATAGCACTCACTCAAAAGCCGACATCGATTTATAAGAATCAGCCGGAACAGCAGAATCCTTTGGAAGGAAAGAAAGTTGTTTTCATTCAAAGTGATAATGATAAAGAAAATGCTGACGGATTAAAAGGGCATCTAGAAGCAGTAAGCGATAGCAAAAAAAGAAAAGGTTTCTATGAGAATGTTGTAAAGCGACTGCTTGATATTATCTTTTCATTCGGTGGGTTATTGGTACTTTCTCCTGTGTTCATTGGATTGAGCATATCGATAATTATTGATGATCCCGGCCCGGTGTTCTTTACACAGAAACGTATGGGCAAAAATAAAAGATACTTCAAGTTACATAAATTCAGATCCATGAAGATGTCTACGCCGCATGATGTACCAACGCATATGCTAGAAAAACCAGAACAGTATATAACAAAAGTTGGTAGATTCATAAGAGCGCACAGCCTTGATGAACTGCCTCAGATTTGGGATATATTTATCGGAAACATGAGTATTATTGGTCCTCGGCCTGGCCTTTGGAATCAAGATTTACTTATGGCGGAGAGAGATAGATTCGGTGCCAATGATGTAAAGCCCGGTCTCACTGGTTGGGCACAAATTAATGGGCGGGACGAGCTTGAAATTGAAGATAAAGCAAAGTTAGACGGATTTTATGCTCAAAAAATAGGTTTTCGTATGGATATGAAATGCTTCTTGGGTTCTGTTTATGTATTTAAAAATGATGATTCCGCCATTGAGAGAAAAGTCAATAAATCGAGTGAGGTCAGGAAGGCTGGAAAGTGAAAATACTAATCGCAACAAATCACTCATACATGTTATACCAGTTTCGGCGTGAATTAATTGCTGCATTAAGCAAGTATGGGAATATTTCCGTTAGTACACCTTTTGTAGGACATGAAGACGAGTTAACTTCTATGGGTTGTAAGATGATAGAAACAAAAATTGACCGACGGGGAGTCAATCCCGCAAGTGATATCCGATTATTTCTATTCTACTTAAATATGTTTAAAGAAGAAAAGCCGGATTGTGTGATCACCTATTCCATAAAACCAAATATTTATGCAAGTTTTGCTTGTAGATGTTTAAGCATACCTTGTTATATTAATGTGCAGGGATTAGGTTCGGCATTCCAAAAGGAACCAATCGCCGCGGTTGTTTCCTATATGTACAAAATAGCTTTAAAAAAAGTACACACAGTATTTTTTGAAAATGAAGAAAATAAAAAAGTATTTATCAACAAGGGAATTATCAATAATTCAAAATGCTGTGTTTTAAACGGAGCCGGTGTGAATGTCGAAAAATATACATATTCTGACTATCCTTCCGATGAAAACGGTCTTCATTTTTCGTTTCTTGGTAGAATAATGAAAGAAAAAGGAATTGAGGAATTCTTCTTCGCAGCAGAGATACTCAAACATAGATACGGAAGTTTTGTGACTTTTAATGTGGTCGGCAATTTAGAGGACGAATATAGAAATCAAATTGACGAGCTGCAAACTAAAGAGGTTATTACATACCATGGTTTTCAGCCAGATCCTATCCCATACTATCAGGCATCTCATTGTATCGTTTTACCAAGCTATCATGAGGGGATGAGCAATGTTTTACTTGAGGCGGCAAGTATCGGTCGGGCAATCATAACTACCGATATCCCTGGGTGTAGAGAGGTTGTAGAGAATGGCGCTAGCGGATTCCTTTGTAATAGTCACAGCGTGGAAAGCCTTATTGCGTGTTTGGAAAGGTTTATTCAGCAGAATGAAGAAGGGCGCAAAAAAATGGGTCAACTTGGAAGAATGAAGATTGAACGTGAGTTTAATAAAAATCTTGTTATTAAGAAGACTCTGTCATGCTTTGAGTTTTCAAAAAACAATATTAATTTATGATATATAAATGGATTATTTCATAGAAGTTGAATATTTGATTATAGATATATTGAGCTTTATAAAATAGATTGCACATGTAAAAAACGGATATCATTACTCAATATATCACTTAGTATATAATGTATTTGGACTGAAGTGTAATATCGAATCAAGCAGGAAACCGGAAAGTCAACATTTGTAACAATAGCTGACTTTGATGCTCTGCGGAATATCATATAATGCATCACCGGCAACTTACTTCAAGTTCGAATTCTAAAGTAAAAATTAAAATGATAGAGCAAGTTTTATCACTAACCGTATTAGCAGTAACTTAATCAGCAAGTACAATTAAAAGATTCTATTTCGGGCTTTGAGGAGAAACTTCTATTTATGGACAGATGGGTTATGGGTACAACCATTTTTTTAAACAAACATAAAGATGGAACTGGAAGAAGAGGTTTATAGGTATGAAAATTGGCCTATTAACTCATTACAATGTGATTAATCAAGGCGCTCAATTGCAGATGATTGCAATGAAGCAATATCTTGAGCACCTTGGGCACGATGTGTTTATTTTAACATATGATAAAGACTTTTCGTTTCTTCCCTATGAAAAAAAGAAAAATAGTGCTTCGCTTTTAAATTCCGCTTTTTATATCAGAGAGTACTTTGTGAAAAAAGGGATTGGATTAACGCTGTTTAATATAAAAAAGGTATATGCTCATAAAAAAATACTGCGCAAGTTAATGAAACTTCATTATGATAGTGCAGATATTGATTGTGTTATCATCGGTTCTGATGAAGTCTTCAGCATTGATGTCGGTTGTAATAAAATGATGTACGGATATGGATTAAAGGCTCCGGCAATTGCATATGCTCCGTCCTTTGGCATTACAACAGAGAAAGTGCTTAAGGATTATTCGGTGTATGATATAGTGAAAAACGGCCTTTCTTCCCTATATGCACTTTCAGCAAGAGACAGCCACACAAGGGAACTTATAGAATCGATGACTGGACGGGAAGTCCCGTTGGTTTGTGATCCGGTATTCTTTTATCAAGGCGCTATCAAAACCAAAGTCAATATTCGAAAACCTTTTTTGCTGGTATATTCGTATGATAGAAATATGCGTGACAAAAGAGAAGTTGCAGAAACTAAAATGTTTGCTCAAAAACATAATCTGCTAACAGTATCTTGCGGCACATATCACAAATGGTGTGATATGAATATTAGTTGTGATGCTGAAGAATGGTATAGTTATTTTGAAAAAGCCGCATATGTTTTAACAGATACTTTTCATGGTACTGTAGTATCCATCATAAAGCATGTAAATGTTGCGGTGGTAATTAGAAACGAAATTAATCCGTTTAAGTTAATGTCATTACTAAATGAGGCCGGCCTTAATAATCGTTTGTTGAATTGCATTACAGCAACAAATCTGGAAAAAGTTTTTACAGATAGTATTGATTTTAATGCTGTTGATTATAAAATTGCTAAAATGAAAGAAATAAGTGTTTCATACCTGAACGTGAATCTGAGGAATTTAAATGTGTAAATTAAGTGTTATTGTTCCGATATACAATGCAGAAAAATACTTGAGGCAGTGTGTCGACAGCATTGTGAAGCAGAATCTGGACGATATTGAAGTCATACTGGTAGATGACGGTTCGCCGGACAGGTGTCCGGAAATTTGTGATGAATATGTATCTCGATATTCATATTTTAAAGTAATTCATAAATCAAATGGTGGGGTATCGTCGGCTAGAAATGTCGGCATTACAAATTCCATTGGAGAGTACATTGTTTTTATTGACAGCGACGACTGGTGGAATCCGAATGTAGATATGAATAAGGTTGTTTCTTATGCGTTCCAAAATCAGCAGATAGATATAATTGTGTTTAACATTATTCATTACATAGAGGGAGAAGGGACTTATAAACGTACAGAGAATCAATTGTTTAGCAGAATTCCTACTGATTCAGTAGAAAACTACTACAGCTTCCTCGTTTCAAATGGCAACATGCAAGTTGCGCCAATCAATAAAATTATCAAACGCGAATTTTTAGCAAAAAATAATTTGTACTTTAAGGATGGTATAAAGAGTGAGGACAATGAGTGGATGATTCGTGTACTTCGTTGTTTGTCAACCGTAGGAGTTATAGACGAGCCTATTTATATATATAGATATCGACGTAGCGGTTCTTTAAGTAATACAATTCAAAGAAAAAATATTGAAGATCTACTTGATATGATAGATGCAAGTATTCAATATACAAATACATATAGTAGTGAAAGAGGAAATATTGAACTAAGTTATTGTTCATACTTGTGGTTTATGACTTTGGGACTTCTATCTAAATGCAGTAAGGCAGATCAAACAGCACTTAAAAAACGTTTTCAACAATGTGCAACTGTATGTAAATATGGGGTCTCTAAAAAAGCAAGAATCAGTAATATAACTTATAGAATATTTGGGTATTACTTAACGATACATATACTTGGGGGATACTTGTGCTTAAAGAAAATCTTTCATTTGAAAATGAAGAAAATAAAAAAATGAAGATACTTATTTTGTCCGGTGAGGTTTGGAAAGATGTGACAAATGGCGGTAATATTTTGACAGGAATGTTTTCTGACTTTGATGCAGAGTTTTCACAGGTTTATTGCCGAGGAGGTACTCCGGAAAATAATATATGTTATCATTATTATCAAATGACCGATATGATGATTTTCAAGAGCCTTATTAAACACCGTCCGGTTGGAAGGGAGTTCTATATTGAAAAAGATCACCCGTACAGTTCCTTGCAGCAAAATCAAGCTCTGTATTCTTTTTTTCATGAGTATCGCTTACCTTTATTTTTCGCGATGCGCCATTTGGCTTGGAATTGTTCAAATTGGAAAAACTATAAATTTAAGGCTTTTTTAGATTCAGTTAACCCGGATATTATATTTGCTCCTTGTTATGGAGACTGTTTTAAACTAAAATTAACTAGATTTGTTGCTGAATACACAGGAAAGCCTGTAATCTCATATATATCTGATGATTCTTATACATTGAGACAACTTAGCTTTTCTCCGTTGTATTGGATTAACCGGTTCTCCGTACGACATCAGTTATGCAAGACTTTCCCATACTATTCTTTGGTTTATACCATGACCGAAGCACAGAAAGCACAATGCGAAAAGGATTTCGGCGTAAATATGAAGGTGTTGCTGAAATCATCTCCATTCGGAGATATTCCGGCAAAGAAAACAGTAGGAGTACCAATTCGTCTTGTATATGCAGGAGGAATATATTTAAATCGTTGGAAAACACTGGCGTCAATAGCGAAATCTTTGAGAGAAATCAACCGAAATAGAGTCAAAATGATCCTCGATATTTATACGGGAAATGATATTTCTCCGAAGATTAAAAAACTATTGAATGACGGTGTTAACAGCACGGTGCATTCAAGTGTAAGCCAAAAGGAACTGGCTGAGATTTATCAAAACAGTGACATCGCCCTTCATGTAGAGTCTTTTGATTTAAAAAACAGACTTACGGTCAGAATGTCTTTTTCTACAAAAATTGTGGATTGTCTTGCAAGTGGATGTGCAGTTATGGCAATTTGCGATGAAAAACAGGGAGGATTTGAATATTTAAAAAATGAAGATGCGGCTATATGTATTTCAGATGCTGCCAAAATAAAGGGAAAACTAATGGAACTAGTGAATTCACCGACATATATTCTCGGGTATGCGAAAAAAGCCAGAGATTGTTGTCGGAGGAACCACGACAAAAATGCTATCACTCAAATGATCAAGGAGGATTTTGGAAATACTGTCTAATGAAAATTCCGCGCGATATTGAAACATCTGGGGATGCGGACATTTTTTGAACTATAGTCCCCGAATAAATGTCCGCATCTTCAACTGTCCTGAGTTAACGGAATATTCAAGATGTATTGCTGCGTTATAAACCAGGACAGAGCGATACTGAATAACCAAGAATTATACGGGCTAGGGGTATAAGACTACAACAGGCACTTAACCGGTATGGCATACCGGTTTAAAGATTATCTGTTATCTCACGATAGAAGAAAGGAAAACTCCGCGTATACGCACAAGACCCCGCCGCCCCCGCTCTCTCGCGCGCATGTATCTCGGGTGTGTGTTGCGCGGGTACATCACGCGGGTGTGTTTCGCCGGTGTATTGCACGGGTGCGTGTGGCATTATGCGCTCACGTCCGCGTGCACAATCGAGCTCTTTGCTCGTCATGCGTTTTGTTACGTATATTCTCAACAAGCAAACATCAAGTTCCTCGTCTGCTCATTAATATTGCCTGGTCGACCTTCCCTTTTTCAGGATAACATCGGTAATTCAAGTGAATACACAGATCCCGCTGCTCAATCTGAGCCGGGTTACTTCCCTGCATTCACCGAGGACTTTCTCATAAATTTGCTCTCACATCAAACTTCGATTAATCGGTGCATATCCTGCCTCGTTTCAGTTGTTCCGGTCAGCTAATCGTTTAATTGGCGGATCTGATTCGTTCTCCGGAGCCGTCTTCAAAAAACTGCTTGCAATAGTTCAATCGTTATGATAACATACGATTTACGAAAAAACAAAAGTGACTGCGTTTGCAACATACACATATAACCATTATAATAACTATAATAACGCCGAAGCGGCCAAGCCGCCGAAAGGAATGTTCGTCTTGATAAAACTCGCCTTAACCATAATCCAGCTTATTGCCGGCGTTGCCCTTGTCGTCATAATAATCTTCCAGTCGGGCAAGAGCGCGGGCCTCTCCGGAGCCATAGCCGGCGCCGCGGATACATTTTTAGCCAAAAACAAAGCAAAGTCGCTGGACGCTCGCCTAGCCAAGCTTACAAAATGGCTGGCATTGGGCTTTGTTGTCCTCACCTTGCTGCTCAATATACTCGCGTAACCGAACCTTACAGCAAAACCCGGCAGGGCGTCAGCCCTGCCGTTTCTTTATACCCTCTCGCCGGTAATGGTCGCGAAGGTTTTGTTCTTAACACGCTCAAGGGAGTATGCTGCGGCCTCATGCCGGGCGATTAGGCCCATTTCGGCGCGAGCCTCGGGATTGTCGATCAAATAACGAACCGCCTTCGCGTATGCCCCGATATCGCCATAGGGAAACAATATCCCCGTATGCTTTTCCAGTACTAAGTCCGAATGGCCTTTAACGTCTGAGAGCACCGCGGGCAAGCCGCAAAGCATGGCTTCCATCACAGAAAAAGGCAGACCCTCCGAGCGGCTGGCGGAAACATACGCGTCGGAGGCAGCGAAAACGTCGCGCACTTCTTTAACAAATCCCAAAAAACGTACTCTATGTTCCGCTCCCGCAGATCTTGACAGCGCCCGGCATTCGTCAAGCGTATCCCCCTGCCCCGCGAGGAGCAGAAAGACATTCTCCGGGAGCAGCGCCATTGCCCGAATAAGCTGAGCCTGGGCTTTTCTTTTTGAGAACTCGGCCGCGCAGGAAATAACAAACGCATCCTCGGGTATCGCGTATCGCCGCCTGATTTGTGTTTTTTCGGCGGCGTCCGCGGGTGAAAATCTCGGCATGTCGATTCCCATTCCGTCGATGGCAGCCAGATCATTGCGGTAAAGCCTGTGCCTGAGCGCGATTTGAGCGTCCGCTTTGTTCATTACGACGACTCTGTCGGTGACACGCGCGGTTACCTTCTCCGCCGTAAGCAGCGCCGTTTTCTTTAAGAAAGGCGTCGTCTCGTCAAAAAGATAACCGTGCACGGTATTGACGCACACACAGTTTTTCTTGCCTGCCGGCATCAGCGCAAGTCTGGTAAAGAAGGCCGCCAGCGACGTATGCGTGCATATGAGCCCGAAGCGCTCTTTGCGCATAAGTCTGATGAGCTTAAAAAGCGCGGGCAGATTCTTAAGCGGCGACATGCTTTTTTGCAGCGGCAGCCGTATATATTCGTCAACCGGCAGCCCCTCTCCCGAGCCTGCGGCGGCCGCAATCACAAAACAGCCTTTTTCTCTGAGCATTTCGAGGTACGGCACATGAAATGAGCGAAGGTGCCCCGCCGTCGAAGCTGTATAGAGCACCTTCAGATTGCCGTTCACTGCAGGCACCCCGCCGCCGCGGCCGCCTGTTCCGCCGCTTCGCTCAGTGTTATCGGGGACATCAGGCGTTCGTTGTACTCACGCATAAGCGAATAAAGCTCGCATATACCCTTTTTAAGAGCGGAGCTTCCCGCGGCGTCGAGCCCGCCGCTCTGCGCGAAGCTGCCCATCAGCTCAAAATAGCCGTTCCATATATCAGGATTCGCATAATTAAATCCGGCTCCGTTTTTAGCCGCTTCCACGGCTTTTTCGACATTGCCGCGCTCAAGATAATAGGTTATCAGTGCTTTATGCAGGGAGTTAGACCTCGTGTCCAGAAGCTTTTCCGCGTATTCGTCCGCCTGATACAGCACGGTCGGGCTCCCGTAGGAAACCGCGTTTGCAACATACGTAAGGTAATACTGGTTTCTTTCAAAGCACTCGATACGCAGCGCGCTTCTTACCGCTGCATAAAAGGCCGCGCCTCCTTTGTGCTCAGCATCCTTAATGCCGCGGTATGCCGCTATATTCAGGAAAATCAGAACGGCATAGACCGACGCGACCGCAAGGGTTATCCAGCGAACGGCCTGCACGGCCGCCTTTTCCGAAAAACCGACAGCCTTACCGTAAACGCCGGCCGCCAGCGCGAAAACAACGAAGGCAAACGGCAAATACGCGATGCTCGACATCGTTACCTCCGCCGCGCTGTGACCGCAGGTGAATACAAAAGCCGCGCACAGAGCGGGGTGCAAAGCGTCTTTGCGCTCCTCTCCCTTTCTGCGTCTTCCTTTCCACAGCGTCCGCGCGGTCAGCAGCAAAAACACTATGTACGGCAAAAAACCCAATATTCCGTTATCCAGCAGCACCTGTATATAATTATTGTGCACGTACTTGGTCGAGTAGAAAAAGTCCTGCACTCCGCAGATCATCGACTCAAAGGAACCCGGTCCGTTGCCGAGCAGCGGTCTTTTCATGAAGAGCTTAATACCGTCATTAAAGAAAACGGTCCTTTGCACCGCGTTCTGGTTAGCCAGAAGGCCCTGAATGCGGTTTGCCATAAATCCCGGAAGCAGCCTGTAGTTGAGCTTGAGCTTTTCGCCCGAGGACAGCTTCGCCGAATACACCGTAAGCGGTTCTTTCGCCGAAATATTTATATAAACCACTTTGCTGTCTTCCGGCACGGTAAAGGAAGCCCCCGACGCGGTTCCTCTGTACAGGCGGGTTTCGGTGTGCATCATTATCTGCGGCATGTTTTGGCTGTATATGCTGACCTCCGCTTCCGCGCTCGCTTCCACGATGAGGCTGTTGTCGCCGGCTCCGGGGTATACGGCGCGCCGGAGCGATTCGCCTGCCGCAAGTTCTGCCTCGCCCGTAACGGTTAAAGCGGCGATCAGATAAGCGGAGATCAAAGCCACGGCCGCGGCTATCGGAACAGCTGTCATGCGCGTCGCTCTAATTGAGCGTGAAAGCCGCTCGTGAAGGAAATACTCGATGAGGCAGGAAACCGCGGCATTGAGCGCCATGGCAATCACGGGAACGAACCTTCCGGCTCCCGAAGCAGCGAAGAACGCAAATGCCGCGAATACAAAAACAAGTGTCGGAACGGCGGCTCCGAACATCCTTATAAGGACTTCGCCGCGCTCTTTGCCCGCGAATATAAGGTAAGCCGCGACGCCGAGCGCGAACATAGCTGTAGCGCCCATCGAAAAAGCGAGCAAAAAACCGTATGCGTTAATTGAAAGAAGCACCGTCGCGAAAAGCCTGCCGCGCCGGTTTTCGGCGCTTCCGGCCAGATACAGCGAAAGGAATATACCTATCGCAAGGACTCCCGCGAGGATATTTCCGTTTCCGAAAATGCCCGTCAGCCTTGTCCCGGACTCAAACCCGTATCCGACATATTCGTATTCGGGTACAAGCCTTACCAGCGCTTCGGTCAGCCGGGAAGAGGCCGTATCAACCGACAGAAAGCTGAATATCGCCGCCGCGAGAGCAGCAGCCAGCGCTGCTGACCGAGGCCCTTTTTCCCTGTCGGCAAGACAGGCGATAAGTGAAATGTATATCGCGAAGGATATAAGCAGCTTAGAGTATTCCCTGAGGAAAAATTTGCCCGCCTCGGCCCAGATAAGAGAGACTCCGGCAACCAGTATATAAGCCGTGAGGGCAATCACCTCGGGTGCAGTGTGTCCAGCTAAGGCAGTCCTTCGCTTTTTTATGAGCATGAGCGCGGCGGTGAATAAGCAGGCAAAAACGGTTATCAGTTTAAATCGGTTAACCAAGCACAGCATTATGAGCATGGTCGCGACAACGGCCGCGGCTGTAATCAGCGCCATCCGTCCCCGCGCACTGAGGCTGTCAAAGAAGCCCTTCGGCTTTTTCTTTTTCGCGGACCGCGCACCGCCTTTTTGTATGCTTTGCGTCGGTTTTCGCGCCGCGCTGCTATTTTTTTGCGGTCTGCTGCTCATGGGGCACCTCCTCGCGCGGCCGGAACGCGGTTATCCTCTCCTTGTTGACGATACCTTTGTAAAGTGTCATCAGGAGTATTTTTATGTCCAGCAGTATCGACCAGTTTTCTATGTAAAATATGTCATGTTCTATTCGATCCGGTATCGAAGTGTCGCCCCGCAGACCGTTGATCTGCGCCCAGCCGGTCATCCCCGGCCTCACCTGATGCTTTACCATGTAAAGAGGCACGCTCTCCCTGAATCTGTCCACAAAAAACGGCAGTTCGGGTCTGGGACCTACAAGGCTCATCTCACCCTTCAATACATTTAAAAGCTGCGGCAGCTCGTCTACGGAGAACTTTCGAAGCAAGGCTCCGAAGCGGGTTCTGCGGGGGTCATCCGCAGAAGTCCAGGCGCTGTCCTCCCGGCCGTTAACGCGCATCGTGCGCAGCTTATACATCGTAAAACGCTTTTTACTGCGCCCGACTCTCTCCTGTTTGAATATTACCGGCCCGGGTGATGAAAGGCGCGTCCCGATCGCCGCGAACAGCAGCAGGGGCGAGGTCACAATGATAAGTATCAGAGAGCCGAGAATATCGAAAGCCCGCTTAACAAAGGCATTGGCCGCGTTATCCAGAGGGATGCGCCTTATGTTGAAAAGCGCGATACCGCCTATCTCGTCTATATACGGATGCGGCGGTATGTACTCGGAGTAAAAGGGTATCACGGATAATTTGGTACCGCTTTTTTCGCAGGATAGGATTACCTGACGTATATAAGGCGTCTCTTCAAGGCTGAGCGCGGCCACCACCTCGTCGAATTCCCCCGCCGCGAGAACGTCATCGAGAGCGCCCAGGCCCCCCAGCAAGCGCGCGCCCTTCGGCGGCACCCCGTCGGTAACGCAGCCCGCGAGCGTGAACCCGTAGTTGCGGTCGGTTGTTATGGCTTTTATGTAGCGTTCGCCCGCCTCGCCCGAGCCCACGAGAAGAACATTTTTAGTGTTGTATCCCTTCGACCGGTATCGCCGCAGCAGCAGGCGGACAACGTAGCGTTTTCCTCCTACGCCGAGAGTACACAGAACAAAGAAGATAACAAGCGTCAAACGGGAAACATCGACTGACCTGAAAACATAAAAAGCGGCCACAAGCAGCAGCGTTCCCGCGATATTACATATTATAATGCGCCCGAACTGGGTCAGAAAACGACCCGACCGAAACGACTCGTAGAGCCCCGCGAGGGCGTATATAAACACAAAAAACGGCGCGGCAAGCAAAGATGCGCGCAGATAATACAATACCTCGTAGTATGGCACGCCGCCTTCCAGAACGAAAAAGCGGATCACATACGCGAGGAGCATCGCCGCAACCACAGCCAGAGCGTCCGATACGGCGTTGAGCGCGTTAAATACCTTTTGGTTCTCTTTAATCACCAGGATCCCCCGTAACCCGTATTGTTTTAGTATTTATGTCTTTGAGCCGTCATCGATATCGGCTTTATCCCTGAACACGAAAAAGCGCTGACCGACGTAGTTGAGCGCGATGAATACGCAGGCGCCGGCGGCCATGGCCACATTGTCCTGCAGCGATCCTCCGTGTTCCGATAAAAGCGCGCGCACGGCCGGTTTTGCCGCGCCGTAGGCCAGAAGCCAGCATACAACAATATTCAGAGCGAAGCGCCACAGCGTCCTTTTCCCGGATTCCCTGCTTCTGAAGGTAAAGTATTTATTGA
>JAAYBW010000077.1 GCA_012729975.1 Clostridiales bacterium
ATCAGATGATAAGGAGTTCTTTAGGAGTTACGGTAATATTTTCGCAGCCGTCTTCACGTACAATAACTACATCTTCAATTCTGACACCAAATCTGCCCGGCAAATAAATTCCGGGTTCTGCGGATATAACTGCGCCTGAAGGCAGCGGATTTTCATTGGACGCGGACGCGTTTGGCTCTTCATGTATATCAAGGCCAAGACTATGGCCGAATCCGTGCCCGAAATAAGCGCCGTAACCGGCTGCGGATATTATGTCCCTTGCGGTCTTATCGACCTCGCATCCGGCGACGCCGGCTTTAACTGCGTTGATACCCGCAAGTTGTGCCTCAAGGACAACAGAATAAACCCGGCGCATTTCATCGGTTGCCTTTCCTATCGCAATCGTTCGGGTCATATCGGAACAATAACCTCCGAGTTTACATCCGAAGTCCATGGTTAAAAAATCGCCGTATTCGATCTTTTTATTGCCGGGTACACCGTGAGGCATACTGCTTTTATATCCACTGACAACAATGGGCTCAAACGAGATATTTTCAGCGCCGAGCTTTAGCATCCTGTAAGTAAGCTCCGCTGCAATATCACATTCGGTAATCCCCGGCCTGATTATTTCCAGTACCCCTTCATAAGCCTTCTCAGCAAGCTTCTGAGCTCTTTTAAGCGAGTCTATCTCCCACTCGTCTTTGACAGCGCGAAGGCTTTTAAGAATGCTTTGAGCCGGCACAAGCTCGACTTTCAGCTTCTCTGCGTATCGGAGGTATTGACTATAACTTTCCGACTCGTCCTCGAACCCCAGTTCTTTAATACCGTTTGTCTCAATAATTGTGTTGACTTTATCAATATATGATGACGAGACGTCCGTCATCTCCACAATAGCGTCTTCTACAGTATTTCTCGCTGCCTCAATATACCGCGAATCAACAAAGAAATAAGAGTCCTTTTTTGTTATCAGAGCTAAACCGGCAGTAGAAGAAAAACCAATCGCATAACGCCTGTTTGTTTCATTTGTAAGCATTATAGCGTCAAGACCGCGGTCGGAAAGAGCGTTCTTTATTTTTGTAATATTGTTCATGATATCCACCTAAATAAACTTATTGGAAATACCGTAGAATTTATCTGAACATAAAAGATTTCAGCAGGAGAAGTATAGCATATTGCGGCAAGCATGTCCATATAAGGAGTTCTTTAATGAAAATCTATCATTCCGGTAAGAAGTGTGAAAAGTGAATTCGGTCGATATATACTAGCTGCCCGGCCGGACAGTGCGGATCAAAGATTGAATGTTAAAATCCGGACTGCTTGTGCAGCCCGGATCAAGAGATCATTAATATCTTTTGTTTTTGTTCTTTCTTGCAGCTTCTGACTTTTTGCGGCGCTTCACGCTGGGGCTCTGGTAATATTCTTTCTTCCTGAGATCAGAAAGGACGCCCGCTTTTGCGCAATTCCTTTTGAATCTTTTAAGCGCGCTGTCCAGAGACTCGTTTTCCTTGATTCTGACTTCCGACATTTATTTCCCTCCCTCCTGCGTCCACCTGGACGAATAGGGCCCTGCAAACTGTATCGCGTGTATTATAAACTGCACGGCTTTAAATGTCAAGTTATTTCGGCTTAACGATAAGGTTGACAAGCCTGCCTTTTACGCTGATTGTTTTAATCAAATTAAAACTCTCAAGCACCTTCCGGATTTTATCGTCTCGTAAAGTCGCATCCAACATAGTATCATCATCCGCATCTGATGGAACGGTTACAGTCGTTCTGAGTTTTCCGTTGACCTGTACTGCAATTTGCTTTTCCATTTCATGCATCCGCTTCTCATCGTATGAAGGCCAGTCAGCCTGACAGCAAAGACCCTGAAATGAATTCATTTCCCAGAGTTCCTCGCATATGTGAGGAGCGAAGGGTGAAAGAATTGTTAAAAGCGTTTTAACTTCAGCCTTGTTTGCACCGGTTTCGGATAATTCGTTTACCAGAGTCATCATAGCTGCAATAGCAGTATTGAACTTAATATTTTCTATGTCATCCCCGACCTTTTTTATTGTTCTGTTCATTATCGGATCGTGTTCCGCCGAGTAAGATTTTCCATGCGAAGGAGCTTCACAAAGATTCCAGACCTTATCAAGAAATCGCTTACAGCCTTTAACTGCGGTATCAGACCATGGTGCGGCCTTTTCAAAGTCACCTATGAACATGATATAAAGTCTGAGAGTATCGGCTCCATACTCATTAACCACATCGTTGGGATTTACAACGTTTCCTCTGGATTTGGACATCTTTTCACCGGTGTTTCCGAGTATCATACCGTGGCTTGTCCTCTTCGCATAAGGCTCCGGAAACGGAACGACTCCGATATCATATAGAAACTTATGCCAAAAGCGTGAATAAAGAAGATGCAAAGTTGTGTGTTCCATTCCCCCGTTATACCAATCCACCATTCCCCAGTAATCGGCTGCTTCTCTTGATACGGGAGCTTTCGTGTTATCAGGATCCATGTATCGGAGAAAATACCAGCTCGAACCGGCCCACTGAGGCATTGTGTCCGTTTCGCGTTTTGCAGCTCCGCCGCAATTCGGACATACTGCTGATACCCAATCAGTTATAAGGGAAAGAGGAGATTCGCCGTCTTCAGTCGTTTCATAGCTTTCCACATCCGGAAGTAAAACCGGTAGCTGCTCTTCAGGTATTGGAACCCAGCCGCATTTTTCGCAAAAAACAAGCGGTATCGGTTCTCCCCAATAACGCTGGCGGGAAAAAACCCAGTCACGAAGTTTGAAGTTTACCTTAGGGTCTCCGAGTCCTCTTGCTTTAAGCCATTCAACTATTTTAAGCTTTGCCTGATCAACAGACAGCCCGTCGAGGAATCCCGAATTAACCATCGTGCCCGTGTCGCAATCTGTGTATGCCGCCTCGTTAACATTACCTCCCGAAACAACCTCAAGTATCGGCAGGTTGAAAGCTCTTGCGAATTCCCAGTCTCTCTCATCGTGTCCGGGAACAGCCATAATGCATCCTGTGCCATAACTTGCGAGCACATAATCGGATATATATATCGGTATCTGTCCGCCGGTTACCGGGTTAACTGCCATAACCCCTTCAAGGCAAACGCCTGTCTTCTCCTTTACAAGTTCGGTTCGTTCAAAATCCGATTTTTTAGAAGCGTCCTCTTTGTAAAGTATAATCTTATCTTGGTTCTTATAGAGCGGCATCCATTTTTCAACTAATTTATGCTCGGGAGACATGACCATATATGTTGCCCCGAAAAGTGTGTCGGGCCTTGTTGTAAATACTTTAATGATGTCTCCGGCAGTTGTTGCGAAATTAACTTCGGCACCTTCGCTTCGGCCTATCCAATTCTTCTGCTGGATTTTAATGCGTTCGACATAGTCGAGTCCCTCGAGATCATCTATTAAACGTTGGGCGTAATCTGTTATTCGGAGCATCCACTGACTTTTCTCCCTCCGGATAACCTGAGCTCCGCAGCGTTCGCATACTCCCCCGACTACCTCTTCGTTAGCCAGAACGCATTTGCATGAAGTGCACCAGTTCACCGGTATCTTTGATTTATAGGCAAGACCGTTTTTAAAAAGTTTCAAAAATATCCATTGTGTCCATTTATAGTAATCCGGATCTGTCGTATCTACTGTCCTGCTCCAGTCAAAGCTGAAACCAAGCATCTTGAGCTGTTCGGTGAAACGCTTAATATTCTGTTTTGTAACTATTTTCGGGTGGATATGATTTTTAATTGCGTAATTTTCCGTGGGGAGACCAAAAGCGTCGAAACCTATGGGGAAAAGAACGTTATATCCCTGCATCCTGCGTTTGCGTGCAATGATATCCATAGCCGTATAGGGACGAGGATGGCCAACGTGCAGCCCCTCGCCGGATGGATAAGGAAACTCAATAAGAGCGTAATACTTAGTCTTATTGCTGTCGTTTAAAGCCGAAAAGCACTTATTTTCATCCCAGATATTCTGCCATTTTCTCTCAATGGCGGTAAAGTCGTATTTCATATGGTCACATCCTCAGTCTTGCGTTAACAAAGAGGCGATGTCAACTTCTGCAGCATCGCTCCAGAGCCCTTCGATATCATAAAACTTTCGTATATCATTAAGGAATAGGTGTATTATTACACTTCCGAAGTCCATAAGAACCCAACCGCCGCCGCGATAGCCCTCGATGCGTGGGACCGGTTCGCCGGCCTCGGTCAAAATCTTGCTTGCCTCGTCTGACAGCGTTCGTATATGGGGCGTGGAGGTAGCTGTGCAAATAATAAAATAGTCTGCCAGGATAGTCAAAGCCGAGGTCCGTAGAACTTTTATATTTCTGGCTTTTTTTGAGTCCAGAGCTTTAATCGCAAGTTCCATGACCTGGCGAGAATTCAACATGTAAAATCACCTTTCTTGATGTCAGTTATCACCCTAAGCGTTGTCTGCCGGAGGATCGGTATATACCGGAGGATCGGTCTGTGCCGGTATATCGGTATCAGCTGGTATTTCGGATTCGCCCGGGTAGGACGTATCGGTTGAAGAGTCAGTTTCAGAAGGTGTTTCGGATGAGTTTGGTTCATTAGTCTGTCCGGTACCGTCCGTTTGTTGGGGAACATCGGTTTTCTCAGAGCCGTCGGTATTGTTTTGCCCGGAAGTCGAGGATGCGTTCGCGTTTAGTTCATTATAGTTCAGGAATGAATCGTAACCGCCTGAAATCTCACCACTGGTCGAATATAGATTTCCGTTTGAGTCTTTTGTCAGAATATTAAGATTTGCGGCGGTTATCTCGGTTTTATACGGGTTAATTGTTTCATTTATCATTCTGACCCATTCATCGACCAGAATAGTGCAGTATGAGCCGCCGCGGACGCTGTCGTTATAATTTTCAGGTACGGTGAAGAAACTTATGTCATCGGATTCAAGCTTTAAGAACTGGTCGCCATACCAAACGATATTGCCTACGGTCAGGTCGGTTTTTACATATTGTTTGAATATCTCGGCAAACTCGCGTACCTTGTCGTAATTTCCCAGTGAGAGAGCTTGTTCCGCGCATGTTTTAATGAATGCCTGCTGATTGTTGATTCTCACTATGTCGCCGTAGTTGGTACCGTCGTTATTCTGTCTCCAACGCATTAAACCTACTGCCTGAGTTCCGTTTAGGTATTGATTTCCTTTTGAAAGATGTATATGCAAATTCGCTTTCGGATCATCATAATCCATGTTATAGGGAACATAGAAATTTACTCCGCCTATCAGATCTACCGTAGCAGTAAAGGCCTCCAGATCTACAACTATATAACTGTCAACAGTGAACCCCGTAAGATCCCTTATACCTCTTTTGAGAGCTTCCTCGGCGGTGTCACCCATATCGTAATCATCGCCGAAAGCATATATTGAATTGACTTTCTTGTTGCCCCACGGGACATTTACCAGAGTATCGCGGGGAATACTTACGAAATTTAACTTAGAATTCACGGTATCAAGCATACCGATTATCATTGTGTCTGAGTTGCCGTTGCCCTGATCCATTCCGATAAGGATAAATGTATAAACGCCTTCTTTTCTCGCGGATACTGGTTCCGGTGATAATGATGGCGACGGCGATAATGAAGCGGATTCAGAAGGAAGTGCGGTATTTTGGCCCGGTTTCGAGCTTGAAGCGGGCTTGGGTGTGGCTATGCCGCCCTGATTGATTTCGGGGGCTTTAACAAAGGCTTTAACAAAAACAACCGCGCCTATAACGATTACTATAAGGACGGAGAGAAGCACTATACGCCTTATCATTTTCTTCTTCTGATAGGCTGCGATCATCTTGTCTATTTCAGCTAATTCCTCGGGAGTACGTTGGGTTTCCGCCTCCTCGGGATTATCATCATATATCACGGTTTTAACCGGGACGGGAGCTTTATCCGTATAGTGATTTTGATGAACATCTTTTTCTTTTGTGCTAAACAAATCTTCACTGCTGTTTTTAGTCCCGGTCCGCGATTTTATATGTGTGCGTGTTCGCTTCTTTTTACTGTTGCCAAACAATTTCATAATACATGTCCTCTTCTCAGGTCGGCAAGTGCATCCTCTGTACGTTTATCAGGCTCAATACCCCTTTTTTTAATCTCAGACAAGGTATTTTCAAGAGCTTGAATCATCGCTGCGTCCAAATCGTAGAAAGCCAGGTCACGAACGGTTTGAACTCCGGGAAATTGCCTTGCCGGTTCTATATAGTCAGCAATGTATATGACCTTTTCAAGAACTTTCATGCCGGCTCTGCCTGTGGTGTGATATCTGATGGCGTCTGCGATTTCGTTTGAAACTCCGAATCGTGAAGCGGCTATACATGCTGCGGTCTCGGAGTGAAGCAGTACATTCTCCGTCATTTTCGAAATATTCGACATTGTACCATACTTTTTCAGTATATTCAACTGCTCCGAACGACCGCGGCGCTTTGTGCAATCGTGAAGAATAGCCGCCGTTCTTGCGTCTTCCTCGGATACACCCCAGCGTACAGCGAGCTCCGCTGCAGTATTCTCTGTGCCGCGGACATGGGCACGTCTGTCCGGTTCCATCATCATATCAACTTTACGCCGAAGCCAATCAAAGTCCGGCAGAGCTCCGTACAATCTGTTTTTTATAATATAGGAATAAACAATATCAGACAGATATTCTCTGCCCTTTCTCTGCGCAAGAAGCATTCTGATACTGGTGGAAGATATCACCAGCGGCTGTTCATTTATAATGCGTACATTGGCACCTTCAGACTGAAGCTTTTCCGCATAAGTTAAAATCTCTTTTAAATCATCAGTCCGGGGGAAAACGGCAAGAGAGGTATTCTTCAGCAGCCAATCTGCTCTGTACCAATTGGGAAAATATAAAAACATGTCGCTTCCCATCAGAATCCACAGCTCACAGCCGGGGTAAATACTCATGAGTTCCCTAACGGTATCGTAGGTATAGCTTACCTGGTTTCGCTTTATTTCATAGTCCATGACTGCCGCGCCTTTAATATGACATGTTGCTAACCGCACTAATTCCAAACGGGTCTCCGACGCTGGAGAATCATTGGCGATGTCTTTATGCGGCGGTTTGCCTGTGGGCATGAATATAAGCATGTCAAGCCCAAGCTGACGCGCGGCTTCCGCGGCTGAGCGCGTGTGCCCGAGATGAGGCGGGTTAAAACTTCCTCCGAATAATCCTACCCTTTTCATCGTCAAAGTTTAATTCCGTCTTTTTTCTCGGGATTATGCAGATATAGTACAAATCTGCTTCCGATTACCTGAACCTGCTCTGCGCCGGTCTTCAATGAAAGCTCATTACAAGCTTCACGAGCCGACAGCAATGAGTTTTCAAGTACGCGGCATTTAATCAGTTCTCTGGCTTTCAGCGCATCCGCTGCCTGATGTACGACATTATCCGTAATTCCACCCTTGCCTATAAAGACGATGGTTTCTTCACCGTTTGCCAATGCGCGCAGCGCGGCTCTATGTTTACTGTTGAGCATAAGTATTCTCCTTCATCCGCAGTTCGAGCTTTTTTTTGAACTCATTAACAGCCATTGCACGGTGTGATATTCTGTTTTTAATTTCGAATGGCATTTGTGCAAAGGTTAAATTAAAGCCGTCCGGCACAAAGACAGGATCGTATCCGAATCCGCAATCACCTATCGGGTGGCGTGTAATGGTTCCCTCGCAGACACCTTCGGCTGTAATAATATCGCCTTCGGGAAAAACGCAGGCTATACAAGAGACGAATCTTGCACTTCTAAGTTCCGACTCATACATATTAGTAAGTAAAAAATTAACTCTATCGGTATCGCTTTTGTTTAAAATTCCGCCGTATCTTGCGCTGTTTATACCCGGCTCGCCGCCCAGCGAGTCCACAACCAGACCGGAATCATCAGCTATCGCCGGGAGTCCCGAGGATTCCATCGCACAGCGTGCCTTTATTATTGCGTTTTCTTTAAATGTAGTTCCCGTTTCATCGGGTTCGGAATTTATTCCTGCATCTTTCAATGAAACAAGGCATATCTCTAATGATTTCAGAATAGCCCTCATTTCGGCGAGCTTCCCCGCGTTGTTAGTTGCAATCACGAAGGTTCTAATCACTGTAACAGTGCCTCCACAAAGTCTGCCGCATTAAAAGGCAATAGATCATCAGCCTTTTCTCCTACTCCTACATATCTTACGGGAATTCCCAACTCATGTGTAACGGCGAAAACAATCCCGCCCCTGGCGGTACCATCCAGTTTTGTCAGAACGATGCCCGTTACGCCGCAGTATTCCTTAAACTGTCTGGCCTGTATGAGCCCGTTCTGCCCCGTTGTAGCGTCTATCACAAGTAAATTCTCCCGTTGGGCACCGGGCAGTTCTCTATCGATTATCCTGTTGATTTTAGCAAGCTCGTTCATAAGATTTGTTTTATTGTGCAGCCTGCCTGCCGTGTCACAAATTATTATGTCCGAACCTCGCGCTTTTGCGGCTGAAATGCCGTCGTATATAACCGCTCCGGGATCAGAGCCTTCCTCGTGCCGCACAATATCGGCTCCGGATCGTTGCGCCCATATAGTAAGCTGTTCCGCTGCGGCGGCACGAAAAGTATCACCGGCGCATAGAAGTACTTTTTTACCTTCAGAACAGTAATGTGAAGCTAGTTTTCCTATTGTCGTCGTTTTTCCGACGCCGTTTACTCCGATAACAAGTATCACAGAAGGTTTTGTATCCGGTCTAGGTTGAACTTGCTCATAGCTCAACCCGGCGATGAGTATGGAGGCGAGTTCGTCTTTAAGCTGGGATCCGCCGCGCAAACCCTTTTCACGAACCTTTTTGCGCAGGGTTTCAACGGTATCGGCTGCGAGCTCAACGCCTACATCGGCCAGTATAAGAGTCTCTTCAAGTTCGTTAAAAAAGTCTTCATTTGCTCCGGTAAAAGAATCGAAAATGCTGTGCAGATGGACAGTAATATTTCCGCGTGTTTTAGATAGTCCTTGTTTTATCTTTTCAAAAAATCCCATTGTAAGCGCTCCTATAATTTTTTCAGTGCTTCCTCAAGATCTATTGACAGTATCTTGGATATTCCTCCCTGCATGGTGACGCCGAACAGAACATCCGCTTCTTCCATTGTTCCGCGTCTGTGCGTAATAACTAAAAATTGCGTTTTATCAGATATCGAGCGCAGATAGGAGGCAAAGCGTTCAACGTTCTTTTCGTCCAAAGCGGTATCGATCTCATCGAGCACACAGAAAGGGGCCGGGCGAACTCGCAGTATAGCGAAATAGAGCGCTATAGCAACGAAGGCCCGTTCTCCGCCCGATAAAAGTGTAAGGGTTTTGGTGGTTTTGCCCGGTGGTTGAGCTCTAATCTCTATATTGCTGCCGAGCACATCATCTTCGTCCTCAAGCACTAATTCTGCTTTTCCGCCCCCGAATAGTTCGGAAAAGGTCTCTGCGAATGCTGTGTTTATTGCTGTAAACTCACGGCTAAAAATCTCTTTCATTTGAGATGTAATATCTCGGATTATGCTTTCAAGTTCTTTTTTTGATCGGGTTATGTCATCTCGCTGATCGGTCAGGAAAAGATATCTTGAGTTAACACGCTCAAACTCCTCAATTGCGCCCAGATTGGGTGTCCCCAACCCGGACATTTCGCGGCGTATCTCCGCTAAGCGTTTTTGAGCCTTTGCGGAGTTTTCATTTTCGCGGCGCAGCTTCTGAGCAGCGGTGCGTGAAAGCTCATAATTATCCCATAGTTTATCGATTATCTGCCGTTCTTCCAGCTCTGCGGAAAGCTTTTTTTGTTCAAGCAGAGATATGGACCGCTCCATTTCCATAAGAGTCCTGCTTTTCTCCTGAGCGCTTTTCTCACAGCGCTCTCGCTTACTCTCGTATTCAAGCTTTTCGGAAAGAGCCGCAGACAATTTTTCGCGGTTTAACGAGGCTGATATTCGATATTCGTTCAGCTTTTCGGCAGCGATTCTGATTTCATCATCAATCGTGCCGATTTGAGTGCGCAGAGCTGCCAGATGAGTTGCTTTATCATCAAAATCAACGTTAAAACCGTTAATAAGATTTTGAAATTCTTCTATAGCTCGTTCTGTCGCCTCCTTCTCCGCCAGCAAGGAGGATCTCTCAGAAATCATATCGGACATTTTGGCAGAGATATCATCCAGAAGACTTCTCAGTCCCCGCTGACCTTCGGCTTCTTTTTCGGCGTCAGAGCGTTTTTCGGCAGCGAGCCTTTCATATTCCAGCGATTGCTGTTCACAGGAAGTTCTCTCTTCCTTTCCGATGTCGAGCATTTTTTTCGTATTAACAACGGAGTCCTCGAGAGACTTGCGGTTATCCTCCATAGTTTTAATCAGCATTTCGCCTTGTTTTATTTCGGTTTCAAGGCGCAGTATCTCATCGGAAATAAGGCGGCTCTCCGTCTTTGCGGTCTCGGCTTCAAAAAGAATCGCCGATAGCTCACGCTCCGCATCGGAATGTTTTCGTTCCAGTTCTGATTGTGACTTTTCATAATTTGCTTCTTCATCAATAAGACGTTTTAACTCATTCGCTCTGGAAAGTATTCCGACGTTTCTTGCTGAGCTGCCTCCGGTCATTGAACCTCCGGCATTTATAATTTGGCCATCCAGCGTTACAATCCTGTATTTTCCGGAATGTTTTCTTGATAAAAGAATCGCTGAATCAAGATCTTCCGAAACAATAGTTCTGCCAAGCAGGTTTGCAAATATCCCGTCATATTTACTGTCAAATCGAACGAGATTATAGGCAACATCATGAACCCCCGGCTCACTTTTTATTGCCTTTTCCTGAATAACGTTGCCTTTTATTGCAGTAAGCGGCAGAAATGTAGCTCTTCCCGCGTCATTGCGCCTGAGCATATTGATAGCTGCTTTTCCGTCTTCCTCACGGGCGACGACTATACTCTGAAGTGAGTTGCCCAATGCTGTTTCTATAGCTACTGTATACTCGTCATTTGTACTGATCAGATCGGCAACCGTTCCGTCTATATTTTTTAAAGACCCGCGTTGACTCTCCCGCATTACCATTTGTACTGCTTTTGAAAATCCTTCGTATTCCTTTTCCATCTCGTTTAGCAGTGATATTTGTGACCGCGCTGCGCTCCGTTTAAGTCTGAGTTCTGCTAATTCATGGTTTAACTTATCCGCTTTAATCTTTTTGCTTTCGCTTTTTAAATCAAGTCCTCGGATAACGTTGTTTAACGATAAATGTGTATCGCGAGCGTTATCGAGAGAAGCTTTCTTGCTTTTCTGATCTTCATAAGCAGCTTTGAGTTTGTTCGTTGAGTCGGTAAGAGCTTCAAGCTGAGTTTTATATCTGATCGCCAGATCATCCTGTGAAGCGTCAATAGCAGCAATTCTCGCCTGTGCGGCTTTCAGACTGCTCTCGTAGGATGCGGCCATGGAAAGTAATTGAGTTATGCGTTGCTCCGCTTCATTTGTACCCGCGGAGGTTTCATCGTTTTGAAGTCTCACAGCGGCAATTCTCTCGGTAAGAGCTTCATTGAGTTTGTCTATTTGTAAAATGCGCGATCTTTTTTGATCAATCTGCTCTGAAATGGCAGAAGTTCTGATGCGGATGTCAGCGAGCTCGTTTTCTATCCTGCTTATAGATTCTAATGCGCCTTCACGGTTTGCGCGCATAACAGCGACAGCGCTTTCAGATTCGGAAATCAGTGCTTCAACAGCGGCGATGTCGGTACGAATATTCTCGCAATCAATATCCTTCTGACGGATTTCTCCCGAGTATTCAGAGGAGTTTAAATAGAGCAGCTCAAGATCAGATTTTAAAAGCTCCAATCTTTGCTTAGCTTCGCTGTATTCAGAAGATATCTCAAGGTTTCTTGCTGCCAGGCGGTCCAAACTATCCATCCAAAGGCTGATTTCCAGCCCTCGAAGCTCGTCCCGAAGTATCAGATATTTTTTTGCGGTTTCAGCTTGCTTATGAAGAGGCTCAACCTGTATCTCAAGCTCTGCTATTTTGTCACCTACGCGAATGATATCAGCGTCGGTCTTTTCAAGTTTTCGCTCTGCTTCCTCTTTCCTATGCCTGAATTTAGATATTCCTGCAGCCTCCTCAAAAATCTCTCTTCGTTCGGTACCTTTTGAGGATATGATTTCTTCAACACGTCCCTGCCCGATAATAGAATATCCGTCGCGTCCCAGACCTGTATCCATCAGAATTTCATAAATATCCTTTAGGCGTACTAATTTTTTGTTAATGTAATATTCTGATTCACCGCTTCTGTAATAGCGGCGCGTAATCATCAGGTCAGATGTGTCTATGTCAAAGATTTTGTCACTGTTATCAATAATCAGAGTTACCTGAGCGAAGCTGAGCTGATTGCGCAGTTCGCTGCCTCCGAAAATAACGTCCTCCATTTTGCTTCCGCGTAAAGTGCGAGTACGCTGTTCTCCCATGACCCAGGTTATGGCATCGGATATGTTAGATTTACCGCTGCCGTTAGGGCCGACAATGGCGGTCAGATTTTTTTCAAATGAAAGAGTCACTTTTTCCGGAAAGGACTTGAATCCTTGTATTTCGAGAGCTTTAAGGTACATCTTTGCACTCCACAATATCTACTCAATAATTAAATATGATACCATATATATAGTGTTAATGCAATCATCCCTACAAAATAGTTACTGTTCCTTCGGGAACATCGGTTATTTTAATCTTAAGCTCCCGAAGCGAGAACCGTTCTTTCAGCAAGTCGATGTTGCAGCGCTTTTGTCCTGTCATTTTTGAAACACACGAGGGACTGACGCCCAGTATGATACTGTCTCGCAAAGATAATTGAGATATCAGATTTGAGGCTTTATCGAGTAAAACATGTGAATAGACAAGCTCGCCGAAAGCAGGATGGTATGCCCCCCCCGCAGCATCTCCGCCGGATAAGTCATCGGTTGGGTTAAGTCCAAGGCGTATCACAGGAATATGTGCGTCTTCGAATATCGTATATATATCAGCACACAACGATACAGCCGCCTCAACTGTATGCTCAGAGTATGTTCCGCATTTCCACATCTCAAACAGCTCGGTTTCTTTTATTATTACAGTAGGGTATATACGTACTCCATCCGGCTTCAATTCGGCAATAAGCCGCGCGGTATTTAATGATTTATCGCGCGTATCACCGGGAAGTCCGGTCATCATTTGCATTATGAGTGAGAAATCCATACTCTTAATAAGCCGTGCAGCTGCTTTTGTATCATCTGATAAGTGCCCGCGTTTAGATAAAACCAGGACTTCGTCATCCATCGACTGCGCGCCCAGTTCAATGGTCTTTACCCCGTATTCCGATAAGAAGTCAAGAACGGTTCTTTCGATTGCATCCGGTCTTGTCGATACCCTGATAGAAGAGATACAGCCACCCTCAAGATAGGGTGCGGCAGCTTCAAGAAGTTCTTTTTGTGCGTGAATTGAAACCGCAGTAAAACTGCCGCCATAAAACGCCAATTCGGCGGCCTCCCCTTTCGGGTTGACCGCCGTATAATTTGCGATTGCCCGGCGCACATCATCACCGCATGCAGGAGACAGTCTCCCGGATATTTTTCTCTGGTTACAGAACACACAACTGTTCGGGCAGCCCAGATGAGGTACGAACACAGGTATTATATGTTTTTTAGGGGTCACTTACAAAGCTCCTTCAGCGCATTCTTTGCGGCCTCCTGCTCGGACTCTTTTTTTGTCCTTCCGATGCCGCGTCCGGAAGGCTTGCCGTTTATTAATACTTCTGCTTCAAATATTTTATTGTGGTCCGGTCCGCTCTCTTTGACCGGAATATATGACGGAGACTCTCCGCCTCCCTGCTGAACAAGTTCCTGAAGTGCCGTCTTGTAGTCACGCCCGGAAAAACCCGCAGTATCAGTCAGTATATGATCTTTAAAGAATTTCAACGCAACCGACGGTCCGCCATCAAGATAAATGGCTGCAAGCAGCGCTTCGAGAGCATCGGCAAGTATTGAAGGGCGTGAGCGGCCGCCGCCCTGCTCTTCTCCTCGCCCGAGCCTCAGATAAGAGCCGAGAAACAGACTTTCGGCAATAGCAAAAAGACTCTGCTCACAAACAAGCTCCGCCCGCATTTTAGTCATTTCACCTTCGGGATACTTTGGGTACTCTTTATATAAATGTTCGGCAACAAAAAAACCCAGCACCGAATCACCTAAAAACTCAAGTCTCTCGTTGCAATCGAATCGGGCCAGGCCGTTTTCGTTTGCGTAAGAGCTATGAGTTAAGGCTCTTTCAAGCAGCGAAAGGTCTTTAAACTTGTAACCGATCACTATCTCAAGGTCAGTCATAAATATTATCACTCCGGATTGACGACTGCCGGCGTCATTAACTCACATGAAATGTCAGTGGCTATAATAAGGGCAGGTATCGCTACCTGCCCTACCGAAGACGGTCAATAAACAGCGTTGGATATATAATTAACAACGTCACCTACGGTTAAAAGCTTTGGAAGCTCATCTTCGGCGACCTCCGGTATATCAAATTCTTCTTCGATTGCCATAACGATTTCTACAATATCCAGTGAATCGGCACCGAGATCATCAACGAAAGATGTTTCAAGAGTTATTGTGTCCTCATCAACAACAAATTGCTCTGCAAGCAGTTTTTTCAGTCTGTCAAAAATCATAAAAACCTCCATGAGCTTAATAATTCACCAGATTTGCCTAATGTAAATGAACCAAATGCTGTGATAACGTCTTTTACTCGCAAAACTTCAGCAGTATCAGGAACAAAAGCAGCTGCGATTTATCTGTTCATCTATGCATATCGTATTCATAAGTCAGTCATTTGTCAACTTGTTTTTTATTTTTCTTTTGAGAAAGTCATGTCTTCAATATGGGCTGAGATTTCTTCTATCATACCGGATGAGGCAAGTCTTATTGCTTGTCCTATTGCGTTGCATATTGCGTGAGCATCCGACGATCCGTGAGCCTTAATAACAGGCTTCGAGACTCCAAGCAGTATACTTCCGCCGACCTCTGTATAGTCTAATTTTCTTCTTAGTTGTCCTATATTTTTTTTGACCAGTACATAAGCGAGCCGTGTCAATATGCTCTTTTTAAAGGCGGTTTTCAGCTCCTTTATTATAAAGATACCTACGCCCTCGAGCGATTTGAGCATTATATTGCCTGAAAATCCGTCACATACAATTACATCGGCTTTTCCGGTCAGCGTATCCCGGGCTTCAATGTTACCTATGAAGTTGATTTTTCCTTCATTCTTTGCAGAATTTAAATAGGCGTATACATCTCTTTGAAGTTGAAGTCCCTTGGATTCCTCCTCACCTATATTCAGCAGAGCTACCTTCGGATCACTTTTGCCCAGAAGATGTTTGGCATAGCTCGCGCCCATATATGCAAACTGTATCAGATATTCAGGTGTACAATCAGTATTCGCGCCGCTATCAATGACTATACATCCGCCGTTGTCGGAGGGAAGCAATGGCGCGAGCGCCGCGCGTCTTATTCCCTTTATTCGCTTTACAATCAGTGTCGCGCCTGAAAGCAAAGCGCCGGTGCTCCCGGCGGAAACCAGAGCGTCTCCTACGCTGTCCTTTAAAAGACCGAGAGCTACAGACATAGACGAGTCCTTTTTGCCTTTGACAACTGATCTGGGATCATCCTCCATCGTTATGATTTCAGATGTATGCGCAATCTCTATACCCTTTGGCAAATTAGTCATGCCCATACTTTGAATACAACGAAGGATATCCTCGCCGCTGCCGACAAGTATAACGTCGGTATTGAATTTTTTTACCGCAAGTAACGAGCCTTTTACTATCTCCATCGGAGCTTTATCGCCGCCCATGGCGTCTACAACGATCTTCATATTCTACACTTCCTTCTCACGGTCAAGCAAAGCCTTTATTATCCCGAGCGCACGTGCAGACAGCTCGGAGTTCCTGTTCTTTTTACCGCTGACTTTGTGATCCAAGGTCTCGACTATACCGAAGTTGACGTTCATTGGCTGAAAGTTGGTGATCGTTTCATTGCTTATATATCCTGCAAGAGCACCGATTGCAGTTTTTCGAGTGAAATCAAGCAGTTTTTTGCCGGACAACTCCCGGGCTGTCTGCAAGGCACACAGCAGCCCCGAAGCGGTAGATTCGACATAACCCTCAACTCCGGTGATCTGTCCGGAGAAACGTATACGAGGATTAGTTATAAGGCGATAAGCTTCATCTAATAATCCCGGCGAATTGAGATATGTGTTTCTGTGCATAACCCCGAAACGAACAAATTCAGCGTTTCTCAGCGCGGGTATCATCGAAAACACGCGCCTTTGTTCCGGAAATGTCAGATGCGTTTGGAAACCAACCAAATTGTAAAGGCTTCCCTCTGAATTATCGCGTCTGAGCTGAACGACCGCATATGGCTGTCTGCCTGTTAATGGGTCGCGAAGTCCGACAGGCTTAAGCGGACCGTAACGCATGGTATCTTCCGCTCGTCGGGCAAGCACTTCTATCGGAACACATCCTTCGAATACTTCATTATCCTCAAAGCCGTGTATTTCCGCTTGATCAGCACGCATAAGCTCGCTGCGGAAAGCTATGTATTGTTCTTTGTCCATAGGACAGTTAATATAATCCGCGTCTCCTCTGTCATAACGCGACGCGTAATATGCCGATGTCAGATCAATACTTTCATGCGTTACAATCGGTGCGGCGGCATCAAAGAAATGCAGTAATGAAGCGTTCGGGATTAATTCGGTTATTTTACTGCTCAGTGCGTCTGAAGTTAAAGGGCCGGTGGCGATTATAACGATCCCGTCCGGTATCGATATGGCTTCGCTGCATTCAATATTAATATTGATACTGGATCGTATTTTTTCGGTAACCAGCCGGGAGAAAGCGATCCTGTCGACCGCGAGAGCTTTCCCGGCTTTAACGCGCGTTGCGTCTGCACATTCCATAATCAGGCTTCCGAGCAGGCGCAGTTCTTCCTTTAGGAGACCGACAGCGTTTATCGGGTCGTC
Source organism: Clostridiales bacterium (assembly GCA_012729975.1). Lineage (GTDB taxonomy): Bacteria > Bacillota > Clostridia > Oscillospirales > Oscillospiraceae > JAAYBW01. Next base: position 16,981 of record JAAYBW010000077.1, read on the forward strand.
GCTGCGAAGTGAATTGCTGCAAACAAGCTCGGCAAAATTGTCGGAAATATGAGCAGGTGTTCGCTTGAGCGGCTTCATTTCAATAAGGCGAACCTTAATTCCACGACGCGCCAACTGCCATGCTGATTCACAGCCGGCAAGTCCCGCTCCGATAACAGTTACATTATCCATCTGTTCTTTTGGGTGAGGTTTTTCCGGTTGCCGAATGTTTTGACGCGGTCCCGGATTTTTTGGCCGTTTTCTTGTCTTCCGAAGGGTGAACGCTCACAGTTTTATCCGATTCTTCCGAAATTGAAGAGTTTGTCTTGCGTTTGTAACCTCGCTTATCTTCAGGAAGGAAATTTACGCAAACTTCGTTAGTGCAAAAAGGCTTATTGTAACCCCTTCCGGACTTCTTGAACATTGTCAAGCCGCACTCCGGACAGTTCTCCTTAACAGGTACATCCCATGTCATGAATCCGCAGTCCATCCCGCGCTCACAGGCATAGTAGACATATCCCTTCTTAGACATTCTTTTAAGTATTCTTCCGCTGCATTTAGGGCATTTTCCGGGCATTTCAATAACCAAAGGTTTGGTATTGTTGCAGCTTGGATATCCGGGACAGGCAAGAAACTTGCCGAATCGCCCTGATTTGATAACCATTTTTTTGCCGCATTTCTCGCAAATCTCATCAGTTTCTTCGTCAGGTACTTTTATCCTGACCCCCTGCAGTGCATTTTCGGCATCCTTTAGCGCTCTGTCAAAATCCGTGTAAAATTCTGATAAAACGCTTTTCCATTCGCGCTTCCCATCCTCGATTTCGTCAAGCGAATCCTCCATCCTAGCTGTAAACTTCAAATCAACGATATCGTGGAACCGTTCGGTAATAAGTGCGGTTACAGCCTCGCCGAGGGCTGTCGGCTTAAGGGACTTGCCTTCTTTAACCACATATTCCCTGTCTATAATTGTTGACATTGTGGGGGCATATGTGCTGGGTCTTCCTATGCCCTTTTCCTCCATTGCTCTGATCAAAGTGTCTTCGGTATATCTGGAGGGAGGTTTAGTAAACTTCTGTTCTTTCTTCAGCTCTTTTAAAGAAACGGATTCCCCTTCATACAATACGGGAAGACTTTCCTTGTCTTCGGGCTCATCATCCCGGGAATTGTCGTATAAGACACTGAACCCCGGAAACTTCATCGTCGAATGTGTGGTTTTAAAGATATAACCGGCTGAAGAGACCTCAATGTTTATTGTATCATATACTGCGTTGGACATTTGGCTGGCTATAAAACGGCTCCAAATGAGCTTATACAGTCTGTATTGTTCATTGGTAAGATCACTTTTAATATCATCCGGTTTCAGGGTTACATCGCTTGGTCTTATTGCTTCGTGAGCGTCCTGAGCACCGGATCTTGTCTTGTATATTCTCGGCTGTAATGGGCAGTAAGTATTTCCGTAGGTGCTGACTATCAGGTTTCTGGCCGCATCCTGGGCTTCTGCGGAAACTCGAAGAGAATCGGTTCTCATATAGGTTATCAGTCCTACCGATCCTTTTCCGGAAATTTCAATGCCCTCGTAAAGCTGCTGTGCTATTGACATTGTTCTCCGCGGTGTCATATTTAATTTTCGTGATGCTTCCTGCTGGAGCGTAGATGTGATAAAAGGAGCTGATGGACTGCGCGGTTTATCCGTTCGCTTCACGCCGGTAATTGTGAAAGGTGAATCGGATACAGCCTTAATAATCATTTCAACGTCTTCAAGACTTCCCAGTTCAAGCTTGCTGTCGGTTGTGCCGTAAAATCTTGCAGTGAAGAAGCCTTTTTCATCTTCGCATTTAAGTATTGCATCAAGAAGCCAGTATTCCTCCGGGATAAATTCACGTATCTGGTTTTCGCGGTCCACGACCATGCGTGTCGCGACCGACTGTACGCGCCCGGCAGAGAGTCCCTTGCGAATCTTAGTCCATAACAGCGGGCTGAGTTTATAGCCGACTATCCGGTCTAAAATCCTTCGTGCCTGTTGCGCGTCTACAAGATCCATGTCTATTGCTCTGGGATTTTTAAGGCTCTCCGTGACGACACTTTTTGTTATTTCATTAAAGGTGACTCTCAAAGCTTTGCTGTCCGGCAAGTTCAATAGCTCTTTAAGATGCCAGGATATAGCCTCACCCTCACGATCGGGGTCGGTTGCAAGATATACCCTTTGGCTATTCCGGGCTTCTTCGACCAGTTGATTTATTGTATCTTCCCTGCCGGGGATCGGTCGGTAATCAGGTATGAATCCGCCTTGTATATCAACACCTATCGTGCTTTTAGGCAGGTCGCGCAAATGGCCCCTTGAAGCCTTAACTCTATATTGATTGCCCAGATATTTTCCGATCGTCTTAGCTTTCGCGGGCGATTCAACAATCACCAGACTAGTCTCTTCATTCGCCATTATTGATCCTTTCCTACTCTTCCGATATAAATATTGTCAGTTCACAGAATCCGTTTTCACTAATTCGAAGATAACCCTTGAGCTCAAGCATTGTCAAAGCGGAAAGAACTTCAGCGGCTGTAAGACCTGTTCGCTCCATCAGTTCATCGGTCGAAGCCGGGTTATCTTTGAGTGCTTTTATTATTACGGTCTCCGTTTCCGGGAGGTTGCTCAGCTGCTCTATTAAGCCAATATATTCTACGGTATTTGTGTTGTCAACCACTAATTTGTTTGTGCCGTTCCGTGGATTAATCCTTATCTGTGCACATTCAGGCTCGTTATTTATATTCTTACCTGTAGAATCTTCGGTAAAACTGCCCGCATATTCCTCAATTATATCTTTAGCGCTTGTAACAAGCACGGCACCGTCGCGTATCAGAGCATGTGAACCCCGGTATTGCCTGGTGTCGATACCGCCGGGCACTACGAAAACGTCTCTGCCCTGCTCCGCGGCTCTGGAGGCAGTGATAAGAGAGCCGCTTTTTAAAGGTGCTTCAATTATCGTCACGCCTCTGCAAAGACCTGATATAATTCTGTTTCTTGCCGGGAAATTACCGGCAGTTCCCCTTGTCCCCGGGGGATACTCGCTAATGAGAGCACCATCCGTAATTGTCGCTCTGAAGAGTGGTCCGTTCCATGACGGGTATACAATATCAGCACCTGTTCCTAAAACGCCGATAGTTTTCCCGCCTGCTCTGATAGCCGCGTAAGCCGCTGCACTGTCAACGCCTTCGGCGAGTCCGCTTACTACTACAACGCCAAAGGAAGCCAGTTCAGAACCGAAGTATTCTGCCGCTTGTATACCGTAGGAGCTTGTCCTGCGTGTGCCCACAACTCCAATTGTTAGTGTCCTGTCGGTATCAGGCAGCGTTCCGCGAACGAATAGAACCAAAGGCGGATCGTATATTTGTGACAGCAGGTTAGGGTAGGCATGGTCATCTATTGGTATAATCGATATCTCTTTATCTTTGCAGGTTTTTATGATTTTTTCTGCGCTGTCAGTGTTTTTATCAGCCAGCGACTTTATTTCCGTTGTTAAACAACCGGGAACATCCGAGAGTTCTGACTCTGCAGCATGATAGATAGCGGTTACCGTGGGAAATGCCCTGAGATATTTTTGCGCGGTAACGGCTCCGATGCCTTTTCTCTCAGTCAGCCAGATCCATAACAGGGTTTCATCCATATCCCCGCCTCCCTCTGCCTGACATCTCCCACAAAATAATAGCGGCGGCGGCGGCGGCATTAAGCGATTCGCAGGTCTCTGTAATTGGGATTTTAATTGATAAAATGCCTGCAGCAAGCAGCTCTTCAGAGAGTCCGTGCCCTTCATTGCCTACCGCTACAGCACAGCGTTTCGGCAATTCTACATCGCGGATATCAACCGCATTGTCACGGAGAGACGCGGTATATAGTGTAAAATTGTTTTCTTTAACATAAGTAATAAGCCCCGATACATTAGTTTCAAACACCGGAAGCCGGAAAACAGCTCCCATAGAAGCTCTAACCGCTTTAGGTCCGTAAGGGTCAGCACATGCACCGATTAGAACTATGCCGACGGCTCCGAAAGCAGCAGCGGTTCTCATAATAGTACCCACATTTCCCGGATCCTGAATATTCTCAAGTACTATAACAGAGCCATCGTTAAAAAAACCGGCGGATTTTGGCAAAGAGCAAGAAAAAATAACTTCCGGCGGATTGTTCATAGGCGATATATAGTCAATTATGTCTTTTTTTACTTGATATGCGGTTATACCCGAAGAAAGAGCCGGCTTATCGCCGCTATAAAGAACAGTTCCGATTTCAGCACCGCTGAGCAGGGCTTCATTCAACAGCTTGCTGCCTTGGCATAGAAACTCGTTTGATTGGCAGCGAAAAGCTTTATCAACTGCCAGGCGGCGCAGATATTGTACTATTTTATTTTTTCTTGAAATAATCGTATCCATATAAACACCTTACGATACAGCATAAGGCTGACCGACATTGCCGGTCAGCCATTAATATCATGAATCAAGAATAGCGGAAATAGCCCGGACCGCGGCATCTGTCAACTCTGCTTTTCCTTTTCCGACCTTTGTCCAGTCGCAAAGACAGGCATAGAATTCGATATCAGAGCCAATGCTGCGCACTGCGCCCGTATTAGTTATATTAACTCTGTTATTTAATCGCTCATCATATGGAAGGCCGTACTCTGAAAGATCATCGAAATAATCCTCTTTGGAGCAGAATGTGGTACTGTATCTTTCATCAAAGATAAATAGCGTATTTTCAGGCTGTGACATAAGAAGCTGCAGTCTGTAGCCGTTTGCTTCCGCGTTACTCGGATCGGCAAGATCAATTATCTGCAGGTTGATTTGTGATTTTCCGTCTCCATTCAGATCACCGACAGCCTTTGACACTATATTTTGCAGTTCAAAAGTTTCATTGTAAGATATCGCGCCTTCAACACATATCGCCATGTTGAAGTCATATTCAACCTTATTTCTGATGCTGTCAACCGCAAAAATAGTAATTACTATAAGCGCCGCTAACAGTACAAGTGCAAGTTTCCCGTAATGATACCAGAAAATATTGATGAACCAGTAACGGAAACCTTTATTTTCGTTCTCCAAATACGAGCCCCTCCCTTAAACAGGGTTAGTTTTCATATGGTTTCATTGTTGGAAACAAAATAACATCTCTTATGGAATCACTGCCTGTAAACAGCATAACACATCTGTCGATACCAATACCAAGACCGCCTGTAGGCGGCAGGCCGTACTCAAGCGCAAGTATATAATCTTCATCCATCATTGCAGCTTCTTCGTCGCCTGCGTTTCTCATTTCGACCTGATTTATGAAACGCTGCTTCTGATCAATGGGGTCATTGAGCTCAGAAAAAGCATTACCCATTTCATTGTGACATATAAACAGCTCGAATCGTTCGGTAAGCCTGGGGTCATCAGCGCTGCGTTTTGCAAGAGGTGATATATCTACCGGATGCATTGTGATAAAGGTAGGCTGAATAAGCTTTGCCTCAACCTTTTGGTCGAAGCACTCATAGAGCAGATTCCCCCAGGTAGGCTTCCTTATATTTGATTCTTTCAACACTACTCCAACGGATTTTGCCGCGGCTTCTGCTTCCGAATCGGTATTGAATGACATAAAATCTATGCCGAGATGCCTTTTTACGGCCTCTGCCATAGTAATGCGTTCCCAGCCGGGCGAAAGGTCTATCTGCTCGCCCATCCACTCCACCTTTGAACTCCCGAGTATCTCGATGGCGGCGGATGACAAGAGCTCCTCAAAAAGGTCCATCATATCATTGTAATCGGCGTAAGACTCATAGAGCTCAATCATCGTAAACTCAGGATTGTGCTTTGTATCCATGCCTTCATTTCGAAAAACTCGTCCTATTTCGTATACTCGTTCCAGACCTCCGACAATTAAACGTTTTAGGTTGAGTTCAAGCGCAATTCGCAGATACATATTAATATCGAGGGTGTTATGATGAGTTATAAATGGGCGCGCGGAAGCTCCGCCCGAGATCAAATTTAGAACAGGTGTTTCGACCTCCATATATCCGCGTTTATTAAGGAATTCACGGACATAGCTTATGAATCGGCTTCGTATTTCAAAAGCACGGCGGGTTTCCGGGTTCACAATAAGATCAACATACCGCTGGCGGTACTTTGTTTCAACATCAGTCAGGCCATGGTATTTCTCGGGAAGCGGGCGCAGAGATTTCGAAAGAAGCTTAATATTCTGACAGTGAAGAGAAATTTCTCCTCTTTTTGTGCGAAAAGCAAAACCGGTTACCCCGATTAGGTCCCCGATATCCCACTTTTTAAATTCGGCGAACTGCTCTTCACCTAAGTCATTTATACGAACATACAGCTGAAGCCTTCCGCTTCCGTCCTGCAAGTCAGCAAAGAAAGCTTTTCCCATATCGCGCTTGCTCATGATGCGCCCGGCCATTGAATAGACATTGTTTTCAGCCGCTTCGAAATTTTCTTTTATATCACGTGTCAATGCCGTGCGTACGAAACGGGTCTCGGAAAAGGGATCCCGTCCTTCTTCCTGCAGCTTACTGAGTTTTGCGCGGCGAATACGGAGTATTTCAGCCAAATCCTCGGTTTGGGGCAGGTCTTCTCTTTCGTCAGGCATACTATTTGCGCTCCTCAATGTGTTGTTTTAATACTGATTATACGATAGTTCAACTTGCCCGCGGGGACCTTCGGAGGTTCAAGGTGTATCTCATCTCCTTCACGCAATCCGATAAGAGAACCGCCAAGAGGAGCCTCCTCTGAAATCAAACCGTTGAGAGGATTAGCTTCCTGCGAACCGACAATCCTGTAGCATTCTTCAGTGTTATCATCGAGATTAAGAAGTACAACTGTAGCGCCAAGAACCACTTTGCCTTGTTCCTGGCTGTGCTCAACGATTTCGGCATTTTCAATCAGGTTTTTTATCTCGGCTATCTTAGAATACAGTTTTCCCTGCTCTGTTTTCGCTTCGTCGTATTCACTGTTTTCCGATAGATCCCCGAAAGACCGTGCCTCCTTGATAAGCTCGGATACTTCTTTTTCTCTGACCGTCTGCAGATATGACAGCTCATCCTTAAGTTCGTTCAGACGTTTCTCGCTCATTCTGTACTTAGGCATAAATACACCTCCGGCATAAGCCTGATATAACCATATAGATGTTAAATTATATTAAAATATTTGTAGTCTGTCAAGGGTTGGCAGATCAACATTCCGGTGTCTCCCGTATCAACAAATATATGCGGGCCGAGCCTAAAAAAGGCAAAGCCCGCGGTATACGATGAGTATCTTACTCAAAGAGTTCCTGGACAAGACTGAGAGCTGCCTGAAGCTGGAGGTCGTCTGCATGGGAGAGCCTGCCGTAATAAAGAAGTGCGTTTGCCTGAGGGTCCAGTATGATCTCTTTGTCCGGAGTCACGCCGGTTTGCGCCAGTGAAACTCCGCCGGGTGTAAAATACTCTTTTGATGAGATGTGTATAGCGCTGCCATCGGAAAGAACTCTTGTTATCTGTGCGTAGCCCTTGCCTGTTGTCTGTTCACCGACAATCTGTGCCCAGCCGTATTCCTGAAGCGCTGCCGCGAAAAACTCGGCGGCGCTGTATGTTTCAGCGTTAACGAGTACCGCCATGGGTAAATCGACGCATGAAGCCCCGGAGGTATATGAATAAGACTTTTCGCCTTTGCTGTTATAGGTGAAGAGAACTCCTTCGGGAAGCAGATAGTCAAGCACTTCCAGAAGTTCATCCAACCGCCCGCCGGGGTTAACTCTCATATCAAAAATCAACCCTTCGGCGCCTTTGGTAATCAAATCGTCAACAGCATCTATGAATTGCCGGGCGCATTTTGCCTCAAAGTTGCTGACGGTGACAAGACCTATGTTGCCGGTAAGCATTTGATAACTCACGGGGTTTGTTTCCACTGTTCCGGGCATAAGCTTGACGGTTCTTTCTGCTCCGTCCGGCTGTAGTAACGTCAGTTCAACCGACCCGGAATTGATACCTTCCAGGATTATTGTCTTCGCTTGGGTAAGCGTATAATCGGTTATATCCGTTCCGTCTACACCGTATATCACACTTCCGGCTGACACACCCGCTTTTGAAGCCGGTGAGATTTCATATACCGAAACAATCAATATACCGCCGCTATCGTTTTTTTCAATTACAATGCCGATGCCGGAGTAGTTGTTGTTTGTCGCTTGGATATATTGTGCATATTCATCGGCCGTCATATAGTAAGACCACTTGTCTCCAAGTCCGTCAATCATACCGGATGCGGCACTGTCGGCAACAGCTTCGGTGTCGTAAGAGCCGATGAAATAATCGTCTATTACCGAAATAACTTCATTAACCTTGTTACTAATTGATATTGCTTTACCGCTGCTGTTTTGTTTACGCCCAAGATAATAACCGTCGACAATAAAGTATGTTATACCGGAGGTAAAGATTACTGCAAGCAGCAGTGAAAAGAGCATTGTTGACAAGCGTATATATCTTTTCAATTCCTGCCTCCGTTTTTTACTGTATTGTCACCCGATAGGACACAGTTAATCCCAGAACTTTATATAGTTAGAAAAATAATTTAAAGGATCCACATATGAACCGTTTATTCTGATTTCAAAGTGTACATGAGGACCGGTAGAATATCCGGTGGAACCTATGTATCCTATAACCTGCCCCTGTGATACGTTGTCGTCCACTGAAACGGCGAAGGAACTCATATGCGCATATAGAGTGTATCTGTTGTTGCCGTGGTAGATCATAACATAATTCCCGTAAGAACTGCTGTATGTGGCTGTAACTACGACGCCGCTGTCCGCAGCAAGAATATTGGTTCCGTATGCGGCACCTATGTCGATACCGTTGTGAACTCTCCAGTAATTCAATATGGGATGTAATCTCGATCCGAAAGGAGAGGTAACATAGCGGCTGGCTGCCGAAGGCCATACATATGTACCCGTGGATTCAATGCTGCCATATCCTCCCGCGGATCCGCCGCTGTTCTGATTCGCAGCAGCGGCTGCCGCAGCTGCTGCGGCTGCTGCAGCTTCTTCCTCGGCTATTTTTGCCTCCAGTTCCTGTATTTCCTTCTCAAGCTGAAGCTCAAGTTCTTCATTTTCCTCATAAGCGAGACGATATGCCTCCTCGTTGTCTTGCAGTTTGTCTATCAGTTCTACTGCTTCGGCAACTTGGAGCTGCAGTGCTGCCTGCTTGGCTTCCTGCTGAACCTTTGAAGATTCTTGTTCCGACTTTGCATCAACAAGATCGATACGTGCCAGTTCTGTTGCTTCTTTTGCTCTTTCAAGACCGACTACGACTTGCTCATCGTACTCCATGATCTCCCTGATATCATCAAGACGCGATAAAAGATCCGAAAAATTTGCCGCATCAAAGATTACGGAATAATAAGAAATGGCTCCGTTTTCCTCCATAGCGCGAACCCGATTTTTAAAAAGCTCGTATTGCCTGACTTCCTCTTCCTGGCAAGCTGCATATTCTTTTTCTTTTACGGTTATCCGGTTGTCAAGAAGCGTTATCTGCGCATTGAGGTTTTCAATCTCCTGCTGTGTCAGGCTAATTCTCTCATCAAGGAGCTGCTTTTGCGCGAGTACTGCGTTTTGCTCGTTTCGCATTGACTGTATGTTCTTTTCCAGGAGATCCTGTTTTGCGGCAAGTTCACTCGCCTGGTCCTGCAGTTCATCCAGATCATCCCGCGATGTGGCAAAAGCCGATATAACGGAAATAAATAAGGTTAGAATTAAAAGTGCAGCGAGAACAATCGCCACTGTCGCTGTAATTGCTTTGCTTTTTTTCATTTAGCTCACCACTTTAAATATACAGGTAATTTTTAATTGCCGAGGTGCTGCCGAATACTCCTACCAAAAGACCGAGAACTCCGAAAGATATGAGCAGCGGCAATGTTATCATATCAAAAGGAACAAGAGTGATAAATGAAAACGTGTTCGATACAGCCAGCCTGCCGGCGACTAAATAATAAAGGCCCCACTCTATCAGATAAGCAAACATCGACCCGGCTATGCCGAGCATCATGCCTTGAAGTATAAAGGGAAATCTTATAAACCAGTTCGTCGCCCCCACAATTTTCATTATTGCAATCTCTTCTCTGCGGCTGAAAGTAGCGAGTTTGATCGTGTTGGCCATAATAAAAACCGAAACAAGCAGCAGCATCAGAACAAGTGCGATTGAGACTAATCCGGCAATATTTCTTAGTGTAACAAAACCCTTAGATATCTCAAGATGCGCATTAACTTTGACAATCCCGGGGATTGAAATCAGCTGGTCGCGAGTCATTTCCATATCGGCAATGTCTTTAAGCGTAATCACATAACGGTCTTTTAGCACAGAAGCGTCGAGATCACTGAAAAGAGAGTTGTTTTCATACTTTGCAAGAAAATTTGAGAAAGCCTCTTCTCGGGTTACAAAGCGAACCGTCGAAATATTCTCAATCCTTCGTATCTCATTTTCAATACCAGCCGCCTCGTTATCGGGAAGGTTTTCGTCTATGTATGCAACGATTTGGTTTTGTGATTCAAGATTTGATATTATAGCTTGTATGTTGATCGCCAACAGCGCGAATGTACCCATTATTATCAGGCAGGCGGTAATAACGCATATTGTTGCGAACGACATGAAGCCGTGTTTGAATATACCGGTGAAACCTTCCTTGATGTAATAGCCCAGTCTATTCCTCATCATATTCGTAATACCCACCCATTCCGTCGCTGATAAGCCTTCCGGCGTCTATTGCGATAACGCGTTTGGAAAACCTGTTTACAAGCTCCCTTTCGTGAGTTACCACAAGAACGGTGGTGCCCAGCTCGTTTATCTTTTCAAGAAGCATCATGATCTCAAGACTCCTCGCCGGATCGATATTTCCCGTCGGTTCGTCCGCGATAATGACCTGCGGGTTGTTAACAAGGGCCCTGGCAATGGCCACTCTTTGCTGTTCGCCGCCTGAAAGCTCTGCCGGCAGGCATGACATCCGGCTTTCCAGACCGACGAGCTGCAACACATAGGGAACCCGCTGCTTTATCTCCTTATTGGACTTACCTAAAACGTACATAGCGAATGCTACGTTTTCGTATACGGTCTTTTTATCAATCAAACGAAAATCCTGGAATATAACGCCGAGCGTCCTGCGCAGTTTTGGAGTCTGCCGGCGCTTTATGCGGCTCAAGTCAAAGCCGTTAACAGATACTACTCCGGATGTAGGATATACCTCACCCGTAATCATCTTTATGATTGTCGTTTTTCCGCTGCCCGAAGGACCGACAAGAAAAGCGAACTCACCGTCTTCAATAGTAAGGTTTATGCCCCTTATGGCGCTTGTGCCGTTTTCATAGGATTTATAAACCTCATACATGGATATCATCGCGAGGTACCTCCGGGTTTTATGCGTAACATTCAGGTGTGATTTTGAGAGTTCAGGTATTTTTTTACCATCAGTGCGACTTTAAACACAATAGCGTCATCGAATTCCCTGAGATCCAGTCCTGATAGCTTCTTTATCTTCTCAAGCCTATAGACCAGAGTATTTCTGTGTACAAACAGCTTTCTCGAGGTCTCGGAAACATTCAGGTTGTTCTCAAAGAACTTATTTATTGTATATAGAGTCTCTTGGTCAAGCGAGTCTATCGGACTTTTTTTAAATACCTCAGATAAGAACATTTCGCAGAGTGTTGTGGGGAGCTGGTAAATAATTCTGCCGATGCCGAGGTTATCATAATGTATCACATTCTTGCCGTCATCGAAAACTTTCCCAACCTCAATGGCGACTTGGGCTTCCTTATAGCGCTCGGCAAGCTCTCGTAAATGCTTGGCAATGCTTCCCACGCCTATTACGGACTTTACGAAAAGCTCGGAAGAAAGCGTACCGTTTATCTGTGCGGCAATACGGCCCAGATCCTTGCTTTCCGTTGATGGGGACAATTCTTTAATTAATACAACATCGGTATCACTAACGCTGAAAATAAAATCTTTCTGTCGATCAGGGAATAACCCCTGCAAAACTTCTATCGTTGCGGAATCAACCTTATCAACCTGACGCACCAGAAAAACTCCCCTGGGTGCATTTAGGTCAAATCTTAATTCCTTTGCTCTGGCGAACATATCAACCAACAACGTATTATCCGATATGATGTTTTTTATAAAGGACGACTTATCAAATTTTTCTTCGTAGTATACCTTTGCCTCATTGAAAGCGATGGCTGCCAAAAGACAAATGCATCTTGCTTTCTCGTCCTCACCCTCGACGAAAACTGCATAATCGTACTCGGCGTTCATTCCGCCGAGCGTTTTAAAGGTTCTTCCATCAATAACAGTTACAGGTTCGCTTGCCTCACTGATTTCGGCAAAAGCTCGTCCAAAACGCGAACCAACCATCGACAACTCATTGCAGGCGACTATTCCGCCGTCGCTGTCAATAACGCCTATGATTCTGTCCGTGGCTTCTTTCATCTGTACTATGACGCTTTGGAATATCCTTCCGGACATTAAGACATCACCCTTTCAGAAAAGTTCCGCGGAATAATTACAAATTGGCAACAGGCCGTTGACATAATTTTATCAACTCCCATATCATAGCTTTTTTCATCACTTTTTGCAAGATGTTATTTATATTTTATTGTGAATAATAAGAGAACAATTTCAAAGGCGGAGCCGCATATGCGGCTCCGCCCAATAATAACGATGAAATCAGTTCGTTATTGTTTTTTCGGTCTCATAATCGAACAGGTGCAATTTTCTGGTATCAAAGGTTACCTTTATGTCGTCGTCCATCTTGCAGTTTGTTGTGCCGGTGGCTACAACAGCGGTAAACTGTATGTCTCCGCTTGACAGATACAAGTTTGTGTCTGCGCCGAGCAGCTCCGACATTTCTACATGGACGTTAACCGTACGATCGGGGAATTGAGTAAGGTAGGCCTCTTCTGCGTGAATATCATTCGGGCGAATTCCGAATATGACCTTTTTGCCGGCATATGCAAGGACCTCAGGCTTCCTGCCCTTGCTTTCCGGTAAGGATACTTTGCAGCCGTCGCCAAAAGTAAGGTATGTTACTCCGTTTTCATCTGAAAGCAAGCCTTCACAAGTATTCATTTGGGGAGTACCGATAAATGTTGCCACAAAGAGATTTGCGGGATTCTCATATAGGTATTGGGGTGCGGCTATTTGTTGAATAAAACCGTCCTTCAATACTACTATCCTTGTTCCCATCGTCATTGCTTCTGTCTGGTCATGTGTGACATAAATAAATGTAGTAGCGAGACGAAGGTGAAGTTTAGCGAGTTCCGAGCGCATTGCTGTTCTTAATTTGGCGTCAAGGTTTGAAAGAGGTTCGTCAAGAAGAAAGACTTTCGGATTGCGTACTATGGCTCGACCGAGCGCCACGCGCTGTCTTTGACCGCCGGAAAGGGCTGCGGGTTTCCTGTCAAGAAGATGCTCTATTTCGAGGATCTGGGCAGCTTCATCGACACGCCGCTTAATCTCATCCTTTGGCATTTTTCTTATCTTGAGGCCGAATGACATATTCTCAAATACTGTCATATGAGGATAAAGTGCATAGTTTTGGAAAACCATTGCGATATCCCTATCCTTGGGCGGTATATCATTGACAAGCTTTCCGTCTATGTAGAGTTCGCCCATCGTTATCTCTTCAAGGCCTGCAATCATTCTGAGAGTAGTTGATTTTCCGCAGCCGGAAGGACCGACAAGAATAATAAACTCTTTGTCCTCAACATCAAGATTAAAGTCCGAAACTGCGGTTACACCGCCCGCATATTTCTTGTAAATCCCTTTCAGCGTTACACTTGACATATTTTACCTCCATATATGTAATTGCGCGGTGATTAAAGCCCTTAATAACTTGATTAAGTTTAACACAAGAGGCCTCGTATGTATATAAACTAAAGGCACAAACTTTCTTTTTCAGTTTGTATATATTGACAATTTTCACTTCTCGAAAATGCGCGAGATCTCTTGCTCATCCAATTCTCTGTACTCTCCCGGAGAAAGCGCAGGATCGAGAACCAAACCTCCTATAGATAGCCTTTTAAGGTCTGCCACGGGACTTCCTACGGACTTGAGCATGCGGCGCACCTGATGGTATTTCCCCTCTGTTACAGATACATATACATTCATCCGGGTGCTGTCAGCAGCTTCGGCTAAAGCCGGCTTAAACCTGGTTCCGTCGCTCAATACGATACCTTCGGCAAATAAGCGCTCCGCATTTATCGGCAGCGGTGACAATAGTTTCGCCGAGTACTTTTTAACGATTCCGGATGAGGGCATTATGATATTATGTGTTAAATCTCCGTCATTGGTCATCAGCAAAAGGCCTGTAGTACGTTTATCCAGTCTTCCTGCCGGGAAAAGACCAAGCCGTCGACATGTTTCGTCCATTATATCCAGGGCCGTTAAATCGCGTCCGTCTGTCCTGGCGGATACAACGCCTTCGGGTTTATTCATCATAAATACGCGGGTCTGTTTATAAATAAGCGTCTTTCCGTCGAGAGTTATGCTATCCAGATCGGTATTAACCTTTTCACTGTATGTACGCGGCGGAGAGCCGTTTACTCTGACTCTGCCGGACATGCATATTGCCCGCGATTCGCTTCTCGTGGCCAGGCCAAGCTGAGATAGAAGTTTATCAAGGCGCATTAATGGCAATGTGACATTCTCCTTTCAGTAATCTTCCGGTGATTTGCTGAATAAATTATCAATAAACGGAGGTGGAGTTTATGTTCATTCTTACCGCTAAAATCAACAGAAAAAAGGTGCTGACACTTATCGCGTCTGTACTGGTAATCGTGCTTGCGCTGGTCTTGATACTTGTTGCAATCCGCGCCGGTGCGCAAGCCTCGACGGGGCAAGGTTCGATCAAAACCAACGAGGACAGAGTCGCATATCTCAATTCTCTCGGTTGGGTAGTGGACGAAGAGCCGATTGAAACTCAGGAAGTTGTCATTCCGAGGGAGTTCACGGGTGTATACGCCGATTATCTAAACTTGCAGAAAAAACAGGGATATCCGCTTGAAGACTATGGGGGGATGGCAGCTGTCCGCTATTCTTACAGTGTTCTCAACTATAGGTCCGGAGAAAAAAATATAGTCGCTGACATAATAGTTTTCGGGCAGAGCGTTATCGCAGGTGATATACAATCAACCGCAATCGACGGATTCATGACTGCGCTGAAAAGCAGCGA
>JAAYBW010000009.1 GCA_012729975.1 Clostridiales bacterium
AAAGGCGCGGCATGCTTTTGGAAAACACCCAATCCGCCTACCGACGCCATATCGGGAGCGTTTATTACCTTTAACCCGGATGGGAGCCTAAATCTGCAAACGGGTGTTGTGGAAATGGGCTCTAACGGACAGACACATCTGGCGCAAATGCTTGCGGAAAAATTGAAAATTGACGCGGATCAGGTACATGTCGTGATACCCGTGGATACAAAAACAGCCCCCGAACACTGGAAAACGGTTGCAAGCATGACAGAATACATGGCGGGACACGCCGTTATGCGCGCTGCGGATGATTTGCTAAATCAGCTTCGCAGCAACGGCGCTCAGGCACTTGGCTGTTCTCCAGATGATATTGAGATTGCTTATAGCCGCGTCTATTCAAGAAAGAATCCCGAACAGTTTATTGCTTTTAAAGATATCGCCGGCGGCTATAAATCGAACACGGGGGAATCTGTCGGGGAACCCGTTTTGGGGAGGGGCGGATTTATGCTTAAAGGCCTGAGTATGCTCGAACCGCAGACAGGACATGGCAGAACAGGCCCTGATTGGACCCTTGGTGCGCAGGTCGTTGAGGTGGAGGCGGATTTAAAAACATCAGCATACCGCGTAATCAATGCCTCTACCGTAATTGATGTAGGGAAGGTCATCAATCCTGAGGCTATGCGCGCGATGATTGCCGGCGGTATGGCGATGGGAATCAGCTTGTCGAGCCGTGAAGGGTTCGCTTATGATCACGACGGCATACCGAAGCTGCCGAATCTTCGCACATATAAGCTCATGCATATCGGACAGGAACCGGATTATCGCGTGGGATTTGTAGAAACGCCGGAAACTCGGTCTCCTTACGGTGTGCGGGGCTTTTCGGAACATGGGATAATCGGCATTCCGGCGGCATTTGGAAACGCCTTGTCCGCGGCGTTCGGAAAGCAGCTTATGACCCTGCCGCTTACTCCCGAAACAATATGGCGCACGCCTGCGGAGGATGCCAGTGATACCGTTTAATTTTGCTTATTACCGTCCTGATACACTCAAAGAGGCGGCGGATATTTTTTCCGAGCTTCAATCTCAGGGAAAATCAGCCGTTTATTATGCGGGCGGCAGTGAAATCATTTCCATGTCCCGAACCGGGTCCGTACATCCGGATGCCTTAATCGACATCAAGAGTATTCCCGAATGCGGGTTATTAACGGTAGATAAAGAAAGGCTGCATATCGGCTCCGCATGCACATTGAGCCGGATCCGCGAATCTAATCTGTTTGCGCTCTTGGGGCTGGCCTGCGGGAGAATCGCGGATCATACAAATCAATGCAGGATCACACTCGGCGGAAACCTGTGCGGCTCTATTATTTACAGAGAAACAAGCCTGCCGCTGCTGCTGTCCGACGCCGACGTATCGCTGTACGGGCCTCAAGGAGAACGCCGCATACCCTTTAGAAGCGTGTTCAATATACGGATGCGGTTAAAACCCGGCGAGATGATGGTGCAGATCCACGTCCCCCGTTGGGCGCTTTCAGCCCGCCATTGCCACATAAAGAAAACCGCGAACGAGAAGATCGACTACCCGTTGACAAGCGCCGCGGCGCTGTGGAAGGATGGCATCTTAAGAATCGCTTTTTCAGGTGTGTGTTCATATCCTTTCCGGAGCGAGCAGATAGAAAGCGTTCTGAGCGATAAAACGAAAACTATTGCGGAAAGAGTAAAACAAGCGGCCAAAATGCTGCCTGAATCGGCATATGCAGGTGTTGAGGGATCCGGCGAATACCGTTTATTTTTATTTGAAAATACGCTTACCGAGCTCTTGGAGGGCGGGGAAAATGCTCAGACATGAAAGAAAAGCCGTTATATCGCTTCAGATAAACGGCGAAACTCATGAGGTTATGGCGCGTCCTTCGGATTTGCTGCTGGATGTGCTCAGAGAGCAACTGGGATTGACGGCGGCAAAGCCGGGCTGCCTGAACGGGGACTGCGGAGCCTGTACTGTAATTGTGGACGGCCGGCCGATGAAATCATGCCTGATGCTGGCGGTAGAAGCGCAGGGTCATGAAATTTTAACCGTGGAGGGGCTGGGCGGTACGGCTCCGATCCAAAAAGCGTTTATTGACGCGGATGCGTTTCAATGCGGCTACTGTACCTCGGGTTTCTTGATGGTCTGCCATGCGATGATGATACGCTACCCGGTCATGCCTGAAGAATGTGTGATTGAAGAGTGGCTGCAATCAAATATATGCCGCTGTACAAGTTATCAGGAAATCCGCCGCGCAGTTCGCCGGATGTACGAATTATCAACCGATCGGAGATGAGACAACTGGAAACGGTAAAATCCTTAAGTACAAACGATATCATTGTAATTGTCACCGGTATTGTCATGGGCACCACTGCCAGACTTATTACGTTAAAAGTGGATTTCAGGCAGATACCGTCTTATCCGAGCGCTTATTTTAATAATATAATTTTAGGTCTTATCGCATCCGCTCTCGGTGCTGTTGCGGTTCCGGCAATTCTCGCTAAAGATTTTGTTGCGGTAACCTTTTTAGCCTTAGCCGTTCAGCAGTTTCGAGAAGTAAGAACTGCAGAGTGCGAAAGTCTGGAAAAGCTCGAACATACCGAATTTGTGCGCAGAGGAGAAGCTTATATCGACGGTATAGCGAAAACCTTTGAATCAAGAAATTATATTTCGCTGGTTACGGCGTTTCTGACCGTGCTTGCCATGAGAGCAGTAAATTGTCCCGAAATGATTGTCAACGTGATATTAGGCCTGATTGCGGGGCTGGCGGTTATATACCTCTGCTATCGTTTCACCAAAGGGAAAAACATAGGCCACATTTGTAATGTAACAACAGGTAAAATCAATGTCAGAGGCTCAGAGCTTTATGTTGACGATATATTTGTTACCAATTATCTCGGAACAGACCGCAGCCGTGAACTGTTTATCAATGAGGGTATCGCCGCAGTGCTCGAGCCGTCTGACCCAAACAGTCGGGTAACGCTTGAAAATTCCGGACAGAGACAAGCCATCCTGTTTGAGGCAGTAAGAACGCTTGGTGTGAAGAGGTATAAATTTGTGCACCGGAGCTTTTCAACCGGAAAGGTGGTAATCGCATTTGTTCCCATCGTTAACGATTCGGAGAAACTGATCAAAGCGATTATCAATACGCCGATTCTTGAAAACAGCCGAAAAATCAAACGCATTATGAAGACATCGCTTGGAGGATGATATGGGTAAGAATATACTTGTTTATATTACGGCTGACGAAAATAGAGTCATAAGCGGCGATCCCCTGACCTTGCTTATTAAAGAAGAGGAAGAACAAAAGAGCATTACAGTCCAGCTGGGACGGGCGCTGCGGGCAGACGTGGTTCAATTGAAGAACGGTGATTATTTATTAATCAGCGGTGATAAGTGAAATCAAAAGATCGGATTCCTGATTTGCGTTACTGCGCCATATGAACGCTCAATCTGCAAGTATTACTTAAAGATTGATTTAAACAGTGTTATAATCAACTTATTATGAGTGCGGTTATATTTTACGCAGTGCTTGCGGAAGGGGGCAGATAATATGCCGAGAACAATAACGGTCAAAGGTATCGGAAAAGTTTCGTTAAGGCCCGATTACGTTGTGCTGTCCATGGCGCTGGAGTCGCGCAGCATGAATTACGAAGAGGCTATGGAGACTGCAGCGGAGAGTATTGAACTTTTAAACAAAGCCCTTTCAGGCGCGGATTTTGAAAAAGACGCCGTTAAGACAACAAACTTCAATGTACGCACCGAATATGATGATGAACTCCATAAGGACGGCAGCTTCAAGCGTGTCTTCAAAGGTTATATTGTCACGCACAATCTGAAGGCGGAGTTTGATTTTGATTCCGTCCGTCTTTCAAAGACGCTTTCGGCGGTAGGGTCCTGCCCGGCGCATCCGCAGCTGAATGTCGCATTCACCGTAAAGGAAACTGCTGCCGTTTATGAAGAAGTACTGCGCTCCGCAGCGGAAAATGCCGGGCGCAAAGCGGAGATTCTCTGTAAGGCATCCGGAGTGGCGCTCAAAGACCTCCTGTCCATCGACTACAACTGGGGCGAGCTGAATTTTTACTCCGGCACGAGGTACAATGTGGCCGAGGATTGCCTCGCCGCTCCTATGAAGGCGAGGTCCATAGAAATCGAGCCTGATGACATTAATATAAGCGAAACCGCCGCGTTTGTTTGGGAGATCTCCGAGTTGTAATCGTTCCGGTATCACATACAGACTAAAGCGTGCAGTTTCAGCGGACATAAGTCCGCGGTTAACTGCACGCCGTTTTTTTCGGTATACGAAGACGATTTGGTTTCGCTTATATGCCGTTTATTTCCTTTACGAAATGGCAGGCCACTTTATGGCTGCCGCCGACATCAACAAGCTCCGGAGAGCTGTTATGGCATGCCTCTTTGGCGTACGGGCAGCGCGGGGCGAAACGGCAGGCGTCTTTCGGATTGACAGGGGAAGAGAGCTCTCCCTTGAGCAGCATCTTTTCCCTGCGGTTTTTAAGCGAAGGTATCGGTATAGCGGATAAAAGCGCTTGTGTGTAAGGGTGGAGCGTCTTGCCGAAAAGCTCCTTTGTATTGCACAGCTCCACTATCTGACCTAAATACATTACGCATATTGTATTTGAGATATGTTTGACAACCGACAGGTTATGCGTAATAAACATGTAAGACAGGCCGTGTTCCTTTTGCAGGTCCTGCAGTAGATTGAGTATCTGGGCCTGAATCAGAACATCGAGCGCGGAGACCGGTTCGTCGCAGATTATCAGCTTGGGATTGAGAGCCAGGGCACGTGCGATTCCGATTCTCTGGCGGCGCCCGCCGTCCAGCTCGTGGGGGTAAGTATCAAAATATCGACGCGCAAGTCCGACCGTGTCCATTAACTCCAAAACCCGATTATAGAGCGCCTCCCTGCTGTCAAACACTTTAAAAATGCAAAGAGGTTCCGCTATCTGCTGACTTACGCTCATTCTCGGATTCAGCGAGGACATGGGATCCTGGAAAATCATCTGCATTTTCGGACGCAGAGCCTTAAACTTCTTTTGGTCTATAAAGGTAATATCCTGACCCTCAAACAGAATTTCGCCCGCCGTGGGCTGAATGAGCCGCAAAATCGTTTTTCCGAGAGTTGATTTGCCGCAGCCCGATTCACCGACAACTCCCATTGTCTCGCCATAGTTTATCGATAGCGTGACATCGTCAACCGCGTGCAGTGTTCCGCCGGCGGCCGGAAAGTACTTCTTAAGATTTTTTACCTGCAGAATCTCATTCATTTAACAGTACCTCCGAAGCCGGGGTATTCGCTTTATCTTCCTGTTCCTGCGCTAAATGAAAGCATTTTACGAAATGACCGGGCTCAATCTGTGTCAGCACGGGGTCGCCCTCCGAGCACCTTTGACAGCGTTTATCACACCTCTCGTAAAAAGTGCAGTAAGTCGGAAGGTTCATATTGTCGCTCATAAGGCCGGATATTGATTTAAGACGCTCGACATCCTTGTCAAGGCTCGGCAGCGCGTTAAAAAGCGCAAGAGTGTACGGGTGCCTGGGGTTATTGAATATATGCTCGACAGTACCGTACTCCATAATTTCGCCGGCGTACAAAACCGCGCACTTGTCACAGATATCCGCGACAACGCCGAGATCATGAGTTATCATTAAAAGCGCTGTGTTGAACTTGCGCTTAAGCTCGTTCATAAGCTCCAGAACCTGCGCCTGAATCGTGACATCCAAGGCGGTTGTGGGTTCATCGGCAATGAGCACGCCGGGGTTGCAGGCAAGCGCCATTGCGATTACAATGCGCTGTTTCATTCCTCCTGAGAATTCATGAGGATAGTCATTGTAGCGAACGCTTGATATTCCGACCAATTCCATCATTTCCTTAGCCCTTTTGACGGACTGGGATCTTGACATATTGCCGTGAAGCCTGATTACCTCGGTTATCTGGTCACCTACGCGCATGACCGGGTTTAGCGCGGACATGGGATCCTGAAAGATCATGCCCATGCTGCTGCCGCGAAGCTTCCTGAGCATTTTGTCCTTGCTGTGTAATTTACGCTTCCTGCGCGATGTCTCAACAACGTTTTCGCCGTTGACGAGAATTTCTCCTTTTATTACACGCCCCGCGGGTCTGGGAAGAAGCCCCATAATGGTAAGGGCTATCGTTGTTTTTCCCGCTCCGGTCTCTCCGACAAGTCCGAGCGTTTCGCCGGAAGATATAGACAGACTGACGTTGTTTACCGCTTCGGCAACGCCTTCGGGCGTTTCGTAGTGGACTACCAGATTTTTTATTTCCAGGGCTGTCATGCTCGCTCCTCCCTTACTGCAGGCGAGGATCAAGCGCATCGCGCAGTCCGTCGCCGAAAAGATTGAGAGCAAGCACCGTGATCATAATCATAAGCCCGGGGAAAATCAGGACGTGCGGGGCCTGCCGCATAAACTCCTTGCCTGCCGACAGCATGGAACCCCACTCGGGCGTGGGCGCGGTTATTCCCAGACCTATATAACTCAATGAGGACACGGTCAGTATTGCGGTGGCAACACTGAAAGTAAAGCTTGTGAGAATCGTGCCGATAGCATTGGGGAGCATATACTTGATAAGCTGCCTTCTGCTGCTCGCGCCCATCGCTCTGGCTGACTCTATGTAGTCGTTTTGCTTGACTGTAAGTATGGCGGCCCGAACGATACGTGATCTCGCGGGCATTGTGCTTATTGATATTGCCAGTACAAGGTTCACTGCGCCGTTGCCGAGCGACGCCGCTATGGCGATCGCCATCAGCATCGGAGGTATGGACTGGAAGATATCCATTATTCGCATTATGTAGTTGTCCACCTTGCCGCCGTTAAAAGCGGCTATGGCTCCGAGGGTGCCTCCGACAGCGAACGCGATAATAACACTTAAAAAACCTATAGGAAGAGATATTCTAGCACCGAAAATAACGCGGCTTAATATGTCCCTGCCGTAGTTATCCGTTCCCATCAGATGAGCCCGGGAGGGCGTTTGGTTTCGTTCCTTGAGCATCTGCTCATCAAATTCATAAGGAGCAAGAACATCGGCAAAAACCGCCGTCAGTATCAGCAGGATGAGAATAACCATTCCGACGATAGCAAGCCTGTTTCGCTTTAAACGCTTCCAGGCCTCGCGCGCGGGAGTAGACTGTTTAACGGGGCCTTTGTGCTTTGCTCGTTTTCTGTCTATAGCGGCCATAGCCGGCGTGTATAATTTAGCCATAATTTACGCCGCCTCCCGAGTGGTTTTCTTTTTGACCTTTATGCGGTTCTTTGACCTGAACTCGGACTTAAGCCGGGGATCGATGAGAGTATAAAGCAGATCCATGATCAGCATGGTAATACTGAAAGCAAGTGCCAAAAGAATAATTCCTCCCTGCACCGACGGCCAATTTCGCTGGTTTATCGAGTC
Organism: Clostridiales bacterium; assembly: GCA_012729975.1. GTDB lineage: Bacteria > Bacillota > Clostridia > Oscillospirales > Oscillospiraceae > JAAYBW01. Next base: position 7,434 of record JAAYBW010000009.1, read on the forward strand.
GAGCATATACTTTCCGACGCCGGAAATAGAAAAAATACTTTCGGCGATGATCGCTCCGCCCAGCGATACTCCTATCGTGTTGCCGACATTTGCTATAACCGGTATTAAAGCATTCCTTAGCCCGTGTATTACAATTACAACAACTTCATTCTGGCCTTTTGCCCGGGCGGTTCTGATGTAATCCTGCCTGACGACCTCAAGCATGCTTGAGCGCGTTGTTCGCGCGAGGTTTCCCACATTGGCTATTCCGATCATCGCGACCGGGAGAACCCATCCGGAAAAACCTTCAATACCGCTTGCGGGCAGCCATTTCAATTTGACTGCGAATACCAGAAGGGTCAAAAGAGCGAACCAGAATTGCGGTATTGAAACGCCGAAAAGAGCAAGAGCCATGGATGCGTTGTCAATGATCGAATATTGCTTTACCGCCGATATAAGCCCCAAGGGTATGGCTATTATTAAAGCGACAATTATAGATGCGAAAGTAAGAATCAAAGTATTCGGAAAGCGTGCCAACAGCTCTTTAAGAACGGGCTGTCCCGACGCATAGGACTTTCCCAGATCGCCCCTGGTTACGATTTTCCAAACATATATTATGAATCTGACTATAACCGGCTTGTTGAGACCCATTTCTTCTTTCATGGCCTCCCTTACCTCGGCAGGTGCATCGTATCCCACAACAGCGTCGACCGGGTCGCCCGGCGTTATTTCCGACAAAATGAATACGATGCACAGGACTCCCAAAATAACCGGTATCATCCATATGAGGCGCTTTATTATATACTTAAGCATATCTTTGCGCTCCTAAGACAGTATTTCGGCATCTGCCGCGGATATAAATGCAGCCGGATTTCGCTCCGGGCATCCCCGAAGGCACCGGTGCCTTCGGGGATGCATCCGGCAGTGCCGGGTATCGCGGTTTTTACTGAAATATTCAGCCGCGGTACGCTTTGGATAAGTCTATGTCGTTGAACTCCGTGAGTCTGATGCCCAAGATGTCCGAATCGGCCAGGCAGGTTTTATTCGGGGAATATAGAGGAATACCCGGGCAGTTTGCGTTTATTATCGCCTGAATCTTGGCATAGAGTTTCAAACTCTCGGTTTTGTCAATCGTAGACTTGGCCTGATCGATGAGAGCGTCAAGCTCTGCCGGGCCCTGCCAGCCGGTGCCTCCGCGCACATCTGCGAATGAAACGCGGTGGTCGAAAAATTTAACCTGGATGGCGGGGTCGGGGTTTGAACTGTTGACTATATCCGCCTGGAAATTGCCCGCGCTGAGCAGTTCGTAGAAAGCCGTGGAAGCGGTAGGTACCGGGACTACCTTAATGCCTATCTGTGAAAGCTGATTCTGAATGAGCTCCGCGGAGGCCTGGAAGGTCGCGCCCTCCATGTACAGCAGTTCAAACGTGAACCCGTTGGGGTAATTGGATTCCGCCAATAAGGCTCTGGCGGCGTCTACATCATAATGGAAGTAGTTTTCAGATGATCCGTCATAAGGGGCATAAGCGCTGTTGGCTTTGGAGAAAACGCTGTCGGTTGTGGTGCCGTAGGCACTGGCGGCAACCTCAAGAATGGATTCGTAATCAAGCGCCAGGGCGATAGCCTGCCGGACCTTAACATCATTGAACGGTTCCGTTGTGCAGTTAAAATACATTGTCGTTATCTGCGATGTCGGATAATTTATGATCTGGAAGTCATCATTGCCTTCAAACAGCTCGACCTGCGCGGTCGCGGGGTCAAGCGCGACGTCGACGGTGCCCGATTCAAGGTTCATTACACGGGAAGAAGCGTCTGTGATAATGCGTATCTCAACAAAATCGTAGTATGGGGTTTCTCCCCAATAATTTTCATTGCGTTCGAGCTTAATGGCAGAGCCGGTTATCCATTCGACGACCTTGTAGGGACCGGTTCCGGCGTCGGGCAGAAGATTTTGATCTTCAATTGTGCCGCTGTTCGTTACAGCTTCTTCAACAACCATTCCGAGAGGAATGTTCGACAGGTTATAGAGCGCGAAGGGATCCAGGCTTTTTGTCGCGATAATGACGGTTTTATCGTCTACAGCCTCACAGCCGGCCAAATCAAAGTTCCCGTAGTAGTTAGCAAGCTTTCCGGAATCCTGACCTGTTTTGAGCGTATAGATTACGTCGCTGGCTGTGAAAGGGGATCCGTCGTGGGCAACTACATCGTCTCTGAGAGTAAATTTGATATGCGTGTCGTCAATAAACTCCCACTTGGTCGCGAGCATCGGCTCGACATCATTTGTCTCGGCGTTGTAGTCCAGAAGCCGGTCATAAATGAAGCAGTCAATAGGACCGTTGGCGCTTCCGAACGTCACCGTCAGGTGGCAGAGGCTTGTGGGGTCTCCTTTGTGGGCGACTACCAGCGTTTCTATAGGCCGCTGCGTTTCCTCGGCGGGCGTTGACGAGCCGGGCGTGGTGGGCTTTTGCGTAGCAGGAGCTGCGGTATCTGCCGGAGAGCCGGTTTCCTGTGGGGCTGGCGTTTTGTCACATGCCGCAAGCGACAGAATCATTACCAGCACAAATACAAATGCTAAAACCTTTTTCACTGCAAATTCTCCTTTTCAAATATTATTTCGGGCATAAGACAGCCCGTTTGGGCTTTGATCGGGGCTCTGCGAATCAGTCGGATCAGATTACTTTAGCATTTTTCAGCTTTTCCATTTCCTCGTCTGTCAGACCGAGAATACCGCGGTATATTTCATCGTTGTTTTCTCCCAGGGCGGGGGAAACCTTATATTCCACATGATTTTCAGACATTCTCGGAGCAAATCCGGGAATTTTTAATTTTCCGAGCTCCTTATGCTCCACCTCCACAATCATTCCGCGCTCAAGATACTGAGGATCATTGGTAATATCCGCGGTATCCAAAAGAGCGCCTGCGGGTATGTCGTTTTGCGCAAGGATATCCATCGCTTCTTTTTTCTCGTGCCTTGAGGTCCATTCCGCGATGATCGGGTCGAGGATGTGCCTGTACTCAAAGCGCGACCGGGGTGTGGAAAAACGTTCGTCGCTTAAAAGATCCTCGCGGCCGATTATTCTGCACAGGTTTTCAAACTGCTTGCTGCCCGGATGTCTGGAGCAGTATATATGCACGTAGTCGTTTGGCCCGAAGGGCTTGCAGGGATATGTATTGGACGGGCCGACATCTTCCAGAGGCATACCGTTTCCTACGCGGCGCGGAGGCTTGCCCGTGTCATAAAACGGCTCCCAGCCGGCTCGGGATAAACCTATTATAAAGTCCTGCATCGCCACATCGATGCGCTGGCCCACACCCTGCGTTTCCCGCTGATAGAGTGCGGCCGCAATAGACATCGCGCAGATAATTCCGCTTCCGGAATCGGCGACGCTGACGCCGGCCTTAATCGGCTGCTCGGGAAGGCCGGTCGCCGCGACCAGGCCGCCGGTATGTGTCGCTATGGGGTCAAACGCGGGATAGTTCGCGTAAGGACTATCAAGCGCGAAGCCCTTAATGGAAGCGAAGATTATCTTGTCATTGATTTTTTTGCAGTCTTCATAACCGAGGCCGAGGCGTTCAATGGAACCGGGCCCCATGTTTTCCACTACAACGTCGGCTTTCTCGACAAGACGCTTGATAACGGCCATTCCCTCGGCAGACTTAAGGTTGCAGGTTATGGACTTCTTATTCATATTCATGATAACGAAGCCGACCGAGTCCTTATCAGGGTTTGCCACGGAATGACGTCCCAATTCCCCGGTTGTCGGGCGCTCAACCTTCCAAACTTCCGCGCCGAGCCATGCCAGCGTCTCCGTACAGGCTGTTCCGGCCTCAAACTGCGTGAAGTCAAGCACTTTTATTCCGGTGAAAGGACCTTTACCCATTACTTATTACCTCCCATAATGATTCTTGTTTCAATAAAGTCTTCTACCAGTCCCGTCATCGTCTCGCGATTCCACTCTCTGGCGTCTACGGGATCCGCTTTGAAAATGAGAACGGGAATACCGGCGTCTTCCATAATCTTTTTAATAAAATACGAGCCCTCGACCGCCTGCATACAGTTTTCCGGGACCATATAAACAACTCCGTCGATATGATTGCGGCGCGCTTCGCTCAGGAACCACTCCGAATTCCATGGCGGCATGTGCAGGAAGTCTTCCATCCCGATATATCTGGAAGCGAGCGCACGCAGGGGATCAGACTGTACGTTATTGCGTATGTAGGCGTCCGCGCCCATCGCCAGATACATGCTCCAAACAAAAACCGCGCCGTATTTCTCTTCGAATCTCTGATAAAACGCCAGATCGTGCCAGATCCCGCGGCCCAGCCACATAAGCCGGTGCTTCTCGTTCGGAACAGCGAAGCGTCCCTCGTCTGCCAGAGCCTTAATTTCCTCGTAAAGGCTTCCGGCATGGTCCGCGGCCCACCTTGTGCCTCTCTGCCACTGCGCGGGCATAACGGCGTTTATCGTATCTACCACCGTTACCGGAGCGGGCCGCGTTTCGGCTATCAGGTCTCTGGTCTTCTTGTACCAGTACTCCTGCTCGTTTACCAGCTCCATAACCTCTATGAATTTTTTCATATCAAACTTTTTACCTGTTTTTGTCTCAAGAAACGCGATAAGCTCTCTAAGATCCTCTACGGCAGAGTCAAGTCTGTCTTTGTCGTACAGATCCTCCCACCTGTCGGGGGCAAGCTCCCACCATTTTGACGGTGTACTTCTCGGTACTGTGTTTTCCATAACATAGAGCTCGGCGCCGTGATTAGCGGCAAAAAGCTCGAAAATTTTGCTTTGACAGTCGCATGTGAGACGGGTTATGGCAATAGTGGGATTCGGCAGGCCGCCCCAGGGACCGCTGAGTTTATCGTCGGGATCTAAGCTTTCCGCTAAAGCAGTAGCGCAATAGGAGCACAGATCATCCCGGTAACCGGCTTCTTTTAAAAGCCCGTAATACTTCGGCGCCATTCGCTTTGCCGAGCAGATAGCCGCCCACCACTGGTTTACTACGAACGGTATATCCATAGCCCTTAGTATTTCCATTGGCACGTCCGCGTTAAGGTAGGCAAAGTCCTCCCCGGCTTCGACTCTGGCTCTTAAACCGGTAAACCATTCCTTCTGATATGAACTGACAACAGCGGTGGCTTTTAACGATTTTCGGGCGCGCGGCGGTTCGTTGGCTGCATTTTTTCTCTCGTTCATTGTGCTTACACCCCCCCCAATGCTTTTGTAAACTCCCTGATTTTGTCTTCCAGCCCGACATTTGCGGAAACCGGATAAGACATTTTTACGAAAGCTTTCGTTAATATGCCGCGCGACTCAAGAGACTTTTTCTCAGACGGATAATCCCAGGAAGCGGCTTCCTCGTAAGCGTTTATATAAAAGATCACGCCCCGGGCGCCGGAAGCGTCCACAGCCTCGTCAAGAGTCTTAACACGCTCGGATACCAACGCTTTTTTAGAACTGAAGTCCCTGAGCATATAACAATCGACTATCGATTGCAGGGGCGGGTAAGAAAGATTACAGTCTCTGCTTGAAAACCTGTCGCCCCAGTCGTGGTCTTCTCCGACGACCACGGCGCCCGATTTTTCAATCAGCGTATACAGTTCTGCAGACTCCTGCGCGCTGCCCGTTAAAAACAATCTGACGCCTTCCGCTTCCGGCCAGCTTTTCGCGTCATCCGCAAGCTGTGAAACAAGCTCCGCGTGTTCGCTCCGGTGCATGAAAAAAGCGGATCCGATGATAACAAGCGCTTCGCTGCCGGTAATGCGGGGCTTGTGCGCGCGGCGTAGCTCCGATATCCTTCTTAGCGCGGCCCGGTCTTTATTGCATATTTCGGCGGCCGCAATAAAATCCTCCTGAGTAATCTTTCTGCCCGACCATTCTTCGAGCGTTTCCCAAAAGCGCTTAACGGTTTTTTCGTTCTGCGTTTTATACATTGGCTTGCGCGTAAAAAGCCAGTCAATAAATTCAACGGGGGGCAGAAGCTTATCCGGCTCGATTCTCTTTATTTCCCGGAGGTACAGATAAGTCCGTATTATTACGTCGGTGGAGTTGGAAACCGCCAGAAAGTCAATTAAGTCGTTGTACGAACCGTTGACCAGCTTTTCAAACTGAGCCTTTATAACGGGATCAAACGATAATTCAAGATATTTGTCCGCCTCTTCCAGCGAACTCTCCCGGTCGGCGTAAATACGTACCGGAAGCATTCCCGCGGCTATTACCAGCTCATCGGGGACATCGCAGCCAATCTCTCCGACGACCTTCCCTCCGTTTTCGCGAAAAATCAGCAGTTCCTTCTCCCGGTTCCGATAAACATCGTTCAGACGCCGGAATGCCGTATTGTTTTCGGCGCATTTTCGTATACTCAAGGCTTCACTTCCTTTTGGTGTTGGTAGTTTATTCATGCTTTATGTGTAATTATTTATTGAAGGAATCCTGCCTGTGCTGTTCAGGTCAATTATAACAACGAGCCGCCGGATATTACATCATGTAGTATGAACATATCTATGACGATGATATATGTGCACAGTGCACAAACGAAATTTAATCCGAATCTGCGTCTTAACTGCCGATGCTGATTGCATTTTGATTAAGATAAGATTAAAATAAGACATAATCAAAGAGTATATAGTCAAACAGCCCGGCGAGTTGAGCATCGGCGATCTGCGCGTACGCTCAGTATAATCCTGCACTATGCACAATGCGGGGCAGTGGATTATATTCCGGCTTTCCCGCGTATTCAGGAGGTGAAACACAATACTAACCGTACCGATCCTGCTATATCCGATTCGTTCGCACCTGATTCGCTCCAATACCGTCAGTATGAGACTTGAAGGCCTGGAGGGAATACTGCTGCTTGACGAGGACACCGAGCTGTCAGCTAAATATTTGTATATAGGAAGCCCTGAATCCGTACTGGAGGCATATAAGCGCCTTCCCGACGAGAGTATCGTCACGTTGATGAGCGCCGGTGATTCGGAGGAATTGAATCCTCTTTTAAACCAGAAGAACGCGAATGTCTTTGTTTTCTCGCTCCCGCTTATACCGCTTTACAATAAAGTACAGCAGGCGCTTAACGGTTACATCAGGTGGACGAACGAGCTTTTGGAAACTCATTCGGAAAAGGGATTGCAAAAGCTGGCCGAAAAGGGTTATGAAATGCTCAATAATCCGGTCGTTATACTGAATATGGGCTTTAAGATGCTCGCGGGCTGCGTACCTGAGGGTTTTAAGGACGTCTTTTTGCAGGAGCTGGTGAAAAACGGCTTTCTTTCCTATGAAAGTGTATGCGCTTTGGTTGAGGAGGAAATGCGTTTGCCCAATCCGTATGCTCCTCAATTGGAATATGTGTCCTTATGTACCGGCAACCGCACTATAATCAGGCGTATCTATTACAACGGCAATCTTGTCGCGCGTGTGGTCGTCACCCTGCCCGGCCCCGATGCCGAGGAGTATTATTCATGCCTCGCAACCGACCTGGCCCAATATGTACAGCGCTATTTTCTGAGCACCACAACAAGCCGGTATATGGTTAATTCCGAGATAGCGGCGTTTGTCGCGGATCTTATCGAACGCAGACTTATGGACCGGGAGGAACTCGAGCATAGACAGAGACTTATTCCGGCTATGACATTTAAATATTATCATACGCTTGTAGTGTCTTTTGAAGAGCGCGAAAAAGCAATTCCGTGGAATTACGCTATCAGCCAGATAGAGCAGATATTCCCGCAGAGCTGTATTACCGTTTATAAAAACGACATTATAATACTCGCAAAAAAAACAAGCCATAACGCGAAACTGGAGTTCGACCGGGAAAAGCTTATGGAGATTCTAAGATTCTATGACGCGTACATGGCGATAGGAAACTATTCGAAATGGCTTACATCACTGCATCCCATTTATGTGCAGACCAAGGCAACCGTGCGTTTAGGCAAGGTATTTCGTACGAATCCGGATGAGCGGATATTCTATTATGAGGAAGTCAGCATATACCATGCCATAGATCTTTGCGCGGACGCGGTACATAACGATTATCACAGCGGGAATTTGATATATCTTTGTCATCCGGCTCTGATAACAATAGAGCGCTATGACAAGAAATACGGAACCGATCTGACCGAAACTTTGTATTTATATCTCAATAACAACTGCAATACGGCAAAAACGGCAAAGCTTATGTATATACACAGAAACACTCTTTATTATAAAATCAAGAAAATTGAGGAGCTTATAGGACAGAGCCTTGAAAACGGCCTGCTCAGAGAAAGACTTCTGTTTTCGTTCCATGTTATAGAATACGAGGAGAAATACAGGCAGGAAGATCCTCTGGTGCTCAAAAGATTTTTAGATGACTGAAAAACATACAAGCGAAACCGAGGCGGATCTTTCAGCCCCGCCTCTTTTTACAGCCGCGTTTTTTATCAAGGAAAGTTAAGTCACTCAGAGAAATATTACCGGGGTGGAAGAGAAATGTCATATGAAAACGTAAAGAAATACTTTGAGGACTTTGATTTGGTCGAGCGTGTGAAAGTATTTAAGCAGTCCAGCGCGACGGTTCAGCTGGCCGCGGAAGCGATCGGATGCGATGTCAGGCAGATAGCGAAATCGATGTGCTTCCTTGTTGGTGAGCAGCCGGTAGTGATTGTCGCGGCGGGAAACGCCAGGATTGACAATCAAAAATATAAAGCCGCGTTTCTTCAAAAATCCAGGATGATTCCCGGAGAGCTGCTGGAAGAATATATAGGACATGATCCGGGCGGTGTATGCCCGTTTGCCGTAAAACCCGAGGCTCAAATCTATCTTGACGTTTCCTTAAAGCAAAATGAAGTGGTATATCCGGGAGCGGGCAGTGAAAACAGCGTCGTTGAATTAACTCTGGATGAACTGGTCCGTTACTCGGCTTTTAAGGCCTGGGTAGATGTCTGTAAAGAAATCTGATTAAGATTGACTGAATAATAAACGGATGTTTAAATATGACGAAATTTGAAGAGATCAAAAATGAAATAATGGCTGACGCTATGAACGAATGCTATACAAGCAGGGGCATCTCCCCTCTTTTTAAAGCATCCGAAGCCGCCCGTATTGCCATCGTCGGGCAGGCGCCCGGGCGAAAAGCCGAAGAAACCCAATTGTTTTGGAATGATTTAAGCGGTGACCGTCTGCGGGAATGGATGGGGCTCTCACGCGCGGAATTTTATGAAACGGACCTTATAGCTCAAATACCTATGGATTTCTATTATCCCGGCAAAGCCGGACACGGCGATATTCCGCCGCGAAAAGGATTCGCTGAAAAGTGGCATCCGTTATTGCTTGAAGGAATGCCGAATATTGAAACGATGCTTCTGATCGGAAATTACGCTCAGGCATACTATCTGGATAAACGAAGAAAGAAAGACTTAACCGAAACAATAAAAAATTATAAATCCTATTTGCCGGAATATTTCCCACTGGTTCATCCTTCGCCGCTTAACATAGGATGGCTGAAACGAAACCCGTGGTTTGAAAAAGACGTTTTGCCTGTATTGAAGGAAATAGTAAGGGTTTCTTTAAACAGATAAGAATATAAGAGATCGGCGTGATCGGATCATT
>JAAYBW010000078.1 GCA_012729975.1 Clostridiales bacterium
AATACGTCGACGGGGCATATCTGCACGCATTTATAACACGCGATGCACACATCCGGATTAATTATCACCGGCATATTGGGAGTTTGAACGTTGGGAATAGCATATACTTTCTGTTCAGACACCGTTACTCCTCCAATCTCAATCAGTTATTCGGCGTGTATACGCCGGTGTAGTCCTTGTTGTGAGCCTCGTACTGCTCCTTCATGTTCCCGTAGAAGCGCTGCGGAAGCTCGCCGAACTTAACCTCGCCGTTTTCCTGCTTAACCGTCAGGAACTTGTTCCATTCGGGCGGGTCCATTTCGGGATAATCGATGCGATTAAGGCCCAGAGACCTGCTGCTGGCTTTGCGTGCAAGCATAGCCCGGATAATGATCTTAGCGTGCTCGATCATGCTAAGATCCTCAACCGACCTCATCAGCTTGTGCGGGTCAAGGGCGAACAGCCTCGGAACCGCTTCCGACTCTATTCTCTCTATCTCCTCGAGGCCCATCTTAAGCAGGCGCTCTGTTATAAATTCGCTTACGAAATACTGCATGGCGCGGGTGAGGCCGTTGTGCAGCTCCTTCCACTCGATACCGTTTGTGCGCTTTGTCGGCGCGAAAATGCGGTTTTTCTCCTTCTCGATCTGCTCGCGGCTTATCTTGCCTTCACTGACTTCTTTTACATAGGCGGCGGCTTTGCGGCCCGCGTAACGTCCCGTCGCGGCGCAGAAGCTGTGGTCTTCCGGGGAGAACATCTGTGATCCGGCAGCGTACAGCCCATCGACCGTCGTTTTTAAATCCCAGTCTACCAGCACACTGCCGCTGCTTCCTGTGCTGCGCCACTGGGGCAGGCTTTGACCTTCAATGTATTTGTAAGACATGAGCTGATCGCGGCTGAGGTCGCATCCGCCGTCTTTTAATGTGTCTACCATGATTTTGGTTGTGGACTCCTCGGTCAGCATGAGATTCCAGGTAGCGCGCCTCTCGACATCAGACATTGCCGGGAAGTCTCCGTAAATCGGGAGCTCATATTCTCCGCTCATAATTCCCTGGCGGATCTTTTCCTGGACACCCGGGGCGGGCATCATCGCGCCGGCATCCTCCCAGCCCTGTATCGGATAGGGAATCCGTTTTCCGTTTGCGTCGACAAGCGGCACGTTTTCGTAGCTTGCGTCTCCGGCGCCTGTATACCATTTATGCTTGAGGCCGGTTGCGATGCTGGTGATACTGGTTTTTTCCATCAAGGTGAGCGCGGCGCCGGCTCTCCACGCCATAACCGTGCCGTCGCTGCTCTCATTTCGTGAATGCATGTTGGAGTAGCCGCCGTGTTCCATGCTCATCAGCCACAGCGATCCCCCGCCGGCGGCCGCGAGGATAACGGCCTTCGCGCGGATAATAAGGAACTCGCCGGTACGGCTGTGAAGGCCGGTAGCGCCCACAATGCGTGCTCCCTGTACGCCGTTTTCATTGAGCAGGCTCGTTCCCATAACGCGGTCGAATATCTGCACGCCGAGCCTTTTGCATTCTTTTTTGAGAGCGGGTTTAAATGTAGTGCCCCAGATACGAATGACGACGTTGTTGCGCTTTTCGGGAGGATTGAAGCCCGGTTCTCCGACATGGGGATCGGGCAGATAGCTGGGATTGGTGCCGTAGCGCGGAGAGATCATGAACTTTGTTTTCTCGTCGCGACCTTCCGCGCCGACATACTCGTCTTCGGTATCGCGGATCTTCCCGCCCATCTGCTCCAATTCAAGCAGTGTGTCATAGTTTTCCCTGCATTGGATCTGAACGCCGATACCGTTGCTGTACGGATGGTCGGCCATTCGCACCGCCCACTCGTCCGGATCAACCCGCGAGAGGGGATTGGCAGGCGCGTTGCACCAGTGGTCGCAGCCGGGTCCGCCCGAGCCGCTTCGCTCGACGTCGCCCTTTTCAAGCAGCGCGACCCGAACACCCTGCCTCGCGGCGCTGATAGCGGCCCAGCAGCCCGCTATAC
>JAAYBW010000010.1 GCA_012729975.1 Clostridiales bacterium
AACGAGCCCCTGCGCATCCTTACGGCCGATATAAGCAACCTTGTGTATTCGGCTGTTTTGGTGCTGCTTATGTCAAGAATGTTTAAAAGCGAAAAAATCATGTTCGCAAAGTAATACCGATTCGTCCTATAAAGAACAGGGGCTCGCAATAGAGCCCCTGTCTTCGCATGCTGTCATCTATTCTTTCGGAAGGAAATCGAATAGTTCAACTTAACCATCCCCCATCACGGATTTGCTAAACAGCTCGTATCATAACGGGTTCATAGACAGATCGATTCAACCAAATCATCTCCCTACTAGAATAATGTTCCTGCTTGCTTCCCATATTAAGTTATAGATCAGGTGCCTTCTTGAGCACCCATCAGTATTATCGCTTAATCGGCGCTTTTTATTATTGTAATATTGCCCAGTTATTCCGAGATCATTCGGCAGAGAATTGTGTATACGCAGCGTGACCAGGAGCCCCAGAACCGGCTTCCGACGCCTGTCACCGGGCTGATTATATGAGAAAACCCGCCGTCTTTAAGCCTTGTGCAGTAGCGCGCCGCGATAAGTTTCGCAAGATCTCCGCAGCCGGAGTCCCACAGACCCGTGCAGACAAAAAGCTCGGCCGGCGGGTCTATACCGCCGCGGCCCATCTGCACACCCTGTGTTTCGTAATAGTCGCTGTCCGACATGCGCTCCGTTGCAAGGCCGTATGGGCTCAGCAGGGCACCTTCCTCCGAAAGGTCGGCGGCAAGCTTTCGGATTATATGCTCCGGCAGCCGCCCGGCGAGTATGATCGGTATGTAATGGACAAGGGAACCGGAAAAGACAGGCTCGAAGGTATAGGGCACAAGACCCGTAAAATGCTCGCCGTCCCACATTTTTTCAAGCATCAGACGAAGCAGAGTCCGTGACTTTTCATACCACCCCTCGATCTCCTCTTCGGGCCTGCCGAGGATTTTCGCGAGGTCTCCCTGCGCTTCGAAGGCCAGTACCAGATAGGCGGGCAGGTCGGGCGAAACCATCTGCGGGCTGTCTCTGAAAAGAGTAACCTCATCAAAGCCCGTATCGGCGGGATGCTCCAGCGCCGGAATCCCATCCGCGTCGTCGTCGCGGTAATTCATAAACCAGTCCGCCCAGCGTCCCGCGCCCTCGTAAAGCCTTTGGATTTTATCGCGCGGCCACTGGCTTGCTATATCATGGTGCCGCATAATCTGCTTTAGCGCCCAGCCGTAAATCGGCGGCTTTATGCCGTTCGCGGCTACCTTCGCGTCGTCATACGAGTCGGCAAGCTGGCCCTCTTTGCTCTGACGCTCGATAGGAGCCAAAAGCAGATCGATCGAAAGCTCCGGGTGCTCCTGCAAAGCTACGGCGTTTTGCACAAGCTGCCACTGGGAGGCCATAATGCCGGGGAACATGAGTATAAGGGGCTTCTGAGTAAGCTCGGTGGGAGCAAGCAGGTATGACCAGAGAATATAAGCGCAGTGCTCGCGTTTTTCCTCATAAGGTTCCGTAAAATGCGGCATTTTCGATAAAAACGCGTCCCACTCGGACTGCATTGAGGCCTTGGCCTCGGCGTATGTCGGATATTTGTCGCGCACGACGGCGGAGTATGTAAATTCCTCGATCACAAGAGTGAAGCGGCCGTCGGGACCCATACGGGTGCTGCCGTTAAATTCGCCGCTCGAGAGCTTATACCAGTTCCAATTGTCGCAAAAATCAATGGCGGAGCCCTCCAGACCCTTGAAAAGATAAGCGCCCGCCGATCGCGGCAGGGACTCCCAGGCCCCGTCTTTGCGCTTTTTGAGACTTTCGTATCCTCCCGCATCGCGCGTTATCCGCAGGCCCATTCCCGGGTCGCCCTGCGCGTATATTTTGGTTTCGTCAGCGAAGGTAAATCTTACGTCGCCGTGGCGTGTGTGAACAGTCAGCTCGGCTGCGGACGTTTCAAGCGCGAAGGGCACGGTGCGTCCGCCGAAGGTGGGGTAAAGGCGGAAGAGCTTGTTATAGCTGCCTGTGCGTATAGCGTCTCCGTGGTTGTTTCCGAGAAATAGGGAGCAGCTGCCGTA
>JAAYBW010000011.1 GCA_012729975.1 Clostridiales bacterium
ATTTGTTCGTATCTTTATTGATTTTCCCTAAAGAGGCTGTCGACTTCTCGAAGAACCTCAGCCACCGTTACGCCCGCCTTTTCGGCGACATGTCGCGCGTCTTCAAACTCAGCCTTGGACTTGCTTACTCCGTAACCCGTTCCCATCTTAACTCGCACGCTGCCCCACCGCGTTTGGACCGGAATAAACCGCCGCTCCAGCGTATACCTTTGACAGAGGCTTCTTCTGACGCCGAAAGTCGATGTGTTGGCAAGCATCAGCCCGGCAAATCGCTCCGCTTCCTCCTCGGCGCACAGCAGCGTGAGCAAAACCGCGGGCCGTCCTTTTTTACCCTGAACCTGCGTAAGAAAAACCTCAAGCGCTCCCTCGGCGCGCAGTAAATCGCAGGCAGCGCCGAGAGTCTCGCCCGTCATATCGTCTATGTTGCAGCTGAGCTCTGCGACGACTCCCGCTGCGCCTCCCGACACCTCGCCGAGGTAAGCAGTCAGGCAGTTTGCTCTTTGCGCGAAGACCTTTTTGCCGAAGCCTCTGGCAAGACGGATCAGTCGCATCTCAGGCATAGCTCCGTATGAGACTGCGTAGTGCTTAATGAGAGCCGCGCCTGTAGGGGTCGTAAGCTCTCCTTCCACATCGCCTCCGGTTACAAGAACACCCTTTAAAATCTCCGCTGTGGCCGGAGCCGGAACCGGAAGCAGACCGTGGGCGCATTTGACGGCGCCGAAGCCCATTGTAAGCGCGGAGGCAACTATTTTATCCGGCGCAAGCTTTTCAATAAGCAGGCATACCGCGGTTATGTCCAGCACCGCGTCTAGCGCGCCGACCTCGTGAAAATGGACCAGCTCGACCGGTTTCCCGTGCACCTTTGACTCGGCATCGGCAATAATCGAATAGACTTCTTTCGCGCTGCGCTTAACACCGTCAGAAATCGGCATGGAATCTATAAGGCTGCTGACGGAACCGAGGTCGGAGTGTTCGTGCTCGTGATGATGCCCGTGCGCGCCTTCTTCCTCGCCGTGCACCGTAACCGCGGAACGCAATCCGGATAGTCCCCTGTCGCTCACACGTTCCGCGAGCACTTCGACGCCGGGCAGCCCGAGTCTGCTGAGTGAAGCTAAAAAAGAATCCGCGTCGTCTAAAAGCCCCGCCAGCGCGGCGGTCAGCATATCCCCGGAAGCGCCCATAGGGCAGTCAAGATACAGAATCTTCATATTGCGCCTTTCCTGCTTTGTTAATCATATCGGCCAGATAACCCGCGCCGAATCCGTTATCGATATTCACTACCGATACTCCGGCCGCGCAGGAATTGAGCATGGCGAGCAGCGCCGAAAGTCCGCCGAAGTTCGCGCCGTAGCCCACGCTTGTGGGAACAGCGATCACCGGGCAGGACACGAGCCCGCCTATAACGGAGGCAAGCGCACCCTCCATACCCGCGACGGCAACGACGGCCCTTGCCTTAGTAAACTCATCAAGCCGGCTGAGCAGTCTGTGGATACCGGCCACGCCTACATCGTACATCCTAGTAACACGGCTTCCGTGTACTTCCGCCGTGACGGCAGCCTCCTCGCAGACAGGTATGTCTCCGGTTCCTCCGCCGGCAACGATCACCAGACCCTCGGGCTTAATCCCGCGGCTGCGGTCAACCACGGCGAGCTTCGCTTCGGCGTGATATTCCACGTTAAAATCGTCTTTAATCGCTTCATAACCCTGGGGAGTGATGCGTGTTATCAATATATCGCGGGTACCGGCGTTTTTCATGGAACGAACGATTCCGTACAGCCTCTCGGGCGTTTTGCTGGCGCCCAGTATTACCTCCGGAGCCCCCTGGCTCATCGCCCTGTGGTGGTCGACATTCGCGTATCCCAGGTCCTCATAAGGCAGGACGCGCAGCTTCGAAAAAGCTGCCTCGGCGCTTATGCCGCCGCTTTCAAGTTCTTTCAGTATACCCAGAATGGTGTCGCTGTTCATATGTACCTCCCGCAGGCAGGATAGATAATTTGTCTATTCGCTTTTTTTGCGTATCCGCAGACTCAATCCGGAAAAATCATTTCCGAGCAGGGTCTGAAGCCTGTCTTTCATGCCCTCGGCCTTTTCAAGCTGCCCGGCAGGAAGCTCAAGGAAGGCTCCGACGCCGTCAGTCCGCAGCCGGAAGTCCGTAAATCCGAGTGCCATCAGCTTGTTTTCACCACGCTCAACCCGACCCAGCAGCGCGGCGTCAAGCCCGACCCCTACAAGGCGCGTAGCAAGGCAGGAGTACGCCGGCTTGTCCGCCGTAAAAAGACCGGCCTCGCGGGATAAGCGCCGCACCTCCGCTTTTGTCAGTCCGGCTTCTCTGAGCGGGGAACGCACCTCAAACTCGGCCGCGGCTCTCATTCCGGGCCTGTCGGCGGGATCGTCGGACGCGTTGCAGCCGTCTGCCAGCACGGAAAAGCCGTCCTTTAATGCCGCGGAGCGTATCTCCCGTAAAATCGCGCGCTTGCAAAAATAGCAGCGCAGCGGTCCGTTTTCCGAAACCTCGCGTAATGACAGCACGGAGTATCTTATAATCGTGAGAGGAGCGCCGAGGTCACCGGCGAGCCGCTTCGCGTCTTCCGTTTCAAATTCGGGCTGCAGCTCCGTATAAGCATAGTACGCGTGAACCTGTACCCCCGCCTTAAGCGCGGCGTACAGCAGATAAGACGAGTCAGTTCCGCCTGAAAAGCACAGCGCAAAGCGCGGGTTTTCACGAAAAAAACTATTCAGCATCTTCAGTCACCTGCATGTCCGACTGCTCGACCGGCTCACTGCTATGCAGAAACGGTACGTCGAGGATGATACCGTCATCGGTGTAGACTATATATCTTTTAAACCAGAAAAAGGCAAATACGAACAGAGCCGCCGCGATGATTATTATCCAGAGCAGGACCTTAAGCAGCGCACGCAGCGGATTTCGCCCGTGGTAAATCCTCCCGGAACCCGCGCCCATATTATCCCTCTTTTCTATCTGGTTTCGATATCGCTTATCAGATCCACGCGCCGTGCGTGTCTTCCTCCCGAGAACTCCGTGTTAAGAAAGACATCAACTATCTTAAGCGCCAGACCCGGACCCGTAACGCGGCCTCCCAGCGCAAGGACGTTCGAGTTGTTGTGCTGGCGGCTCATCTCGGCTGAATAAGAATCGCAGCACAGGGCGCAGCGTATTCCCCTTACTTTATTCGCGGCTATGGACACGCCGATGCCGGTGCCGCATATAACAATGCCCCTATCGCACTCGCCCGACACAACGGCGCGGGCTGCCTTTTCCGCGTAGACAGGGTAATCTACGCTCTCGTCCGTGAAAGTCCCGTAATCCCTGTATTCGACTCCAAGTTCTTCAAGGTGGCGGATGATTTCGCTTTTAAGGGCGAAGCCGCCGTGATCGCTCGCTATGGCAAGCATTTTATACTCCTCCTAAAGCTCGTAAAATTCGGGCTTCCTGCCCCTGAAAACGGTGTAATGCGTAAAGCCCGCATCTTTAAGCGCATCCACGCCCCATGAAAAGTCGGCAGCTATATCTTCCCGTGTATGCGCATCGCTGCCTATCGTCACTATCTGTCCGCCGCAGTCTCGAAAGAGCCTTATTAACTCCGGCGACGGAGCGACCTCGCCCATTCCCCTTCTCACACCCGCTGTATTAACTTCTATACCCCTTCCGGATCCCGCAAGCAGGCGGAATATCTCGGCAAACTCATCGCGAAATCCATCCAGTGTCAGGTCAAATCCGGCGTCTTTCATATAGCGCAGCGGATATCCTATATGCGCGATTACATCAAAGCCCCCGAATCGGGCAAGCTCGAGATGTTCCTTTACGTAGCGTTCGAGCAGCTTCATGCACTGCTCCTTTGAGATAAAAAGGTTTCTTGAATGCCGGGTGTAAAAATCCACATCCCCGCGCAGATTGTGAATAGACCCGATTATCAGATCAAAGCCGCCGCAAGCCAGTATTTCCGCGGTTTTCTCCGGCCTGTGGGCCGATTCACCCAGCTCGAGTCCGAGCAATATCTCAATATCGCCGCCCACACTGAAAAGAGCGTTTTCATAAGCCTCGCGTCTTACCGCTCCGTCAAAGCAGTCAGGGTCATAAGCGCCTGTCTGATAATCCTCAAGATCGCAATGATCCGTAAAGCACAGGCAGTCGACCCCTTTTTTAACAGCAGCGCGGGCCATTTCTCTCATCGGTACGGAGCAGTCGCCGGATAAATCACTGTGTACATGCTGATCGGCAAGAAAAGTCATTTAATGCCCTCTTTACGTGAATTTTATACCGGCGGCTCAGAACGGATAGCTCCCGTTAAACCAGCGCAGCCAGCCGTTTGTGTATGCCGTGCTCGCCCGCAGCCCGGTAAGCACCGGATAGAAAAGCGCGAACATAACCAGCGCCGCCGCCGTGAAGCCGATCGCCGCAAGCCGGCCGGCGCGCCCCCAGGCCTTTTCTATTTCGTAAAACATAAGCGAGACAGCCAGAGCCAGAAACACGGTGCTGGGGAAGTAATGATAGGCAAAGGTAAGTCTTGTTACAAAGACCCAGGGCAGCAGCTGGGATAAAAAGCCGATGAGTATAAACAGCGCGATCGCGTTTTTTCGTTTAACGGCCGACCATACGCATGCGATGATCGCCAAAATCCCGGTCCACCAGAAAAGCGGATTTCCAAAAGCCCCGAATGCGGATTTTGTGCCGTCATCGAAGTTTTCCAGATAATACAGGATAGGTCTCGCGTCTAATATCCACTGCCACCAAACGGAACTGTACGGGTGGGCGGAAACCAGATCGCTGTGGTAATCGTACATGTATATCTGATTGTCCAGGACAATACGGAAAAATTCCTTTGAATATATTCCGGCTTCCTTAGCCAGAGCGTACGGTATATACGCGGACACATATATTGCCGCGGGCAGCGCTATAAAAAACACAAGGGACAAAAAGACGGTTTTTATCAGATAGGCCGCAAATCCCCTTTCGCCGGTTTTGCGGTACCATAAAGCGCGCATTATCTGGCGTATCAGCCAAATCAGCGCAAGACCGGCGCCCCCGTATATCACCGTCCATTTTGAAGCCGCGCCCAAGCCGAAGAACAGGCCGGACAAAAACAGAGGGAGTGTGGTTTTTCCGGCAGGTGTGTCGAGCGGCTGCGTAAAGTAAATATACATGAAATAGAACATCAGCAGTATGAAAAACACCGCGTATGTGTCTATCGTTGCAAGGCGCGTCTGCACGAAGTGCATGAAGTCAAAAGCGAATATGATCGTACCGCAGCAGGCGATAGAACGTCTTCCGAAAAGGCGCTTTATGAAAACGTACATTATCGGGAGCATCAGAACGCCGAAGAAAACGCCCATGAAACGCCAGCCGAACGGATTAAGGCCGAATATCGCGATGCCGAGCGCTATTATAATCTTCCCCAGCGGTGGGTGCGTTATCTCGTATGGCCACAGATTCTCCATATGTTCGTAAGCGGTTCGCACATGGTAGATCTCGTCAAAATACGCGCTGTTTTTAAAGGTGAAGGATTCGGGCACCTCGCTTTGTTCATCCGTGAGAAAGGCCCCGGGTCCCCGGCCGGAAATCATTACGAGAGCACCGTCCGCGCCGAATAAGGCAACCTCCCCCAGATACATCTTTGTTGAAAGCGCCGTTAACCGGACATATTTAACATCGGAAAGGATCTCAAGCTCAGCCTCTTTCCATTTGAGAACGTCCGCGTACTCCTGTTTAATCTCCCCCGAATCAGTCCACACGATACCGTCGGACGAGACCTCCAAATTATATGAACCCGACCTCACGCCGCAAAAATACCACATACGCGTAATATTCTGCCTGTCTTCAAGCTCAATAACGGCGGAATCGCCCGTGTTTTCAAAAACGGTAAAGCTTTCCGGGCCGTGAGTCTGCCCGAGTCCGAGGAAAGCAACCACGGCGTATGCAGCGGTTATGACAAAGGCGGCAAGCGCGTCCCATCGATCCAGTCCGTGAGGAATGTGAAAGGCCGAACCCTTATATTCCGGCACGGTGAGCCTCCTCGCGTTAAGCGAGGCCGCCTTATGAGCTTTGGCAAATAAGAGTATTGATATTAGAGCGGTGACACCGGCAAAGCCCGCCCATCTGTATTCGATGACCGCGGCTCTTAGCGAATCGAAAGCAGCACGGAGAATATCCGTCATGATAGTGCGCCGCCCTTCAGGGCCGAGGACAGAGCGGCGATATGCTCCGGTGTTGTACCGCAGCAGCCGCCCAGAAATGCCGCGCCCATTTCTTTGAATCGAAACATTTTCTGCGCGAACTCATCCGGGCTGAGCGGGTACAGGTTTGTTTTCGGATCAGGCAGGCCGGCGTTAGGTTTGACAATTACGGGCAGGCTCGTGCAGGCCAAAAATCTTTCGACCACAGGCAGTGCCTCGTCAGGTCCGAATGAGCAGTTTAAACCGATCGCGTCCGCGCCCGCCTCTTTGAGCGCCTCAGCGGCCTCTTCGGGCGAATTTCCCATAAGCGTTCTGCCCTCTTTGCCGAAGGTTAGCGTTACAAATACCGGAAGACCGGTTTCGGCCTTTACGGATCTGAGGGCTATAAGCGCTTCGGTTAAATCGATCATGGTCTCTATCACCGCGAGATCGGCTTCCCGCCCGGCTCGTGCGATATGTGAAAACTGCTCCGCGGCTTTATCGGAGCTCAGCGGTCCCAACGGCTGTAAAAGCGCGCCAAGCGGTCCGATATCGAGTGCGACTCTTACGCGTCCGTCCGCGGCGATGTGAGCGTTTTCAACTGCCGCTTCTATGACTCCCGAAATATCCGCGACGCCTGTTTTTAGCTCGCTGGCGCCGAATGTGCAAGTATTTATTATTTTGCTTCCGGCCTCGATATAGCGTTTGTGAACCTCACGCACCAGTTCCGGCCTTGTAAGATTTACTTCTTCGGGAAACCTGCCCTCAGGCGCGCCCAAAGACCGAAGCAAAGTGCCCGCCGCGCCGTCGAGGACTTTGGGAAACGAGCCTTCCAGAAGGACCTGAGAATCATCAGCCATACGAATTTCCTTTCTGCGGTTGTTAAAACGCCGCTATGGACGCGGCGACCAGCGCTTTGAAATTTATCGCGGCGGCATCTGCCGATGAGATAACCTCCTCATGGGTAAGCGGCATACCCGTCATGCCCGCGGCGAGGTTGGAAATGCATGACACCCCGCATACGCGCATGCCCATATGCCTCGCGGCGATAGCCTCGCACACACTGCTCATGCCCACGGCGTCCGCTCCCATAATGCGCAGCATACGTATTTCGCTCGGGGTTTCAAACTGAGGTCCGGGAAGCTGACAGTATACACCACGGAAAAGTTCTATGTCAAGCTCGGCGGCACAGGCCGCGATCGTCCCCCGCAGCTCGGTATCATATACCTTTGTCATGTCCGGAAAGCGCAAACCGAACTCCTCTTCGTTGGGTCCGATGAGCGGGGAACCGATAAACGTGGAAATGTGATCCTCTATGAGCATCAGCGAGGCGGGCTTAAAATCCGTGTTAATACCTCCCGCGGCGTTTGTGATGAAAAGTATCTGCGCTCCCATCATACGCATAAGACGCACCGGCAGAACCACTGTCTGCATGTCATAGCCTTCGTAAAAGTGTATTCTCCCCTGCATGCAACAAACGGGAACACCCTTAATCCTGCCGAATATATACCGGCCCTGATGCCCGGGTACAGTCGAGACGGGGAAACCTTCCAGCTCGGAATAAGCTACCGAGCACTCAACATCTATATTTGCGGCAAAGTCACCGAGACCAGATCCCAGAATAAGCCCCACCCGGGGAACAAAGTCGGTTTTAGTCCTAAGCTGCTTCAGACAGCGGCTCAGCCGCTCATGTGTCGTCATCATATCTTCCTCCGTTTTCAGATATATCTATCGAGCAGCCGGTTGCGAAAAAATATACCAGGCTCTGCCGGACCGGCTTATTTGTTATGCGCCGGAGGGCAAGCGAATACGCGCTCAGCTGCGGTAAGTACGTAATAGCTTTTTGTTCTTGCGTCTGCGCCGTGACATGATCGCTCTTAAAATCAATCAGTGTGAGCTCGCCGTCCTCCTCGATGAAGCAATCGATCACGCCCTGCAGGAGAAGCTTTTCATCTCCGCCCCTTCCGAGCAGTTCATCCGCCCTTACCAGCAAAGAGAACTTAAACTCGCGTCTTACACTCTGCGCGTTCCTGATCCTCACTCCTATGGGCGAGAGAACAAGCTGCACTATTTTCATCGGATCGACGGCAGCGGCCTCCTCCTCGCGGATAAAGCGCATATTCTTGAGACGGAGCAGCTCCGCTTCGGCGCTTTCAATATCAAGGCAGCGGTTCAGGTCGATAAACTGGACTGCCCTGTGAATGGCTGTGCCCCTCTCCGCGGCGGTTAAGCCCATTTCCCCGTAGACAAAGCCCGGTTTTGTAAACGTGCCGCCGAAAAAGTCCCCGGGCAGGCTGTGTGCTTCCTCGGCAGCCTCGGCCGCCTTGCCGGTAATTCCCAGCCCGGTAGCCGTAATCTTTGAGGGAAGGCTCGCGGCTTCCTTCCACGGGTATCGGTACGACACGGCTTGTGATATGCGCCTTATGTCTTCCTCATCGGGCTCCCGGACACTTTGCGCATCAGCCTGAGCTTTTTTTTCGGTTTCCCCATCGTATCTGTAAATAACGGGCTTCCACATCGGATCGCGCTCGGATAAGGGAAGTGAGGCCAAAAGCATCCATTCCGCCATCGACCGGCAGTTTTCCAGCACGTTCGGGTCTACCGGCAGCGATGCTTTCAGGGACAATTTCGAAAGAAGCTCCTGCGCGGGTGCTTTTGAGGTGCAAACGCAAATAAGCTTATCCCTCGCCCTTGTCATTGCTACGTATAAAAGCCGCATTTCTTCGGAAAGGAGCTCATTTTTCAGCTTCTGCCGAATAGCGATCCGAGGCAGCGTCGCGTATTCTATGCGCCGGTCCGTATCCGTGCGCTTCGGGCCCGCGCCGAGATCCTGATGTATAAGCAGCTTTTTGTTGAGGTCGCCGTTATTAAACTCACCGGCGAGGTTAGAGAGCACAACCACCGGGAATTCCAAACCCTTTGACCCGTGTATGCTGATGACCGAAACCTCGCGTCCCGTTGCCGCGGGTGTAATGGAAAGGGAGTTCTCTTCCTGCTCCGACATCACCCGAAGCTGGCTGATAAAGCCGAAAAGACCGCCTCCTCCCGCCGCTTCGAAGCTTCTGGCGTAATCTAAAAGCAGATAGAGCCTTTCTCCGCCGTACGCTCCGGTGGCCCCGGCAGCGGCCGTAATAGAGGTTTTATCAAATATATAACGCAGCAGCCTGTCCACGCCGAGATCCTGCGCTTTATCGCGGAAATCGCCGAGCGTGTTAAGAAAGCCTTCGCACTTAGAGCACACCTGCGCTCGCTTTACAAGCGCCGTGTAAAAATCCGAGGTTTTGTCGGCCTCGCGGATTAGCGCCAGCTCATCTGCCGTAAATCCGAACAAAGGAGAGCGCAGCACGGCTATCAAAGGCACATCCTGCAGAGGGTTGTCCGTTATGGAAAGCAGAGATATAAGCGTCGAGGTCTCCGGATCGTCAAACAGACTGGCCGACTTGCGCGCAGCCGCGGGAATACCGAGCGCTGCGAGCGCTTTTACAAACTGAGTGTCCCGTCCTTTCGGCGAACGCATAAGAATGGCTATGTCGCCCGGCCTTATCGGCCTGCCCTCCGTTTGCATCCCGGAATCAAGCAGCGCCTTTATCCTGCGCGCAGTAATTTCAGCCTCCGCAACAACGCGGTCGGTGCCCTCCGGCGCCTGCGAAATGTCTAGCAGATCAAGCTCGAAGGCCGGTTCGCTCTCATCCCCGGTTTCTCTTCCGGCGGAGAGAAATTCTCTCTCGGTATATTCCATCTCTCCAAGATCCTCAGACATGATCGACGAGAACAAATCGTTTACCGCTTTAAGGATAAGCTCCCTGGAGCGGAAATTTTTCGTGAGCAGCAGTCTTTTCGGCTCGCCCGGAGGGGGCATATCCGAATACGCTGCGTATTTTTCAAGAAATATGGTCGGGTCAGCCAGCCGGAAGCGGTATATCGACTGTTTGACGTCGCCCACCATTACCAGGTTCCTCTCGCTTTTGGACACCGCCCCGAATATCATGTCCTGTACGCGGTTGACGTCCTGATACTCGTCAACCAGTATCTGCTCATAGCGCTCGGAGATCTCGGCCGCCTGAGGTGTATATTCTCCCTCGGGCGTATAGAGAATCTTGAGAGCCAAATGCTCAAGGTCGGAGTATTCAAGCAGGCCCCGTTTTCGCTTTTCGGAAGAAAACTCCCGTCCGAAATCGATTACAAGTCTGAAAAGCTCATCCGTCGCCGGTCTTGTGGCGGCTATATCGGCGATGAGTTCGGCGCTTGCCAGGCTAAAAAGGCCGCGGATCTTTTCCATTGCGGCTTTACACCGCTTTCGCTCTTCCATCAGCACTTCGGCTTCCGGGGTTTTGTATTCGGCTTTCAGAGGTTTAACCCGCGGGAACGGGATACCTCCGAATGCGGTCGCCGCGTCCCAGCCGTGTTTGAGGGCATCGGTAAAAGCGCGAAGCCCGCTTACGGTTTCCAGGAACGAATCCCCCCGTGCGGCAAAAACTCTTCCGTCGCTTTTCATGCGGTCCGCTGCCGCGCTCATACGCCCGTGCCAATACTCCGCCGTCTTCCGAGCCTTTTCAAGCAGCAGCGCGCCCCAGGGTGTCACTCCCGCGTCACCCTCGGGCAGAGACCCGTCGATCTGTCCGGAGAGCCAGAGCTCCGGATACGGATGGCTTTGTACTGCGTCGTAGGTATCCAGGATGGCTGAAACGAGCGCGGCGTCATCTCTTCCCGCTCCGAGGGTATCTACCAGCTGCCTGAAGGGTTCTGTCATCTCGGCGTATTTTTTCTCCAGCAGGTCTTCAAGTACCGAGTCCCGAAGCACCGATATCTCCGCTTTATCCGGTACGCGGCTGTCCGGCCTGACATCCAGCAGATGGGCGTTGGTTCTTACGAGCATGCTGCAAAAAGAGTGTATCGTGCCTATATGAGCTCGCGCGAGGAGCGATATCTGTCTTCTGAGGGTTCTCTCGCGCGGTGCCTGCGCCAGCCGCTTTGTAAGCTCGTCCGATATGCGCGCTTTGAGTTCCGCCGCGGCCGCGCGCGTATAGGTTATAACGAGAAACCTGTCTATGTCGACGGCATCAGGGCCTGTTATCCGCCGCATAAGGCGCTCGACGAGCACCTTTGTTTTGCCGGAGCCCGCCCCGGCCGCAACGAGCAGGGCGCTGCCTTCGTGCTCCGCGGCTTCATGCTGCGCCGGTGTGAATGCAAGCTCAGCCACCGTCTGCACCTCCCCGCTCCAGACGATCCCAGAAGTCGGCGTCCGAAATTTTACTTAGCCTTCGCACCGTGTCCCTGCTTTCGTCAAAGCGGCATGCACTTGCATATTCACACCAGCTGCAATAGCGCATCGAGCCGTTATCATACGGGTCGGCGTTTATGCTTCCGTCCTTCATTTGCGTGCCCATTGAAGTGAGCAGTTCCTTTACATATGAGGCAAGGCGTCCGATGCGCTCGGCCGTAATAAGGCTGCCCGAAGGCTCGCCGTTTTTAAATGTAACGGGTATGTATTTCGGAGACTGGCTGTGCTCCATAGCCTCAATAACCTTAGGATCGTCCAGAACTATACCGCTCCTTCTCAAAAGCCTGGTGCGCTCCTTTTCAAGCTGCTCGTCCGTGCTTTCTTTGGGCATGTCAAGTATCATGTCGCGGGCCGGCGAGTAGAGAACTCCCGCCGGAACGATCTTTTTGCCGTATCTCGCTTCGCCGTGTTCCGCGAGCACGAACAGATACACAAGCATTTGAATCCCCAGACCGTACCAGACGTCTGAAAGAGAAAATCCCTTTTTGCCCGTCTTGTAGTCCGCGACGCGCAGATACAGCGTGTCTGCGTGCAGCCAGCCGTCCACCCTGTCGACAAGGCCGTTTACGCAAAGGCTCATGTCGCCTTTTTTCAGCTCGGCCGGCGGCATATCGGCTCCCCGGTCGAAGTGAAGCTCAAAATCCAGCGGCTCGAAATCGGAGTTCATCAGTTCACCCGCCACATCCTCCACAATGCGCTCAACAGCGTACTGCAGCCTGACGAACAGGTACATGAATCTGCTGCTCCGGTTCTGCGCGGGGCCTATGGTTATGTCGGTGTATTTTTTTATATACTCGCGGCAAAGCATGCGGCACAGGTCCATATCCACCGCCGAAAAGCCACCGAGCTTTTTTACCTCGCGCGAAACGTTTTCGAGGATGTAATGCACGAAGCTTCCCAGCTCCGGCGCGGCGAAGCCGGCTTTTTTTCTGGGCTTTGCCCTCAGGCCGTACTGCATGAAATATGAAAATCGGCATGAGTTGTAGGTTTCGGCCCGCGAGGCCGAGACACGGAACTCCTTTCCGAAAAGCGCCGTTACGCTGCTTTGCGAAAGGCTTCCGCGAGGAGCGAGAACGCGCGCACGCAAGTCCGCCAGGCGCGCTGCGCCCTCGGTAGTTGATTCAACACAGGCCGCCGCCGCGGGAGCGAGCGGCGACTTTCCCGCCGCAGCCAGCAAAAAACACGGCTCCGGTGCCGTCGCTCTGAAATAGTCACCAAGTTCCGCTTCGGAAACGGGCCGTATATTCATCAGCGAGGCCGCGCGCCCTATAATAAAAGAAGGTCTGGAGGGTTCGCTGCCGCCCTGCGGCCATGTTATTATTATTTTTTCCGAAGCGCACGAAAACGCTGAATATATTGAAAACAATTCCCGGGAAACGCTCTCATCCCCGGAGTCCCCCAGTTCAAGGCCCAGCTCGAGCAGCTTGTTTCTCTCTTCCTCGGAAAAAAGACGGGTCTTGTCGGCGGGCTGCGGCAGAGCGTCGCTTGAGGCGCCTATGATCATAAGCACCCGGAAGCTTGCTCCCCTGAGCGCTTCAATATCGCAAAGAGTGACCGAGTCGGCCAGCGCAGGTATAGTCGCTACACTGTATTGAGACAGTACGAGCGGGAAGAGTTTTGCAAACTCTTCCTGTGTCATAGGCATTTCGCCGAGAACTGAATCGCACTGTTCGAGAGCTCCGACAAGTACTCCCCAGATCTGCGCCGTTTCGTCTGCGCCCTGTATGTCACCTTCGCTGCGCAAACGCCCGGCTCTCTCGGAGAGCCTCTCGGCAAGCTCCAAACCGTCAAGCAGCGAGTAGAGAGCCATAACCTGCCCGCGCGCTGTCGAGGCCGCCTTTCCGGCTCTTCGCAGTTCGGCCAGCGGTGCGGCAGCCTGCCTTCTTAGCTCATCTATGTATAAAAGAGTCTTATAATCTTCTTGTGAAGTTTCCGACACAAAACCCGAGGGGCTCAGCCGCCATGGCTCAGCGGAAGTCCAGACATTTTCACCGCGCAGATTCCAAAGCAGGCAGTAGTTTTCAAGCCTGTCTCTGTCACCGGCGTCCATTCCGGTAAGACCGGTCTTAAGGTAAGTGAACACGTCCTCATACCGGTATCCCCCAGTCACGGCGGCGAGTGCCGATACGGCAAGCTTAATCGCGGATTTCTGGAGTATGTCGGCCCGGCGTCCGGAATATCTGGGAATCCCGTACAGAGAAAAAACGCTTTCGGCGACTGCTTCGTAGCCGGAAAAACCACATAAAGCTACCGCTATGTCGCGGCATCGCAGCGTCGGGTCCTTGCGGAGCATCTCTCCTGCGAGTGAGGCGGCCAGCTCGCATTCCGAAAGCGCGTCGTCCATGGTGTAGAGCTCCAAGGTGCGGCACTCACCGGTAAACGGCGCTGCGCCGTAATCGTACAGGCTTCGCGTCAGATACTCAAGCTCCGCGGCTGCGCGGCCGCCGGGTTCTTTTATTTGAGTTATCTCACAGCGCACACCGCGTCTGCGAGCCATTGCAGAAAGCACGGATATGGTTTTGTCGGGTATCGCAAACTCATCCGCGCCCGTGAGATCCGTCGTGAGCGCGACCGTGAGATCCGTACCTCTTCGCAGTACGGACTCGAGTACGGCGAGCTCCGTTTTCGTAAAATCGGTGAAACCGTCGGCGTATATACCTCCAGCGCCAACGGTGCTCAAAGGCAATATCTCCGCTAGCCGCTCCGTCTTATCGCGCGGATCCGTAAGGCGCGAGGCGCGAACCGCATCATATGCCTCCGATATGAGCGCCATGTCATGAAGCTTTTGTGAAACAGTGCCCTCTGATCGCTCCGCAGCGTCACGCATGTCATCGGGACGCACAAGGCAGGCGTCCAGTTCTTCTTTTGCGCGCAGAATACTCTCCAGAAACCGGACGCGCTCCCCCCGCCCGCCGCAGATAGTAAGCTTCTCGGCAACCGAGGATACGGCAAGACTCATCATTAGAAGCCTTGCTCCCTTGTCGGGGGCTATATCGGCAGCACCTCCGCATTCCGCAGCGACACGTGAAGCAAGTCTCGTGAAGCTCAATACCTCCGCGGCCAGACTGATACCGTCGCCGCACAGCTGCGCCATAGATCTTTCGGCGCGGTGGGAAAACTGCTCCGGTACCAAAAGCAGCATACCTTCGCGTTTTTCTCCGGCAGCCGAAGCTATGCGTTTTAGCAGCTCACGGGTAAGGGCAGCCGCATCCCGGCTAAACAGTATCGTAAGCATGTGCGCTCCGCCCTCCCTTTTTTATGCATTATTTTTTTACTAATATATCATAACGCGCAGGCTAATTCCACCACTTTAAAAGAGCGCGCGCAAGCGTTTGAGCAGCTCCAGTATGCGAAACTTAATTACGGTACCCTTGCCGGCGATAAGAGCGCGCTCATCCTCGTCAAGCTTTAAGAAAGCCGCGTCCGAGTCACCGCACTCGGAGCAGAGAGGGGGAAAGACCACACACCACCAGTTGCGCCCGCTGCCGCCTCCGAGCGTTACGCGAAGCGAACTGTATTCGCCCGCCGGCAGGGCAAAGCCCTCATAGACCTTTGCGGGGAAGCTCTCGGCGCAAAGTTTAACCGTAACGGCCTGGCCTCCCGCCGCGTCACGCGCCGTTTCGGCGATCTGACCGATATTTTCCCTAATGACCGCGCGGGCCTCTTCACTGCCGCCGCAGGAGTTAAGCAGCGGTTCCAGAAGACGGGTTACCGCGTTACGCGCCATGAGCTTTCTCGACTGCGCCTCCCCCGAGTCCGAGTCCGCCACAATATGCAGCCGGACCAGCCGAGAGGAAAGCTCCTCCTGCTGGCGCTGGACCGAGGCGCAAAAGGCCATAGACATAAGCAAACAGAGCGCTAATACCGGCATCCATACGTTTTTCATCACATTATACCGTCCGAAAATAAAATCAGCGGGCTGAATACAGCCCGCATATATTCTTGACGGATATACCTATATTTAATACCGATCTATTAAAAATCAGGACCAGTATCAGTGTCCATGCGGGCGCCGGACGCCCACTGCCTTAACAAAAGATATCTGAAACCTTTCAGAGTTCCTGCCTGGGCGAAGTGCGCGTAAGCCACGCAGAATATCCTTCTTTTATAAAAATGGTAACCGCACGGGCGGCTTCATCGGTGTCGCCGAAAAGGCCGAACACCGCGCTGCCCGTTCCCGTCATGGAGGAAGCC
>JAAYBW010000079.1 GCA_012729975.1 Clostridiales bacterium
CATTGCCATAGTGATCGTATAGGTCTGGAAATACCAGTAGTACGAACCTGCCACCGATTTCGAGGCGAAAAACAGCTCCACCGTGCCTATGCCCGCAAGAACGCAGGTGTCCTTGATATTTATTATGAGGTTGTTGCCGATCTGGGGGAGTATGTTGCGAAGCGCCTGCGGGAGTATAACGTTTACCATGGTCTGGACATGGTTCATACCTATCGCTTTGGCTCCTTCGGTCTGCCCCACGTCTATTGAAAGAATGCCGCCGCGAACCGTTTCGGCCATATACGCGCCGGTGTTGATTGAAACAATGAAAAAGGCCGCGAACCACATCGACATGTCGATGCCGAACAGCTCCATAGAGCCGTAGT
Source organism: Clostridiales bacterium (assembly GCA_012729975.1). Taxonomy (GTDB): domain Bacteria; phylum Bacillota; class Clostridia; order Oscillospirales; family Oscillospiraceae; genus JAAYBW01. The sequence goes on from JAAYBW010000079.1 coordinate 366, forward strand.
ATATGAACATGGCCTGAACCAGCATCGGAGTTCCGCGGAAAACCTCTACATAGCAGTATAAAACCAGACGCAGAGCCCTTAAAACGGCTTTCTTGGGCAAACTGTCGTTTTTCTCGAGCGGGATGGTCTGGATGATGCCTATTATAAACCCGATTATACAGCCGAAAAAGGTGCCGACCAGAGCAACGAGGATCGTCGTTCCCGCACCTCGCAGAAGAGACGGCAGATAATTATCCAATATGAAGAGGATCCGTCCCAGAAAATCCTGCGGCATTTTGTTATACCTCTTTTAAGTTATTTTCGCGGATATCGCGACGTATTGCGGTGCGCGAAGCTCCTTATATCAGAGTCCGCCCGTGCTGACGGGGGAATATGCTCCGCAGGGTTTGACTTGCAGGGACGGGGGAGCGTGATGTACGCTCCCCCGATCGGCCGGAATATCCCTTAATCCGCGTTTGACATAGGCTGTACGGCAATGGCCTCGTTCATCATTCTCTCGAAGTCCTCGACCGTATAATCCTTAAGAGCGTCATTGAGAGCTTTCAGCAGCTCCGAGTTGCCCTTTTTAACGGAGATGCCGATATTGATTTCTTCATCGGAGACCTGGAAATTATCGGCCTTTCCGGTGAAATCCAGGGTAACAAGATCGGGATAAGCGATGACCGCCGCCATGGCTGTAGGTTTGTCGGTTACGACAAGATCGCATTTGCCCGAATCGAGCGCGACAAGCATGGCGGGCGCTGACTCGGTTGCCGTAAGTATCTTCGCGTCGGGGATCTGCGGCAGGCAGACGTCATACCATACGGTTCCCAGCTGAGATGTGCAGGAGGCGCCGCCGAGACCCGAAATACCCGCCGCGGAAGCGTACGGGGAATCCTTGGAGGTGAGCACGACAATAGAAGCGTAATAATACGGTGTCGTGAAATCCACTGTCTCAAGCCGCTTCGCGGTTATCGACTGGCCGGCGATAACGCAGTCCACTTGTCCCGCGTTAAGGGCAACCGGCAGGTTGTCCCACTCGATCTGGTGGATCTCCACGCCGTCATATCCCGCCTTTTCGGCAAGAAGCTTGGCCATTATCACATCGTAGCCGTATGCGTATTCCTTGCTGTTGTTGATGGGTATGGCGCCGTTTGCGTCTGTGGGCTGAACCCAGTTGTAGGGGGCGTAGGCACATTCCATGCCGACGCGCAGAAGCTTTTTGCCGCCGGCGTCCTTCCCCTTCGAGGAGCAGGCCGCGAAGGCGAGCAGCATAGCCGCGGCCAGTAAGATTGCCAGAACTTTCTTCATTCCTGTTACCATCCTCTCATTTTCACAAAAAAAGACCATGCGCATTTCGCTTAGGCAAAACACTCACGGCCGCGTTCGACTGACACACGATACTATGATAGCGCTTCACCTAAGGTGACAGTACGCAGCATATTTTACTGCGTCCCAGCGCTCGCCGCACGGGCCGCGGCGGACGCTTCGGCGAAAACCCCTTTCGCGCGCGGCCGACGCCCTTGTCGTATGCCGTGCGGTAATTATGATTTCCGCGCCTCTATCAAATTGAATTGGAATTCAATTTACAATAATTTTCGTGCCTTGTCAAGGCGTGCGGCGGTTTTTGGCGCTATAACGCGGAAAAACGACGCTTTAGACGTTTTATCATAAGTGTTCCCGAAAGCAGATCCGCGCGTTGCCTTTGCATAAGCACCGGTGTTGACATTGTTTTTTGCCTGTGTTATATTTTTCTCAAAGATAAAAGGGTGCCGCGGACCGGTCGCTCACACCGGAACAGCAGTATATATTAATTTAATATAAGACGGAGAATTGCTATGAAAAGAATCAAAACTGTCATCACCGGCGATATTAACGGCAGCGTTAAAAACGGCGGCTGCGGCGAATGCCAGACCTCCTGCCAGTCTGCCTGCAAGACTTCCTGCGGAGTTGCCAACCAGAAATGCGAAAACAAAAAACGCGTAAGCAGTAAGTAAAGCCGGAAAAACGAAATGCCGCCTGTTTACAAGGCGGCTTTTTTCATATTCGGAGGAAACCATGATACATCAGTATAAGCTCGGCGGCCGGAATATTATTCTTGACACCTGCAGCGGCTCTGTCCACATAACGGACGATGTCGCTTATGACATTATCGCTCTTTATAAAGACAAATCCGAAGAAGAGATAACAGGCGAAATACTCTTAAAGCACCGCGATGTGACAAAAGAAGATATAGCGGAGTGTATCCGCGACATCAGAGCGTTGGAAACGGAGGGAAGGCTTTTTACGCCCGACGTTTACGGAGATCTGGCCTGGGACTTTAAAGACAGCGGCGGTGTGATAAAGGCGCTTTGCCTGCATGTATCGCACACGTGCAATCTAAACTGCAGTTATTGCTTCGCGAGCCAGGGAAAATACAGCGGCCAACGGGCGCTTATGTCCTTTGAGGTAGGAAAACGGGCGCTCGATTTTCTTGTCGAGAACTCGGGAACGAGGACGAATCTGGAGGTAGACTTTTTCGGAGGCGAACCTCTGATGAACTGGGACGTTGTCAAACGGCTCGTCGAATACGCCAGAACCCTGGAAGAACCGCGGGGCAAGAAATTTCGTTTTACGCTGACTACAAACGGAGTGCTTATTGACGACGACGTGATAGAGTTTTCAAACAGGGAAATGAGCAACGTCGTACTCAGTCTTGACGGGCGCCCGGAAACGCACGACAGACTCAGAAAGGACTACACCGGAAAAGGAAGCTATGATGTGATAGTCCCCAAATTCAAGCGCTTCGCACAGGCGCGCGGCGGAAAAGACTATTATATCCGGGGAACCTTCACACACCTGAACACGGACTTCACCGCCGACATATTCCATATGGCGGATCTCGGCTTTACGGAGCTGAGCATGGAGCCTGTGGTATGCGCGCCGTCGGATCCTTTCGCGCTCACGCGGGAAGATCTGCCGGTACTGCTCGAGCAGTATGATATCCTCGCCGCCGAAATGATCAAGAGGAAGAAGAACGGAAAAGGATTCACATTTTATCACTATATGCTCGATGTGGAAAGGGGGCCCTGCATATACAAGCGGGTCTCCGGCTGCGGCTCGGGGACCGAGTACATGGCCGTTACCCCCTGGGGCGAGCTTTTCCCCTGTCATCAGTTTGTGGGAGAAGCTGAATACAGCCTCGGAAACATATGGGAGGGCGTAAAAAACACGCAAAAGCAGGAGGAATTTCGCCGCTGCAACGCGTACACGCGCCCCGAATGCCGGGATTGCTGGGCAAAGCTCTACTGCGCGGGCGGCTGCGCCGCCAACGCATATCATGCCGCGGGAGATATTTCGGGCGTATACCAATACGGCTGCGAGTTGTTTAAGAAGCGCATCGAGTGTGCGCTGCTGCTTAAGGTCGCGGAGGCTGAAGATTAAATAATGTTTGAAATCATGGATACTCCGATATGCGATTTTATAAACGGCTATATAAAAAGCGGGGTTTCCCGGCTGCATATGCCGGGGCACAAGGGTGTTCCTTTCCTGGGTTTTGAAAAATACGATCTCACCGAGATAAAGGGCGCCGACTCGCTTTATGAGGCTTCCGGCGTTATCGCGCGCAGCGAGGGCAACGCGTCGCGATTATTCGGCACTGAGCACAGCTTTTACTCAACCGAGGGCTCGTCCCTGTGCGTGAAGGCAATGCTTCACACCGCCATGATAAACGCGGTGCCGTTTGAGGGAAGACCGGTCGTCCTCGCAGCCAGGAACGTGCACAAGTCGTTTATACACGCCTGCGCCCTGCTGGATATTGACGCCGAGTGGCTGTATCCGGAAAGCGGCAGCTATATATGCAGCTGCAGTGTCAGCTGCGCGGAGCTGGAGGAAAAGCTCGGATCCATGGCGGCGCCGCCCATTGCCGTATATATCACTTCCCCGGACTATCTGGGAGGGATATCGGACATTTCGGGCATCAGCCGGGTATGCGTAAGGCACGGTGTCCCGCTTATCGTTGACAACGCACACGGCGCGTACCTTAAATTTCTGCGCGAATCGCTGCATCCTATCGATCTGGGAGCGGATATGTGCTGCGACTCCGCCCACAAGACCCTGCCGGTGCTTACGGGCGGAGCGTATCTGCATGTTTCAAAAAGCGCGCCGGAAGGCTTTGCCCGGACCGCGCGCGGCTCTATGGCGCTTTTTGCCTCTACGAGCCCGTCGTATCTCATACTGCAGTCTCTGGACCTGTGCAACAGGTATATTCATGAGGGCTACGCGGCGAGACTGGAAGGCTGCGCCGGAAATCTTGACCGCCTCAAGGCCGCGATCAGGGAAAACGGATGCGCCGTAAGGGACACGGAGCCGCTAAAGCTGGTTATCGACGCCGGGAAAACGGGGATGAGCGGAACGGCGCTCGCGGATGTTCTGCGCGCGAATATGGTCGAGTGCGAGTACAGCGACAGCGAAAACGTTGTAATGATGTTCACACCCGAGAACACCCAGACCGATTATATAAGGGCAGCGGCCGCACTGTCGGGACTGTCCGCGGGGAGCTCGGCAGCGGCAGGGACACAGGCCTCGCTGAGGAAAGCGGAAAAGGCCATGACGATACGCGAGGCGGTTTTTAAAAAGCATGAAACGGTGGCGCCCCAAGCCGCGATCGGGCGCGTTTGCGCTTCGCCCGCGGTGTCCTGTCCGCCGGCAGTGCCTATAGCGGTGAGCGGAGAGGTCATAACAAAGGAAGCCGCGGAGCTTTTTATTAAGCACGGCATAAAAGAGGTCGAGGTTGTCCTCGCCTGAACAGTTATGAGCTATATGTGCAGCCTGACATTGTTCGAGGTGAGTCTGAGCTGAAGCTCGTCGGTCCGCAGCGCCGGAAAATCGTTTGTCATCGAGGCAGCCGTGCCCGCTGCCTCGCCGGTTAAGGCACAGGCAGGAATAGTGCGCGTTACTTCCCACATCGGATCGGTAACTGAAATATTCCGTCCGGCCGCTATCAGGTTCGGCACTTCGTGGGAGTACAGCGTGCGGAAGGAAATTTCATGACAGCATCCTGACGCGGTCCACTCCGCCGCCACTCCGATACTGTCCGGGATAAACGCACCTTTTTCGGTCTTATCCTGCGTATACGCGCCGACAATGCGCCGCGACATGCGGACAAGCGGAATCGCTGACATGGTGACGGGGACATAATCCGGCTGTTCGGATTTGAATTTCAGGATATCCTCATACATTTTTCCGTGTACCTCAATAACGGCCTCGGAGAGCTCCTCGCCGTCCACGCCGGAAAAACGGGTAGAGGCCAGCGATGCGACTTTAGCGTTGTCAAACCGGCTGCCCTGCGCTTTTTCTCCCGAATCATTCCCCCGCGCCGGAATATCGGCGAGACCGAACATCTTAAGCTTAACATTGCCTCCCGTATAGTAATAATACCAGCCTGCAAGACCGTTGCCGCGCTTGTTAAGCGCGGTCGGAGCTCCGGCTAAATGCGCTATATCGGCGTCACCCGTACAATCCACGACCGAATCGCAGGTTATGACGCTGCGCCCCGACTTGTTTTCGATAACAATGCCCGAAATACGCGGGCCGTCCTTTATGACAGCAGCCCCCAGCGTACCGTACAGTATTTTTACCCCGAGCTCCAGCAGCAGCTTCTCGACGCGCAGCGCGAAGAGGTGCGGATTAAACTGTGCGATGAACCGGGATTTTTTCCGCTCCTCGAGCGTCCCGCCCTCAAGCCAGGCTTTCGGATAATTTGCTTCCGCGCCGTGCTCAATGGAAAGTCGCAGAAGCTCCTCGCTGATGCCGAAGGTCACCTGATTACCCATTCCGTCATCGAGCGGGAGATAGATCGTGATCAGACCAAGTGTCGCCATTCCCCCGAGACAGTACTCCCGTTCCAGCAAAACGACGTCCGCTCCGCCGCGCGCCGCGGCGATCGCCGCCGATATACCGGCAACACCTCCGCCCGCTATCACTACGCCCGCGCGGCGGGACACTTCGAGCCGCCGTCCCGGCTCCGTTATAAACTCTTTTATTTCGCTCACCTCTTTGATTCGTGTTAAGTCATTCCTCTGACTGTATTCTAGCGGCGGACATGCGGAACGGTCAAGAAAGATTTCAAAATAGGGCAAAGTAAATATAAAAGGTCGGAGCCGTTAAGCATACGGTTCCGATTTTTTCTATCCGAAAAGCAGCCTTATAATATTCACAAAAAGCATATTGACACTGACGCTGCGTCACAGTTTATACTGAATTTATCCGAAAAATACTGTTTTGCTTATGACGGAGGAGGTCGGCAGGTTTTATGATGGAATACGGAGTAAGCCAATTATCAAAGGTCGCCGGAGTAAGCGTTCGGACTCTGCACTATTATGACCGGATAGGGCTTTTGTCGCCGGAAAGAAAAGGCGGAAACGGGTATCGGGTTTACGGGCAAAAAGAGGTTGAGCTGCTGCAGCAGATTTTGTTTTACCGTGAGATGGGATTACCGCTTTCCGAGATCCGAAAAATAGTCAGAGCCCGGGATTATGATGCGATTGCGGCGCTTCGCAGCCACCTGTCGGAGCTTAAAGCAAAACGGGAACAGATCGGGCGGCTCATCGCAAATGTGGAAAAAACAATCGCTGCCGCTAAAGGAGAGACAACAATGAGCGATAAGGAAAGGTTCGAGGGTTTTAAAAGGAAAATCATCGATGACAATGAAAAGGCGTATGGAAAGGAGCTTCGCGAGAAATACGGAGAGGACGCAGTTGAGGCGGGCAACGCGAAAATTATGGGACTGACGCGCGAGCAATACGCACAGGCCGAGGAGCTGTCGCGCCGTATAAACGAGACTCTTAAGGAGGCTTTCGTGACGGGGGACCCGGCCGGCGAGTCCGCGCAGGAAGCCTGCCGGATGCATAAAAAGTGGCTGGGTTATTATTGGGGCGCCTATTCGAAAGAGGCGCATCTGGGACTGGCTCAGACCTATGTTGACGATCCCCGTTTTACAAAATATTTTGACGAAAACGCTGCCCCGGGCTGCGCCGCTTTCTTCCTCGAAGCCATGAAGATATTTTGCGGTTGATTTAAAGAGTTTGCTGAATCATAAGTGAGAAAAGCTTCCGCGGTCGGCACCTGCATATCAGGAAAAAAAGGGCACAATAAGAAGGCCTTTATATGCCAATACTATCTGTGTGAAGGCGCTGCGCACCGTCAGATAAACCGCGGGAGAAAAACTATGATTATCGATATAAAAAAAGCGGTCTATACCCTGCTGGCCGTGTTATGCCTGTCGCTTATTTCCGGCTGCGGCGCGAAGAGCGCTCCGATGCCGACTGTTTCCGCGCCTCTCGGCACGGGCATCGCACGCGCGTCGGACGAGCGCTCGAAGAAGATCGTAGTACAAACGCAAACGCCTGCCGACACAAGACCGGTAACTTATAAAAATACCGACTACGGATTTAACTTCACGCTGCCGGCCGACTGGAAGGGCTATTCGATAGTATACGGGAAATGGGAAGGGCTTGGCAGCGGCGGGAAAGCCGGGGGAAATGCTGACACGGCAGGACCGGTTATATCAATAAGGAATCCGGGATGGACAAAGCAGGTACCGCGGCAGGATATACCGATAATGATATTTACGCTTGATCAGTGGAAGAGACTTCAAAACGATAAGTTTCATGTCGGCGCCTCGTATGACAAACCCGGCGAGCTCGGCCGCAATCACAAATATGTATTCGCGATTCCCGCGGGGTATAATCGGGACTTCCGCGAAGGTTACCGGCAGGTTGAGACGATCCTAAAAAGCAAGCCGCTCAAACCGACGAAAGCAAAAAAATAAAGAGACGGTGATAATCG
>JAAYBW010000012.1 GCA_012729975.1 Clostridiales bacterium
CCTGGTTGACGCCGACGTTGAGCATAAACTTGCCCCAGAGCCTTTTTTTCATATCGTCGGCTATTTCGTAGGGAATGCCGACTTTATCAAAAAAACGCGCTACGGTCCTAACCTTTTCGGAGGGCTCACCGGAAGGCTCCCGGTCTCCGAAGCAGATCATACCCATGTGGTGGTAAGTGAGCTTATTTGCTGCTTTTACGGCGTCCATTCCCTGCGCCACGCTCAGAAGGATGTTGTCGGCACCGTATGAGCGGGCTATTATCTCCTCGCTGCTAATGCCGTTAAGAAGAGATAAAACAATGGTATTCGGGCCCAGCTGTTTTTTTGCGAATTCGATGGCGTCATTGAGGCCAGAGTATTTAACGGTAAATATAAGCAGATCCGCCGGGCTGTCTTTTACATCCGGGCTGACATAGTTAAAGTCGCAGGCGATCCCGTTGCTGAAGACCCGGTCTCGCTTATATTTTTCGATCCTTTCGGGGTCGGCCACTATCCTAAGGTCTTTTTTCGGCATACGCAGGGAAAGATGACGCCCGAACATAATGCCCAGGGCGCCTAAGCCGATAAGGGAAACCGTATTTATTTGCATTTTTAAATCACCCAAGCTCATATTTGCTGCAATTGTATCACAAAACTCCGCGTATAAAAAGACTCACACGAGGCTTGCGGCGAAGACGCCGGGGCGACCCGGCAGCAGTATATTAGCTGCCAGCTATATCCAGAGCAAAGTAAATAATGAAATTTATAATACCGGCAGATTGTTACCAAAAAATAACTGCGGTGATAAAATCAGAATCCGGAGAAAATCATCACTCGCGAGGAAGCGGCAAAGCTGCTTGATAATATTGCGGCTTATCTTCAGATTGCCGTTACGCCTTCTCAAACAGCATTTGGCGACGCGGCTGCGATCTCCCCCCGGGCAATGGATGCCGTGAGCAATATGGCAGGAATCGGCATAATGCAAGGCACCGGCGGCAACTTCTCCCCGAAGGGGACATACAGCGGAGCACAGGCGATTGTAACCATGCTGAGGATATACAACATGACTTTGCGATGAGTTCATTAACGTAGAATTATTACTGTATTCATAAAATAAGGAAGCCGGCTGTAGACAATATCGGCAGCCGGCTTCCTTCAATTTGACGATCATGAAACCCTGAGTACCGGAAATCACAGGGTTTCATGGCTGTATTTATTACTGACTGTCGTCCTAGGCGAGACCCATTCGTTCCGGCCTAAAAAGGCGGGGGTCCATATTCTTCAGATCGGGGCTTATAACAGGGGTGAATTCCATTTTCCCGAGAATGTCCCGCTGCAGATTCACGCCTTCGGCGATCTCCGTGAGCATAAGACCCTCCGGGGTGAGTCTGAAAACTGCCCGCTCCGTGATAAACAAAACTTTCTGCCCGTTTTTCACGGCGTATTCACCGGAAAACGTTATCTGCTGAACCTCCCTGACAAATTTAACGCAGCCCTCGTCCTTTATGATTTTAAGCCCCCTGTCCGTGAGCTCGACCTCCGGATCGCCAACGGTGAAGGTCCCCATGAAAATGACCGTCTTCGCGTTTTGCGAAATATTAATGAAACCGCCGGGGCCGTTTGAGCGGCCTGCGAACTTGGATACGTTTACGTTGCCCTTTTCATCGATCTCCGCGGCGCCGAGAAAAGTCATGTCGAGCATGCCGCCGTCAATCATGTCTATCATATCGGTCTGGGAGAAGATGGCCTCGGGGTTCGCGGAGGCCGGGAAGGCCAGTCCGCCCTGGGGAACGCCGCCCATGGGCCCGGCTTCAACGGACATCATTATTCCCTTGTCGATTCCTTCCTCAGCCGCGACGCTGCCGATGCCGGCGGGGAGACCGACGCCGAGATTGATGATGATTCCGGGTTTAAGCTCCATAGCGGCTCGGCGGATAAGAGCCTTCCGAAGACTCATTTTGAGAGGCTCGACCGTGGCTTCGACGGTTTTGATATCGCCCGTCAGCTCGGGGCGGAACTTCGGCGTGATCATACACTGACGATGGTTATCCGGATTGCGCGCCTTCACGATGAAATCCACAAGCGAGGAATGGACGCGCACGTTCTTGGGATGGATGCTGCCGCGCCGGACGATCTCCTCGACCTGGGCGATAACGACGCCGCCGTTGTTGTGTGTGGCGACGGCAATTTCTAGCTCAGGGCCGATGACCGCTTCCTTATACATGGACAGGTTTCCGTCCTCATCGGCGTAGGTGGCGCGGATAAAGCACGCGGTCGGCTTGAAAGACTTATAAAAAAGATATTCCTCGCCGTCTATAGTCATCAGCTCTACGACAGAGCCCTGCTGCTTTGCCTTTTCGTTTACGGCGCAGCCCTCGTGCCTCGGGTCGCAGTAGGTGCCCAGACCGACCTTTGTAATAAGACCCGGCCGTCCGCCTGCTGTGGCGCGGAATAAATTAACAACAACGCCCATAGGCAGAAGATAACCTGCGATTTTATTTGATCCGACAGCCTTTGAAACGAGCCTGGCATCGTTTAAAAGCCCGACCTTGGCGGTTCCGATGAGCCCCGGCGCGGCAAGCTTGTTAAGGCCCAGATTGACGCCCTGCAGAGGCTCCGTCCGCTCGGTCTTGTCGCCCGGAGTAATGCCGCAGATTACGGTTATATTTTTCGGATGGCCCGTCGCCTTATACCGTGCCCCGAGCCCTTCCAGAAGCTCCTCCGCGCAGCCGTAGGTGGAAAA
>JAAYBW010000080.1 GCA_012729975.1 Clostridiales bacterium
GTCCGTGGCCGTTCTTTGTTAAAAAGACAGGGGAGCCGATGGCGACGTCGCGTAATACCTCGCCATAATTTCTTAATTCTGATATAGGCTTGATGTTTGGCATATTAAAGCACCTCCATAGATATTATACGCCAAAGTTTCGTAAAATACAACTGCGAATTTTACTACAAACCCACATCTCGCGCACGACGCGATCCGCCATTTTGACCATGCCCACAAGGACAAGCATATTGAAAATCAACTCGCCCACATAGCTCCAAACAGAAGTTCTTTCATCATGCTGAAATAGTCGGGCGGCGGCGCATCGGTGGGAACGAGGCCGTTTATGAGGTGGCGCAGATAGCTCTCTCGGGAAAGTCCGCTTTTTTTAACTCGTTTGTTGAGGGAGTCGGCCTCCTTTTGAGTAAGCCGACACTTGATTTCGACCGTCCTGTTCTGCATAAGTTCGGCTCCTTTCATAGTGGATGATGCAAGGGGCTTCAGGGGGATTCCCCTGACAAGCTGTGTTTTGGGGACAAAACACGTTGCTTGCTGATAGAGAGCATTGCTGAAGGTCGCGTTTTCTGAGGTCGGGGCTGTCGGGTGATTCATCGTTCCATCCCGCGCTCCTTTTGCGGTGGGGCGGCGGTGAATGTCACGCCCTTGAAATGATCGGCGTCCAGAATGTAGTCGCTGTCGTGATAGCGTTTCTCCACAATCTCCCGCGCCTGGGCCGCGTTCTCGGCCTCCACCGTAACGGTCATGGCGAGAACCTCTTTGATTTGAACCTGATATTCTTTCATCTCGCATAACTCCTTTCCCGCCTGCGGTCTTGCTGCCATCGCTCATAATCGGCAGCCGCCGTTGAATACACGGTGGCGCAGGCGTTTTTGGCTGTGTTCGGCAGATAGTCGGAACGCTGGCATTTTCGCCTGTGCGCCTTGTCTTTCTGTGCGTGATAGGGGCTTGACAGGAACGCCCGGATCATGGCGTCGGGGTCGGCGTTGCACCAATAGGCTAGCTTGTTCATCAGCGCAATATCATCGGCGCTTTCGTTACCGTGACGCCGCTCACCGTTCCAAAGCGCCCGAAAAACCTTATCGCGCTCCAGCCCGGTATGCAGGAACCGTTCCTGAGCTGCGCTCGGAACAGGGGCGGCAGCAGGGAGCCGGATAACCCTTTGCTCCGGGTCGGGCAGCAGGAACTTATCGTGGACGGCCTGCAATTCGGCTGTGCGGGTCGCAATGGGCTTTAGTCCGCCCATCACATTGCCGGTGACGGTGAAATACCGTCCCGTGCTGTAAATCTCCAAAAAATAGTCCTTTTTTCGGTGGCGCGTGATGTCTGCGCCGGGGGCAAGCACGAAGATGTGCAAACCTGTTCCGCTTGGGCTGACCTCGGTGTAGGAGCCCAGTTTACCCACAATCTCCCGTGCCTGCGGCGTCAGCGTCCCGGCCTCGTCGATCACATGGTCTAAATCGACGCCGTACACGCTGCCGTCAAACTCGTAGCCGATTCCTCGCGCCAGCCCTCGCCGGACGCACTGGACAGCGGCTTCATAGCTGCCCCATGTTTCCCGGACGCCCGCCTTTGCGGGGAATGGCTTGCCCGAAAGCAGACTTGCCGGGTGAAACGGGCTTTTGGGCGGCGCATCGCGGATGCCCCATGCCACCCAATTCGGTCGCTCCTTCAGAATAGGCGGTATGTTGTCGTAAAGGTGCATTGTATCCCTCCTTCAATAGAAAAAGCCGCCCGGTTTTTTTAAGTCGGACGGCTATGTAAAAGATATTGACTAATTTATCTGTTTTAGGTTATAATAAGTACGAGGTGATTACACTTTATGGAACGTAAGATTGTAGAAAAATTATTGGCGTGGAAAAACAATTCCGCTAAACAACCACTTATCCTGCAAGGAGCGCGTCAGGTCGGTAAGACCTATATTTTACTGTCCTTCGGGAAGGAATACTATAAAAATATCGCTTATTTCAGCATGGAGGAATCGAAAGACCTCCCCGCCATATTTGAGCGCGATCTGAACCCGGAACGAATTGTCCGTGAACTTGCTGCTTATAGCGGTCAAACAATACTGCCGGGAGATACCTTAATCATATTTGATGAAATACAAGCCTGCGAACAGGCTTTAACCTCGCTCAAATACTTTGCTGAAAAAGCGCCGCAGTACCATGTTATCGCGGCGGGAAGTCTGCTCGGCGTGGCTATGAAACGCGAAAGATTCTCCTTTCCTGTTGGTAAAGTCGATATGCTTCATCTGTACCCGATGGACTTTGAGGAATTTTTGTGGGCAATCGGTCAGGATCGGCTTTGCAGCCTGATCCGCGAAGCCTATGACAATTTTACGCCGCTGTCACTCCATGATACGGCGATTGACTTATACAAAACGTATCTTGTGGTTGGCGGTATGCCTCGTGCGGTACAGGAATATGCCGATAAACGAGATTTCGACTTTGTCGCCGCCTTGCAGCGCACATTGAACGATTCCTATATCGCGGACATGGCAAAATATGCAACCCCACAGGAAACAACTCGGATCATGGCGGCGTGGGCATCGGTTCCCGCGCAGCTTGCCAAAGAAAACCGGAAGTTTCAGTATAAGGTCATCAAGTCAGGCGCACGGGCAAAGGATTATGAGATTGCACTGGAGTGGCTGAAGGCAGCGGGCATGATAAATAAATGTGTTCATGTGACTGAGGGAAAGATGCCTCTGTCTGCTTATGCGGAAAATGAGGCGTTTAAGGTCTACATGGTGGATACCGGGCTGCTCTGCTCCAAACTTGATATTGCAGCCAACGTGGTACTGCATACCCCTCATAGTTTTGAAGGCTTCAAGGGCGCTTTAGCTGAAAACTATATCTGTCAGGCTCTTGTCGCAAACGGCATCAACGCTTATTACTGGAGTTCTCAGGGCAAGGCCGAGGTTGATTTTGTCTTTCAGGACAGAGAGGGTAATATCATTCCGCTGGAAGCGAAGTCAGCTGATAATGTGCGCTCTAAAAGCCTGCGAAATTACCGCGATATTTATAAGCCTATTTACTCTATTCGGGTGTCTGCCAGAAACTTCGGCAATGAAAACGGCATAAAGAGCATACCGCTGTATGCGATGTTTTGCTTGAAATTATAACCACAAGATCAAAGCGTACGCTCTGCATACGACGGGGCGGCAGTATATTGTCGATGACATCAATTTGTATATCAATGCCCGGCAGCCAGTTTAACCGGCAGTTTGGAAAGTTTTGCGGTTATAACCCGACAAACTTCCATACAAAAGATACTTTTGCGGAAATAAATCTATCCGATGAATATCGGACGGCTATGTAAAGGCGGCGTCGGTTTTGTCCGATGCCGCCTTTACAATTCTGTTAAATCGCCCCGATCCGTTTCAGATAGTCGAAGCTGTGCCTGTGTCCGCAGAAATAGATGTGCTTGCGCTCTATATTTTCCATTTCGTTCTTCAGGTCAAGATAGTGCAGAAATGCCTTGTGTTCCTCCGCTGACAGGCTGACTGCGCCTTCACCCTCCGTTACTTCTGAAAGGACGGGGAACTCTGCCATAAGCGCAAGTAGTTCCCGCCACATTTCCGCGTATTCGCTGTCGGTGCTGCGCAGATGGTTCCAAATGTCGTTGCAAACCTCGGCAAAGGCATCCTCAAACCGTTCTTCTGAAAGCTCATAGTTATAGCGGTCACCGCAGCTTTCGCACATATTGAATCACCCCCATCACGTTTTATTCGTAACTATACCGCCTCTGTGACCCAATCGCAAAGGTACGATTTTTCTTTTGGCAGATTACCGCTCCCGCCCCGGCGTCCGGGACTGTGGCTCCATGTCGCCCTCGTCCGGCTCGGCGTCGAGGATTTCATGGTTTTTTTCGTCCATGTTCAGCAGGATATTCAGTTCTTTCAGCCGTGCGGCCTTTTCCGTGTATTCCTGCTCCTGCGGGAATGGGCGGTCTACCTCGCCCTTGGCTGCTTCAAGCTGTGTTTTGGCTTCCTCAAGCCTTGTTTCGCAGCTTTGCAGGGATTCCGCAAACCGCTCCAGGGCATTGTCGAGGCGGGTGATGTTGCCGTGAATGTCCGAGCCCAGGGCAACCGTGTGGGACAGCGCCCCGGACAGCGTGACGCGGTACTCCTTTGTAAAACTGTCAAAGGATAAAATCATCTGGAAACCGCGATATTCGCCCAACGCAACAGGGTCGGGGGAGGTCATGCCTTTGCAGGCTTCTATGATCGCCTTGCCCGCCTCGGCTTTCTCGGCATAAAAAATCCCGCCAATCTTCATGGGCGGGAAGTGGTCTTTGTCGGCAGGGTGCTTCGCTGCGGTTTCAGCGTCGGTTTTGTATCCTGTGATTCTCTCGTTCTGCCGCTTTATTTCCTGTGGGTATTCCTTTAGGATTTTGTCCTCCAGCGCGTACTTCTGGCTGAGATGGCTGGCGTGGAGGATTTTCAGCTTGTTCACGTCCATCTCAAGCTGGCATTTTTCAATGATAAGCGGATTGCCGGTAGCCAGCGCCTTGATTTCAGCATAGGACAGGGCGGTTTCGTCCACATCCTCGGCGGAGCGGACGGGCAGCTTGCTGGTCATGATCTGCGAGATGAATTTCTGCTTGTTTTCCACAAGCTGATAAAGGTAGCTGTCGAATGTTCCCTCCGTGACATAGCGGAAGATCTCCACTTCGGGATTCCTGTTGCCCTGCCGGACGATCCTGCCGAGCCGCTGCGCCAAATCAGAGGGACGCCACGGACAGTCGAGGTCATGGAGGGCAATCAATTTGTCCTGCACGTTGGTTCCAGCGCCCATCTTCTGTGTGCTGCCCATCAGGACGCGGATTTGACCTTTGCGGACTTTGGCGAACAGCTCTTTTTTCCTGGCCTCGGTATCGGCATTATGGATAAAGGCGATTTCATGCTCCGGGATGCCCTTGGCTATCAGCTTGGCTTTCAGATCGTCATAAACATTGAATGTGCCGTCTGCCTTGGGTGTCGAGAGGTCGCAGAACACAAGCTGAGTCAGCCGTTTTTCTCGGTGCTGCTCCCAAATGCGGAACACATTGGCGGCGCAGGCGGCAACCTTGCCGTCAGGATCGTCGGGCAGCAGGGGGTTGACAAGCCGCTGGTCAAGCGCCAGCTTGCGTCCGTCGTTTGTCACCTTGAGCATATTGTCGGTGGCCGGGTCTACCTCTCGGTTTCGTATCCGCTCCGCGCGTTCCGCCAGCTCCGCAATCATATCCCGCTGCCACGCGCTCGGTTTTATGACCTCGGTGTGGAAGTTGGCTTTTGGCACGGGGAGATGGAGCATATCGGCGGTCTGAATGTCGGCCACCATGCGAAACATGGACATAAGCTCCGGGAGGTTGTAAAACTTGGCGAAGCGGGTTTTGGCGCGATAGCCGGTTCCCTCCGGCGCAAGCTCAATGGCCGTCACCGTTTCCCCAAAGGTGGAGGCCCATGCGTCAAAATGCTGCAAGCCGTTCTGCACGAGGCTTTTATACTGCAAATACCGCTGCATGGTATACATTTCCACCATGCTGTTCGAGATCGGCGTTCCGGTCGCAAAAACCGTGCCGCGCCCGCCCGTCAGCTCATCGAGGTACTGCGTTTTCATAAGCAGGTCGGAGGATTTCTGTGCCTCCACCTGCGCGATACCGCCCACATTCCGCATTTTTGTAATCAGGAAAAGGTTCTTGAAATAGTGGGCTTCGTCAATATACAGGCGGTCTATGCCGAGTTCCTCAAAGGTGACGACATCATCCTTCCGCGATTGGTCGTTGAGCTTGGACAGCTTAACCTCCAGGGATTTTTTCATCCGTTCAAGCTGCTTGATGGTGTAGCGTTCACCCTTGTTACGCTTGGTTTCGTCAATAGCGTCCACAAGGTCGTCAATCTGCCGGTCAATCATGCGCCGCTGGCGCTCTATGCTCATGGGGATTTTCTCAAACTGCGAATGGCCTATTATCACGGCGTCGTAGTCGCCGGTGGCAATGCGGGCGCAAAACTTCTTGCGGTTCTTGGTTTCAAAGTCCTTTTTGGTCGCAACAAGGATATTCGCGGAGGGGTAAAGCTGTAAAAACTCACCTGACCACTGCTCTGTGATGTGGTTCGGCACGACGATCAGGCTCTTGTTGCACAGCCCCAGGCGCTTGGATTCCATCGCTGCGGCGACCATTTCATAAGATGACGATAGGTAACTCTTTGATGCAATCGCCAAGTTTTCCCCCGTCCCACACCGTGCATGACAGTTTCCCGTCACACGGCGTTCCATCGTTGATAATTTCAATAACAATTTACACTTTCCAAC
>JAAYBW010000081.1 GCA_012729975.1 Clostridiales bacterium
ATTTATCCCAAATCCGAAAGAAGGCGGGCCTCCGATCATCCTGCACGCCGAAGAATGCTGGTACTGCGGCTGCTGCGCGAATGACTGCCCGACACCCGGAGCGATGACGTTCAACTGGCCGCTGCCGTTAAAGCCACGCTGGAGGAACAAGGAGACCGGAGCCGTAGGTCAGCTAAAATAATACTGATCCCGGTATTATACATAAAATCAAGGCCGTGGGCGAAAGTACCCGCGGCCTTGATTTTATAGCTGATATCGAACGATCTGAAAACAGTGGGTTTACATAATGCGGGTTATTTTATTTCAGGAAGCCGCTGAGGATCTTATCCTCCGCTTCCTCCGAGGTAAGACCGAGGGTCATGAGCTTTAAAAGCTGGTCGCCTGCTATCCTGCCTATAGCGGCTTCATGAACCAGCTGCGCGTCTACATTATTCGCTGCGATTTCGGGTATGCTGCGCACTTTGGCGTTTCCCATAATAATGGAATCGCACTGTACATGACCGAAGCAGGGCGCGTTGCCGGACATACGCGGATAAAAGGTCTGCGCGGATTCGTCCTGAGCCACGGAGCGGGAAACGACCTTAGCTTTTCCTCCGGCTCCGTTCATATTTATATCCATTTCGGAAACCGCGGTTTGTTTGCCGTGAGTCAGAAGCCTCTCGGTTACGAAAACTTCGCAGTCGGCCGACGCTTCAATCTTAGTATAGCGCTTTGTGCTGTCTACCCCGCGTATCTGCGCCGTTTCAAGCTCGACATATGAGCCTTCTTCCATATAGATAATGGTGTTTGGGTTCATTATCCTCTCGCCCGTGCCCTCACCCTCGCCGTAATGCTTTTCCACATATCGGACACGGGAGCCGCGGCCCAGGTAAAAGGTGTGCACGCCGTCATGCTGTGATGTATCGCAGCCGGAGTTGTGTATTCCGCATCCGGCCACAATCAGCACATCCGCGCCCTCGCCGATGTAAAAGTCGTTGTAAACGATTTCGGTGTAGCCGGTTTTGGTGATGATAACGGGTATATGAACGCTTTCGTTTTTTGTATGGGGTTTTATGCGGATGTCAATTCCGGGCTTGTCGGTTTTCGTGGTTATTTCGATGTTGGCCGTGCTTTTGCGGCCGGCAGCGGCGCCGTCCTCCCGGATGTTGTATGCGCCGATGGGTGTTTCGTGAAGATCGGCGATCTGCACGAGCAGGTTTTTCTCAATGCTGTTCAAATTGCAGCCTCCCCAATATACGCGCATTCAGGAACCGTATCATCGAGTATCTGAGGTAACACGCTTTCGACGCTTCCGCGCTGCGTTATCTCACCGCCGGATATGAGCACCAACTCGTCCGCGAGCCTGATAATGCGCTCCTGATGGGAAATTATGATTATTGTAGCGCCGGTGTTTTGGTGTATGCTGCGGAAGGTGTCAGTAAGGCGCGTAAAGCTCCACAGGTCTATGCCCGCTTCAGGCTCGTCGAATATCATCAAAGACGCGCCCCTTGCCAGAATAGTCGCGATCTCTATGCGCTTTAGTTCTCCGCCGGACAGGGCGGCGTCTATCTCCCGCCCTAGGTAGTCGGAGGTGCAAAGACCTACCTGGGTGAGGTATGAGCAGTATTCGCCCTCCTGCATATCGCGGCCGGCTGCTATCGACAGCAGATCCGTTACAAGCAGGCCCTTAAAGCGCGGCGGCTGCTGAAAGCCGTATGATATTCCGAGCTTTGCCCTTTCTGTTACCGACAGGCCGGTAATATCCGCGCCGTTGTAGCTGATCGTACCGGAGTCCGGTTTTATAAGACCCATTATTGCCTTTGCCAGAGTAGTTTTGCCGCTGCCGTTAGGTCCGGTGATGACTA
Organism: Clostridiales bacterium; assembly: GCA_012729975.1. Taxonomy (GTDB): domain Bacteria; phylum Bacillota; class Clostridia; order Oscillospirales; family Oscillospiraceae; genus JAAYBW01. The sequence goes on from JAAYBW010000081.1 coordinate 1,845, forward strand.
CAAACCTGCCGCTGTCAATATCAAGGTCGACATTTTTAAGTATTGACTGGGTGCCTTTATCGGTCTCCACGGAGTACGACAATCCGCGTATATTCAGCATCTTTTTTCTCCTCTGCGCGGTCTTATCATAGTGACCGCATTATGACAGTTTCTCATTCTTACCTGCTTGGTTACGCCTGCAAATTCCCCGTCCGACGTCCATGCGAAAGAATCCTCGCAGGACATCGTTATGTCGGCGGTCTTGAAAAAAAGCACGGTTTCGCTGTCGTAATCTCTTGATATCAGTCCGTGCAGAGTCTTTTGAAGATCCTGCAGGCTCTTGGGCTTCTTCACCAACAGGACCTCGAACAGCCCGTCAGACAGGTCTACCGCGCTGCGGTCAAGCTTGAGGATGCCCCCCATGGATGTGGAGTTTGACACGCCACCGAATATGAACTCATCCTCCAGGTCGATGTTATCGGAGCGAACGCGAACACGGTAGGGATGTATCTCCGCGAGCGATTTTATTCCCTCAAGCAAATAAGCGCTGTAGCCTATGGCATTTTTAACTTCCTGGGGGGCATTGTAAGATGCGCTTGTAAATACGCCGAAGGAAGCGACATATGTGAAATAGCGCGAGTCACCGAAAAGACCGACATCCATCAGGAAGGGCTCGCCGTTAATGGCGTCCCTGGCGGCTCTCGGTATGCTGCCGGAAAGACCCAGACCGGCAGCAAAGTCGTTTGTTGTGCCTGCGGGTATATAGCCGAGCTCCGGGCGCTCGTCCAGATGCATCAGGCCGTTTATGACCTCATTGAGTGTGCCGTCACCGCCGAAGCATACGATACGGTCATAGGCTCCGCCGGTCTCGGCTACAAGGCGGGCGGCGTCGCCGCTGTAGCGTGTGGAATACAGGTATACGTCGTATTCGCTCCTGAAAACTATCTTCGCGGCTTTCATAAATGTGTTCTGAGCCAACAGACTGCCGGCCCGCGGGTTTCTTATAAGGAGCATTTGCTTGCCCATTTGAGACCTCCGGGACGTTAATCAGATGTGAAACACCAATTACTTCACTTATCGATGCCGAACTCCGACTTGTGGTAGACGGTGCCGTATATCGTATCCGAAAAAAGAGCTGCCGCGTTAATTTCATCGTAATCTATATGCGCGTATGTGGCATAGCTGCTGCTCACGCGGGCTACCACCTCGTCAAACCACAGAGCACGGTCTCCCTCTACACGTATTATAACTATTTCTCCGTTTTGGATACCGTATTTTTCAGCGTCCTCGGGAGTGCAGTGAAGATGCCTTTTGGCGATTATGGCGCCTTCGCTTATATCAACGCTGCCGCAGGGGCCCACGAGAGTGCAGGGCGCAGAGCCGGTGATGTCGCCGCTCTCCCTGACCGGCGGGTTCAGTCCCAGAGTTCGGGCGTCTGTATAAGACAGCTCGACCTGATTTACCTTACGGCAAGGTCCTATGATCGTAACGCCGTTCATACGGCACTTGGGTCCGATGATATCGACTTTTTGATTGGACGAGAACTGGCCGGGCTGGCTGAGACTCTTTTTATGTTCCAGCTCGAATCCTTCCCCGTATAGTTTGTCCAGCGTTTCGCGTGTGACGTGCACATGTTTACCGCTGCCCTCAATGATAACTCTAAGTCTTTCCACGAAAATTCCTCCGTATATGAAGGCTGCCCAAAGCAGTCAATTGTATTGTATCTTTATTAACTTATCACTTTATAAATAAAAGCGCAAGGGTTTGTTGATTTCTGCCGCAGTTACTGCTATTATATACGGGCAGTTATCAAAAACCGCCGCGTGACTCGCTCTGTCGGTGCGGTTAAACACATGTGTTAGGGGATATCCGTCAATGGGCAACGCCTTTCCTTCAATTCTGTCAAGCCTCAGAAAAGAAAAGGGACTTAATCAAAGAAAAGCCGCGGCTGACCTGCATATATCGCAGGCGCTGCTTTCGCATTATGAAAACGGTCTTAGGGAACCGGGACTTGATTTCGTAGTCAGCGCATGTGATTATTACACGGTTTCCGCGGACTATTTGCTGGGGCGAAGCGAGCTTCGCGCCGGAGGCTTTATGAGCCCGTCAAAAGACGCGGATGAACACGCGGGAGTGTGTATGCGCTCCTATTCTCAGATGTTTGCCTTTCTCGAGAGCCTCGAGTCCGATGAACTCCGAAGCGGAGCCATGCGCATACTCGCGGCGGCGGTCTACAGGCTTTTCAGGCTCTTCGGCGGAGACGAGGGCTGCTCTTTTGACAGGGAGCTTGCCCTGCCGCTGGTTGAAGCGGGCCTTATTATGAATGAACTGAAGCTTACGGAGCTTGCGCGCAGCTGCGGTGCTCAGGCCGAAACGCCGTTTGAGCTGGCGGAGCTTGCCGAAAGTGAGATCAGCCGGTTTGCGGGTATGATCGAAAAGGAGAATTAACCGATGCCTCAGAAAGATAAAATCCGCAATTTTTCGATTATCGCCCACATCGACCACGGAAAGAGCACGCTGGCCGACAGGCTTCTGGAAAAATGCAACGCCGTTGCAAGCCGGGACATGACAAACCAGCTGCTCGACAAGATGGATCTCGAGCGTGAGCGCGGTATAACGATAAAATCTCACGCCGTTTCGCTCGAATACGAGGCGGCCGACGGAGAGTCGTATCATCTTAATCTGATAGATACGCCGGGTCATGTGGACTTCAACTACGAGGTCTCGCGCAGCTTAGCTGCCTGCGAAGGCGCGCTTTTGGTAGTGGACGCCCGTCAGGGTGTCGAGGCACAGACGCTCGCGAACACATACCTCGCGCTGGACAACAACCTTGAGATATTGCCGGTAATAAACAAAATAGACCTCCTCGGAGCCGACCCGGCCAAGGTCAAGAGGGAAATAGAGGATATTATAGGCATACCGGCTATGGACGCTCCGGAGATCTCGGCAAAGCTGGGCCTTAATATAGATGCCGTATTCGAGGACATAGTTAAAAAGATACCGCCTCCGAAGGGCGATGAATCAGCTCCCCTGCGCGCACTGATATTCGACAGCCAGTACGACAGCTTCAGAGGCGTCATCGTTTACCTCAGGGTTATGGAGGGAGAGCTTAAAAAGGACATGGACGTTCTGTTCATGGCCTCCGGGGCAACATACAGGGTCATAGAGACCGGTCACATGCGCCCCCTGAGTCTCGAACCCTGCGACTCATTAAAGGCGGGTGACGTCGGATATCTTACCGCCAGCATCAAGACTGTTGCCGATACTCGCGTAGGCGACACGGTTACCGGAGCTCTCAATCCGGCCGGAGAGCCGCTTCCAGGTTACCGCCCGGCGCAGCCGATGGTATTTTCGGGTATCTACCCGGCGGACGGCGCCCGATACACGGATCTGAGGGAAGCGCTTGAAAAGCTCGTTTTAAACGACGCGTCGCTCACCTTCGAGCCGGAGACCTCCGCCGCTCTGGGATTCGGTTTCCGCTGCGGTTTTCTCGGGCTGCTGCATATGGAAATAATTCAGGAACGCCTCGAGCGCGAATATTCGCTGGATCTGATAACAACGGCGCCCTCCGTTGTGTATAAAGTGATTCTTACGAACGGCGAAATGTTAAGCATAGATAACCCCCTAAATTATCCGGATCCGTCCAGGATAGACTGGGCGGAGGAGCCCTTCGTGGCTGCCTCCATAATGTGCCCCACCGAGTATGTGGGCAGCATAATGGATCTATGCCAGGATAGGCGGGGAGAATACCGCGACATGGTATATCTTGAGGCCGGCCGGGTCGAGATGCGCTACCATCTGCCGTTAAACGAGATAATCTATGACTTTTTCGACGCGCTCAAATCGCGCACGAAGGGGTATGCTTCGCTTGACTATGAGCTTGAGGAATACAGGAAGTCCGATCTTGTGAAGCTGGATATCCTTTTAAACGGCGACGTGGTGGACGCTCTGTCGTTCATCGTGTTTCGTGATAAGGCTTATGCCCGGGCCCGGAGGATATGCGAGAAGCTCAAGGACAATATCCCCCGTCAGATGTTCGAAATACCCGTGCAGGCGGCCATCGGCGGTAAAATAATCGCCCGTGAGACGATCAAGGCTCTTCGCAAAGACGTTCTGGCCAAATGCTACGGCGGCGATATAACGAGAAAAAAGAAGCTGCTTGAAAAGCAGAAGGAAGGCAAAAAGAAGATGCGCAGCCTCGGCAGCGTGTCCGTGCCTTCAGAGGCCTTTATGGCTGTCTTAAAGCTTGACGACGATTAATCGATAGATAAAATCCATTGATGACCGTTGAGGCACTTTTAGGTTTCCGCCGGATGTGCGCGGATGATGTCGCAGAACCTATCGACAACCTTATCAGGCGTTCGGAAAAGCTCATTTTTGAATCCGCTAAACGCTTTTGATGCGGGCGCTGTTTTCCCGGAAAAATTTTTTTCCTGCGGACGCGGACGCACACGCATTATGCGCACTCACACACGCGGGCACGACATGCGCACGATACACCCGCATGATGCACCCGCACAATGCACCCGCACATTACACCCGTGATGCGTAAGCGCGACAGAGTGGCGGGGAAACGGCAGACGGACAGTGTCCGCACCGACGAGCGCGGTGAGATAACGAATTGTGGGAAGCTTTTTGTTGTCATGATCAAGTCTCCTTCCCGGCATTTTTGGGTACGCGCCGCGGGAAGCTCCGCTTCGGAGCTTCTTTTTGCTTTTTTATGCGATTATGCAATATCTTCATGAAGATGCAAACGTTTACAGAACAGATAATAGTACAAATGTTCTAATTTGTCAAGAGCTAAAATTAAAATAATTCGGTTATGCCGCAGCCGGGCCGGATAAAGCACAGCGTTTTCATGATGCCTTACTTCCGGCTGAGTTCTATCTGTTTATCGGATATCGGTATAAGTCGACGTTATATAGCCCGCGCCCCGCCGAAAAGCGGAGCGCGGGCTATTATCAAATCAGAGGTTCTTCCGCTTAGTCCTTAAGACCCTTCTGCTCGCGTTCGCGCAGAGCGTCCTTGCGGGAAAAGTTGAGTCTGCCTCGGTCGTCTACGCCCATAAACTTTACCCAGGTGTAGTCACCCACGTTGAGCACATCCTCCACCTTCTCGGTGCGCTTGAACTCCAGGTCCTTAATGTGGACCATGCCTTCCTTGCCCGGAACAAGCTCAACAAACGCGCCTATAGGGATTATCTTGGTGACCTTGCCGTAATACATAGCTCCCGCTTCAGGCTCGAAAATGATGTTTTCCACCATCTGTTTGGCTTTGCGGCAGGCCTCAATGTCTGACGAGGAAATGTAGATGCTGCCGTCTTCCTCTATATCGATCTTCGCGCCGGACTCGGCGACGATTTTCTGCACTACCTTCCCGCCGCTGCCGATGACCTCGCGGATCTTTTCCACGGGTATCTTAACGATGATCATCTTCGGAGCGTACTCGGAGAGCTCCTTGCGAGGCTCGGGTATGCAGCGGAGCATAATTTCATCGAGCATCTGCAGGCGCGCCTCGCGGGTTATCTCAAGTGCGTTTTTGATGACCGGGAAAATGAGACCGTCGTTTTTAAGATCCATCTGAATAGCGGTTATGCCTGTTTTGGTGCCCGCTACCTTGAAGTCCATCTCGCCGTGGAAATCTTCCACGCCCTGAATGTCTATGAAGGTAGTCCAGTCGTCGCCGTCTGAAATCAGGCCGCAGGATATACCGGCAACGGGGGCCTTTATCGGTACGCCCGCGTCCATAAGCGCCAAAGTGCTGCCGCATACGGAACCCTGGGACGTGCTGCCGTTGGAGGAGAGGACCTCGGAGACTACGCGTATCGCGTAGGGGAACTCCTCTATAGGGGGGATAACAGGCTCAAGCGCCTTTTCCGCAAGCGCGCCATGACCTATTTCCCTTCGGCTCGCGCTGCGCGAGCCCTTGGCTTCGCCGGTTGAAAAGCCGGGGAAGTTGTAGTGGTGCATGTAGCGCTTGCTGTCCTCGGGCCATATTGTGTCAAGCTTCTGGGCAGCCTGCATTGTGTCGAGCGTGACTATGGACAGGACCTGAGTCTGTCCGCGTGTGAAGAGTCCGCTTCCGTGCACGCGGGGTATCAGTCCCACTTCGGCGGCAAGAGGACGAATTTCATTCATGGCTCTGCCGTCCACGCGCTTGCCGCCAAGCAGCCACTTTTTAACTACTTTTTTCTGGAGACGATAAAGTATCTCCTCCATATACTGCATCATATCCGGGTGGTCGGCACCGTACTTTTCCTCAACAGCCGATATCCACTCGTTAACGCGCGCTTCGCGGACATTTTTATCGTCCGTGTCCATGCAGTATTCCATGGAAGCAAACTCGTTCGCGACGAGCTTTTCAAAAAGAGCGTCGTCGAAAGCGGCTTTATCATAGGTGAATTTAGGCTTTCCTATCTCGGAAACCATGCGGTCTATGAGCTCCAAAACGGGCTGCAGCGTTTCGTGGGCACGAACTATGCCCTCGTACAGAATGTCCTCGGGTATTTCCTTCGCGGCCGCTTCTATCATAACGACCTTCTTATGGGTCGAGGCGACGGTAACGGTCATCTGCGATTTCTCGCTCTCGGCGGCGGTGGGATTAAGCAGGTAATTTCCGTTTTCCGCGTCCCAGCCGATGATCATTCCGGCAATGGGTCCGTTCCAGGGTATGTCGGAGATGGAAACGGCGGCTGAGGCGCCGATCATGGCTGCGATTTCCGGAGAGCAGTCGGGATCGACCGAGTACACGGTGCAGGTCACGACCACGTCATTGCGAAGATCGGAGGGGAACAGGGGACGCATGGGCCTGTCTATAAGGCGGGAGGCAAGCGTACCCTTCTCGGAGGGACGACCTTCCCGACGGAGAAATCCGCCGGGGATGCGTCCGACAGAGTACAGCTTCTCTTCAAAGTCGACAGTGAGCGGGAAATAGTCGATGCCGGCTCTCGGACGCGCGGAGGCCGTGACCGCCACGAGAACGGCGGTTTCACCGTAGGTTACGAGTATTGAGGCGTTGCACAGTTCGGCCAGCTTACCGACCTCCATCTTCAGAGGCCTGCCTGCGAAATCGATCTCGTAGGTTTTGTGCGCGGGGAATTGTTTGTTGTTAATTATCATAGTTTGCTCCTTCCTAATTTTGAGGGCCCGGAGCATTCAGCACTTGAAAATATGCCCGGCGCTGCCGTACGCCGTCCGGACGCATATTCAAACGCTAAATGTATCCGTGCACCCTCTTATACTGCTGATACTGCTAATCGGGCTGTCCCGAACCCGAGTTCGGGACAGCCCCGTGTCGCGCTACTTTCTGATGCCGAGCTTCGCGATGCAGGCGCGGTAACGCTCTATGTCCTTCTTCTGGAGATAATCGAGAAGAGAACGGCGTTTGCCGACCATCATTAGAAGTCCGCGCCGGGAGTGGTTGTCCTTCTTGTGGATCTTGAGGTGTTCCGTGAGTGTGGTTATGCGCTCGGTAAGGATGGCTATCTGCACTTCCGGAGAACCGGTATCGGTTTCGTGTGTGCGGTTGGATTCGATGATAGCCGTCTTTTGCTCTTTCTGAAGCATGTTGTTCGCCCTTCCTTTTATTAATTACGGCCCTCCGGCTGCGTAATGGGCGGGAAGTGCACCGCTTGGCGGCTTTTTTCCCAAAACGAGGCTCGGGGGCAGACTGCGCTATAGTTTATCACATTTGCGGCCGGGTGTAAATAGTCAGTTACCATATTTTTTAAATCACACGCAGCCGTG
>JAAYBW010000082.1 GCA_012729975.1 Clostridiales bacterium
CCGAAGCCAAGCGCGGACATTTTGCTGCCGTCGCGCTTATTAATACTGTATCTCATTTATTTCACCGCTCTTATTATACCGTTATCCGATTAATAAAAGATAACGGTATTACTTATTTTCCTGACCGTTGGCGCGTATACGGATTATTTAATTATACACTAACTTTCTGTGTTCGGACAGGTATTATATAAAGCTGTGCGCGCTGTGCGCGCTGTCCGGCGCAATACGTTATATTGGTTTATATGACAATTTCCGACAAAAAAAGCACCGCTTTTATGACTATAATATGATATGATTTGAGACATTGGCGTTATTGCAAAAATACTTAAATCTGTTCGACTGTAAGGCGAAATAATGCAAGTTTCCTTGACAAGCATTTCATTATGATGTATGTTAATAAGACTATCTGAATAACTGGGAGCGATATCTATGGGAGACGATTACTGGTATTTGAGCACAGACAGGCTTGACAGAGAGCCGTCGAACAACACAATGGTCACTTATTCAAAGGATTTTGTCTCCAGACTGTGCGACGAATACAAAAAAAATAACTACATCGCACCTGAGGACTACAGCATCTACGGCGTAAAACGGGGCCTTCGCAATGAGGACGGGACAGGCGTGATGGCCGGTATAACCCGAATAGGAAACGTTCAGGGTTATGTGCTGCAGGACGGTTCACGCGTGCCGCAGGAGGGCCGGTTAATATACAGAGGCATAGAGATCAATGATCTGATTAACGGCTTTATACGTGAAGACCGGTTCGGTTTCGAGGAAACGGTCTATCTTCTGCTTTTCGGTGCACTGCCGACAAAGGAGCAGCTTGCCTGTGTTAGCCGGGTTCTCAATGACTGGGCGACGCTCCCCGCCGGATTTACAGAGGACATGATACTGCGCGCACCCTCGCCCGATATAATGAACAAGCTGGGACGGGGCGTACTCGCGCTGTATTCCTACGACAGGGATGCCGAGGCCGGAGACCTGGAAAGCGAGCTGTTTAAAGCGCTGCGCCTTATCGCGCATACTCCTACAATCGTAGCGCACGCGTATTCCGTCAAGCGCCATTACTATGACCACGAGAGCCTGTATCTGCATCGTCCGCAGCCGCATCTGTCTTTGGCGGAGAATTTTCTTTACTCGCTGCGTCACAACAACCAGTTTACAAAGGAAGAAGCCCGGCTTCTGGACCTTTGCCTTGTGCTGCACGCAGAGCACGGCGGAGGCAACAACTCCGCCTTCGCTTGCCGTGTTTTGTCCTCAACCGGTACGGACATCTATTCGGCTATATCGGCGGCTGTCGGTTCGCTCAAAGGGGCCAAGCACGGCGGAGCCAACAAAAAGGTCATGGAGATGTTTGAAGATATCAAGCATAACGTCGGCGACTGGAAGGACGATGACGAGATAAGCTCATATCTGAGAAAGATCGTATGCAAAGAAGCGGGCGACGGGAGCGGGCTTATATACGGCATGGGACATGCGATATATACGCTTTCGGATCCGAGAGCCATAATACTGAAGAGATTTGCCCGCGAAATGGCCAGAACCAAGGGCATGCTCGGTGAATTGGATCTTCTGGAAGCTGTAGAGCGTCTGACCCCCAATGTGCTTCACGGAAGAAAAGAAAGCGAAAAAGTGATGTGCGCCAACGTGGATATGTATTCCGGGCTGGTTTACGAGATGCTGGAAATACCGACGGAGCTTTACACACCGCTGTTCGCTATCGCGAGAATGGCGGGATGGTGCGCACACCGAATTGAGGAAGTTACCGGAAGAAGCAATCGTATTATCAGGCCTGCCTATAAATCGGTCGTGAATCCGCAGGAATATGTTCCTCTTTCGGAGCGCGGATAAAGCGGATAAAGTCGCTATAATGCGCTTGACAAAGCCCTTGGCGTTTTGTATAATTTGTTCACTCAAATACATTGATGAAGAATTGTCACGGGAACTCTGATTTCAGAGAGCGCGCGGGCGGTGTGAGCGCGTACGGAGCCCGGAGACGGATCACTTCGGAGTACGGAACTGAAACGGGTTTTCCGCAAGTAGGTGTCTGCGTGGCGGTCGCGTTAAGACCGGGGGATTTGGCTGAATCCCGTGAGTGGCGGCGTAAGC
>JAAYBW010000083.1 GCA_012729975.1 Clostridiales bacterium
AATGAACAGCATTCTTCTTCGCGTTTCCTCTTTACTCAGCAAAGTCCGGACATTATCGGACGACGGCATGGTCGAAGTAAAACTTACCCTTAACGACGAGGCAGTCGATCAAGGTGTTTATTTCCCCGCTTTCGTTCACTTTGAAGCATTCTCGGAAGACGGTTCCGCCTTTGATTATGAATGCGTCGATTCAGCATATGAGCGCAAAATGTCGGACCACAGGATAGCCGCTGCCCGCGGATAGAAGCCTCGGAAATACGGCGGAATCGGAGCGCAGCATAAACTACGCTCCGATTCCGCTGTATGGCAGCCTCCCTAAAAGAAGCATACTTTACCGCTGCGAATTCCGTATTTTGCTCCCGCCACTTCGACCCTGCCCTCTCGTATAAGAGCCGCGACTGCCGCGTTTTTCCTTATTTCCTCCATGGTACTGCGAATGTTTTCGTCGGTGCAGTCTTCATAAATATCGGCGGACCCCAAATGCTTTTCCATCGACGGCTTAATTTTATCAATGATGGCCTTCACCGCTCCGTGCCCGCCTTCTCCTTCTATTGTCGCCTTTACCGCGCCGCAGTTTTCATGACCGAGTACCAATACAAGCGGTATACTCAGGTGCTCTACACCGTACTCTATGCTTCCCAGTGCGATTTCATCGACAACATTGCCCGCGGTTCTCACTACGAAAATGTCGCCCGGGTACTGATCGAATATTATCTCCGGCGGGACACGTGAGTCCGAACAGCATACTATGAGCGCGCCGGGCTTCTGCCCCTTTTCCGCGAGCTCTTCTCGCATCCGGGCTCCGAACCCCTCCGCGTGAAGCCTGCCTGAAAGATACCTCTCGTTTCCCAGGATAAGTTTTTGTTTTGCGTCTTCCGTCAGATTCATACCGATTCTCCGATCAAACAGTTTATGCAGCCGGCAGCCCCGCCGACTCAGGCAGCTCAGCTGTCTTTATTTACAGATTATCAGTCATACGCCTACTTGTCTATACCCATCAAAAACGGCAGTATCCTCTCTCTTTGATCGATAAGACCGTGTCCGGCGTTCGGCAGCGTTACGACAACCGCCTGCGGAAGCGTTTTATTTGCCCTTTTCACTGTCTTTTCCGTGTTAATCAATACGTCTTTCTGACCGGCTATGAGCAGTACCGGGCAGATTATGCGTCCGAGCTCGTCATCTTCTATTATCGGTACTTCTCCCAGATAAGGTGAGAAGTTTTTTGATATAAGCCGGCTGTACTCTACAGTCTCGTCGGTTATTTCGGCAGAACCCATTACCTTTCTGATTAACTTGTCCTCCCCCTTTTTCCCAAGAGGCTTCATAAGCATGGCATACAGCATAACCGATGCCTTCTGAGGGCCTATACCGGCCGGACATAACAGCGCGAGCTTACTTACCCTGTCAGGGTGCGCCGCCGCGAATTTAAGACAAACCCATCCCCCGAGCGAAATGCCCGCGAAGGACGCCTTATCAATACAAAGCCCGTCGAGTACGTCGTTTAGCCAGTCGGAATAGGCAGATGTTTTCAAATCGGGACGAACATCCGCGCTTTTACCCGGTTCGCCCGGAATATCCACAGCGTATACCCTGAAATGAGCGGCATATTCGGATATGTCCGCTATCCACATTGCGGAGTTCGAACTCGAACCGTGCAGCAGGAGCAGCGCAGGCAGCGTCTTCTCTCCGCAGACGACGGCAAACGTATCGCCCTGACCGGTCTTTAGAACATACTTTTCATACGGTATCGGCCATTTTTCAAGCAGCGAGTCGTAAACCCCGAGTATAGCGTTTTTCCCCTCAGCGGACTTAAATACAGATACGGCCCTCATCTTTTTTACGTCCCTTCTCTAAACCAGTCTTCCGCCTTCCCGACATCATTGAATACGCGGTATTGGCTTCCCCTGTTTGCCTCAGCGGCAAATTCATTGAATCGTATGCCGAATTCCGATGTATCTTCAATAATTATAGC
>JAAYBW010000084.1 GCA_012729975.1 Clostridiales bacterium
GCCTCCAGCTTCCTTCAGATTCCGCCTCACGACGGACACCCTTGCCTTTGGCTAACGCTTCCTACTACCAAGCGCGTAGTGGACTTACACCACCAAGTTATCGCCCATGTCGGGCGCACAAGGAAAAGGCACAGCATAGCATCATCTATGCTGTGCTCAAGGCAAATGCCTACGGCCTGGGCCTTGACTGGATGGTCGATGTTCTGCAGCAGCAGGGTTTGAGTCACTTTGCCGTTTCGGATATTGAAGACGCGCTTCATGTAAGAGAACTCAGCCGCGCTTCGGAAATACTCCTGCTTAATCCTGTGGAAGCAGCCGACGATCTGCTTGCGGCAATTCGTCGGCAAATAACAATCACTATCTCTTCCGTAAGACAGGCAGCAATAATTGATGCGTTTTGCGCCGGGTTAAGTGAAAGCATAAGCGCGCATGTGGAAACGGACACCGGAATGGGGCGCTGCGGGATATTCCATAAAGACGCTTCGCAGCTTATAAAGCTGTACAGAGACTATCCCAACATACGCATTACGGGGATATATACCCATGTCTACAACGCGCCTAATGAAAGGCATACGAGAGAGCAAATCGATCACTTTTCAGATATTCTGAAAATGCTCCGCTCCGCCGGGATCCGACCGGGTATTGCCCATATGGCCAGCTCACTTGTTATGTTCCGGTATCCTGATTCTCTTTTTGACGCGGTGCGAATCGGTTCCGCTCTCACCGGCAGAATAGCGTCCCGAAACGACTGGGGTTTACAGAAAGTAGGGGTAATAGAAACCGCCATCAGCGATATTTGGGATCTCTCAAGAGGTCAGAATATCGGATATGGCGTATTCAGGGTAAAAAGGCAGACTACGGCGGCGGTTGTTCCGTCTGGGTATCTTAGCGGGTTCGGACTGGAAAAAAGGCGCGATTTGTTTCGGCTGCGGGATCTCTGCAGAGTTGTTCTGCGCTTTTTTAAGGCATTTATCTCACGCAAACCTCTGTATGTAACAGTAAACGGTATGAACGCTCCCGTGCTCGGCAGAATCGGAATGACCAATATCATTGTTGATATTGGGGCTATCTGCTGCCGCGTAGGGGACAAGGTTCAAATGGAAAGTAATCCTATGCTTTCCGGTAACCTTCTTAGGGCAGAATATCGTTAAGTTTGCCTCCGGCGGCAGTTATAAAAGATCCATTGCCCGGATGGTTCCAAAAACCCGATAATCGGTGTATACTATACGTGAACGGTTCCGGGCGCAAGAAAGCCGGTGCTTGAGTCAGCGGGCGCGTTCAGACATATAAAAAGACAGATTGACAAAAGCCTACGATCACCCCGTATATTGCTATTGTAAGTATGTAGCGCATTATTTACATTATAAGCCAAAAGGAGATGTATTATATGGAAGGCCTCAAGTATTCGAGCATGTTCTACGAACTGCAGCCTCAGTATACCGAATGGGGCGACTGGTGCCATTCACCGCAGATGTATTTCAGAGGGAATGAAATACCCGGTGCGAAATACAATGTCGGTTGGCAGGTTTTTAAGGCCCCGATACATTGGCTTGAGCAGGAACCTCATTTTCACCGTGAGGAAGAATATCTTGTGTTCCTGAGTGCGAACCTCTACGAGCCCACCGAGTTTGACGCGGAAATCGAGCTTTGGATGGGGGAGGACGTGGAAAACATGGAAAAGCACATCATAACCAAGCCTTCCATTGTCCGCATTCCTGCCAGCATGTGGCATTGTCCGCTTGACTTCATCCGCGTCGACAAGCCTATACTCTTTCAAGCGGTGTATCTGGCCGGCACATGCGGAAGAGTGACACGCCATATTGATGAGAACGGAAATGTTCAGTACATATACGGCGGTCCGGAGATTTCTCATCACTGCAGACTGGATCCGACCAAAAAATGCAATTACTGCGGCAAATGTGCGCGCCTTAAAAACGAGGGCAAGTAAGATACAGACCCGATATACCCTTCGGGCGCGGTGAAATCCGGTACATATCGCGCCGAACCCCGCCTGCCGTACCGATTACGCACATTATACAGGAAAGCCTGCCGAAAACTTAACGCCCGCCGAAATCCGGCGGGCGCTTGACGATATTCGCAGCACAGCTTCTATTTTCTGCCGACGTTTCTTGCTACGGTATACGCCATGCTTGTCGCGTTCATTATATTGTTTACCGCGATGCAGTCTCCGATGGGATAATAATCGGACGCGCACAGGCTGAGGGCTGCCGCTTCTTCCCGCAGCGGCTTTTGTCCTACCGCGTAAATTACAGTTTCGGCTTTTATAAGCTTTTCGCCTTCGGGTGTTTGGCACATGACGCCTTCAGGAGTTATATCAGTCGCTTTTGTATTAAAGCTTATGTTAATTGCGTATTTTGCTATTTCAACATTGAGCGCTCTGACATGCAGCATGTTGCCGCCGTGGCTTATTTCACCCAGCATCTCTACTACTTCCGCTTTTTTACCCTGCATTGACAAATAAATCGCAAGCTCGACACCGACAAGGCCTGCACCTAGAATAACGGCCGTGCACCCCACTTTCTCGGGATGAGTGTAAGCGTCCTGTGCCGAAATAACGTTGCGGCCGTCTATTCCCGGGATTTCCGGCTTAACCGGGCGCGATCCGAGGGCTGCGATAATAACGTCGGCGCCGCTGGCCTTTGCGTATTCGGGCGTAACTTCCGTATTAAGCCTGATTTCCACTCCGGCCTGAGCAACTTTCCTAGCCTGACGATTCAGATAGTAATCTAGCTTTTCCTTAAAAGGAACGTTTTGTTCGCAGCGCAGAGCGCCGCCGAGCATACCGGACTTTTCGCAGAGCATTACCTTGTGTCCGCGCTGCGCGCATGTTATTGCGGCCTGCATCCCCGCAACCCCGCCGCCGGCTACGAGAACCTTTTTGGTATCTGCGGGGGGTATCGCGAAATTCATTTCCGCTTCGCGGCCCGTCTGCGGATTTATGGCACAGTTAAACTGACCGACATTTATTAGATTTGAAAAGCAATGCAGGCAGCGCATGCATTTATTGATGTCATCTCCCATACCCGTACGGATCTTGCGCGGAATATCCGGATCGGCGAGCAGACCCCGTGCGATTTCCACCACATCCGCCTGTCCCGTAGCGATTATCTCCTCCATCAGGTCGGGGTCTCCCAGCGCGCCTACCGTAGCTACAGGACACTTCACATTCTTTTTTATCTCAGCCGCGTATGTCACATTGCATCCGTCGGGAAGGAACATGCTGGGATGGGTGACTGTAAATACCTCCATCACCTCATGGCTGCCTGCCGAAACATGAAGCAGATCGACATAGTCTTCCACTTTCTTTGCAAACTTAATGCCCTCCTCAATGCCGTAGCCTCCGTCGTAGCACTCGCTGCCGCTTATGCGCATCTCGATCGGGAAATGAGGTCCGACGGCTTTTCTTACTGCTTTAAGAATTTCAACAGCCAGGCGGGATCGGTTTTCTATGTCCGGGCCTCCCCATTTATCCTTCCTCTTATTCAGCGACGGCGAAAGAAATTGGGAAATCAGCCAACCGTGTCCTCCGTGAATCGTTACCATTCCGAATCCGCATCTTTTGGCAAATGCGGCACCCTTTGCGAACTTATCGATAACGTATTCGATGACATCTTCGGGCATCTCAAGAAACGGACGTCCGTCAACCGTACCGTCCACGGGACCGTACGCAATGCCCGGCGGGACAAGACCCCTGTTTGCGCAGTTGCCCGCGTGCTGCAGCTCCGCGGTGCACACCGAACCCTGCCTGCGTACCGCATCGGTGACCCGGGCAAGCGCATGCAGTGTATGCGGGTTATCGAGCCTAATGGCATAGGGCGAGCCTGTACCGAATTTTCCGTCGACATTACATTCGCCTACAGCGACACATGCGGCGCCTCCCATGGCTTTTCGCTCATAATAGAATGCAGCCTCCGGGGGCAATATGCCCTCCTTGTCCATATCCTGATAACCGGTCGGGGCGGCGAAAATTCGGTTCCGGAACATTACACCCCTGAGCATTATCGGGGTGAAAAGGTTTGGATACTTAAATACATCCATCTGGCAGTTTACTGCGCATGGCCGTGCCTGCGCGCTCCTTTCCGATATGATTTATCATGCTGTTAAGTATACCAGAATCAACACTTTATGTCAGTATTTCCGGGTTTCCGCTTTCCGTTTTATATATTTTTATGAACAGCGGCAAGTCTGAGCATCATTCAATGTTTTCTTTACCAAAAAAACTTGAATTTATTCGCTCTTATGATAATATCCTGTTTGACCGGATATATCCGGTTTCATCTCCATGCATTTCGGTACAGGGAAACGGAGCGTGACTTATATGTTTCAGGGACTTCACTATCGTATAACCTTCCTCCTCGGATTATCATATATTCAGACAGGAGATGCGACATGAATATTGTTATAACGGGAGCCGGAAAAGTCGGCAATACTCTCTGCGCCGATCTTGTCAAAGAAGATCACAACATCATTATGATCGAAAAAGACGAATCCCGTTTGGAACAAGCCATTAACTCATACGATATCGGAGGCATTTGCGGCAACGGCGCTATTTATGACACACAAATGGACGCCGAGGTCAATAAATGCGATGTATTTATCGCTGTAACCTCGGACGATGAGACAAACATTATAGCAGCAATCACAGCCAAGAAGCTGGGCGCGAAATATACGATCGCTCGCGTGCGCAGCCCAGAATACTCAAAGCAGGTTGGCTTTCTTCGTGAGAGTCTTGGCATCACCTTGATGATAAACCCTGAATTGGACGCGGCCCTGGCTATCGAGCGCATACTCCTGTTTCCTGCCGCCCTGGGTGTTGAAACCTTCGGGCTCGGACGTATTAACATGATAGAAGTAGTTTTGCGCGACGACTCTCCGATGACCGGTATAAAGCTCAGGGATCATAACGGACGGTTCGGAAATATCATAGTATGCGTCGTGGCAAGAGGAAACGATGTTTTTATACCTGATGGCGAGACATGTCTGCAGGCAGGAGACCATGTTATGATTACCGGCAGCACGTCAAATGTTCACACTTTCTGCACTCAGTCCTACCACGGCCTTACAAAGGTCCGTTCAGCACTCATAGTCGGGGGCGGCAGAGTAACCAATTATCTTGTGTCACGTCTGATTAAGCAGCACATGCATGTTAAAATCATCGAGAAAAAACTGGAAACCGCCACCAGACTCGCCTCGGAGTTTACTCAGGCCGAAGTTATTTACGGAGACGGCACGGCGCATACACTGCTTAACGAAGAACGTATTGCCGATTATGATTCAGTCATCGCTCTTACCGGTATTGACGAGGAAAACATACTTATTTCCATTTATGCCTCGCGTATGGGCGTACCGATAACAATAACAAAGGTAAACCGTACCGACCTGTTGAAAGTATTGGATAATGTCGGCCTTCAGGCAATTATCACACCGCAGAATCTGATTTCCGATCATATAGTGCGTTTTATCCGCTCAGTCGATAATTCGGAAGGCTCAAATATTGAAGCCTTCTACCGTCTTGCTGACGGTCGTGTCGAAGTTCTTCAGTTTAGGGCGAAAGAATCCGGCCGCTCCGTCAAGATGACTCTGACCGACCTGCCGACAAAGCCGGGTGTATTGATAATCTGTATAATACGGGGCGATAACGTAATTTATCCGGGTGGTTCCGATCAGATTCGCCCGGGCGATGAGGTCATCGTTGCGACAACAAACAAGGGCTTCCAGGATCTCGATGATATCCTGCAGGAAACGCGAGGGCACAAATGAATCATGTAATGGTCAGATACACGCTTGGCCGCATAATGTGCGTTGTCGCTCTCCTGATGGCCCCTTCACTGATTATTGCCTTAATATATAACGAAGGCTGGCAGGGAGTGTGGCCGTTTCTGCTGAGCATAGCGATTACAGGCGTCTTCGGATATCTGCTTTGCTTCAAGCGTCCGGCAAAAACCGATTTCTATACGCGGGAAGGCTTCGTCATCGTTGCTCTTTCCTGGTTTTTGTTATCCTTTTTCGGAAGCCTGCCCTTTATTTTCAGCGGAACAATATTAAACCCGATAAACGCTTTTTTCGAATCGGCAAGCGGTTTTACAACCACAGGCTCCAGCGTAATAACCGATATTGAGTCGGTCAGTCACTCGGTTCTGTGGTGGCGCAGTTTCACGCACCTTATCGGCGGGATGGGGGTTCTTGTTTTTGTGCTGGCAATAATGCCGAAAATCGATTCGGATGATATTTATACCATGAGAGCGGAAATGCCGGGCCCGATATTCGGCAAAGTAAGAGCGAAGCTCGGAAGCTCCGCTCGTGTTTTATACATCATCTACCTGTCAATGACCGCTGTGCTCGTAATATTGCTGGCATTGGGCGGTATGCCGATATTTGACAGTTTCCTCCACGCCTTCGGAGCTGCCGGAACCGGCGGCTTCGGCATCAAATCCAATTCGATCCTGTATTATAACAGCGCGTACATTGATTATGTATTGGGAACGGCGATGATTCTTTTCGGCGTCAATTTCAATCTTTACTACGCGCTTCTGTTTCGAAGCGTCAGGGACATTTTTAAAAGCGAAGAATTGAAATGGTATTTCGGCATAATCGCCGCGGCTTTCATCCTTATATGTATGGACGTGAGCCGCGCATACGACAGTATTCCGCATATGATACGCGATGTATATTTCACCGTTTCCTCGGTTATAACCACAACGGGGTATACAACCGCGAATTTTGACATTTGGCCGGTTTTCAGCAAGGTAATTTTATTGCTGCTGATGTTTACCGGCGCTATGGCGGGGTCGACAGGCGGCGGGATGAAAATCAGCCGAATCGCGATTTATTTTAAGTTTACATTCCAGGAAATAAGGCGAAACGTCAGTCCGAACCGCAGACTTCCCGTTACATTTGAGGGAAAACCTCTGAGCGCTAACCTGATACACCAGACGAGTTTTTATTTAACTACTTATATAATCTTTTTCTGGATACTTGTTGTGATAATGGCACTTTCATCCCTGAATTTTGAAACTGCCTTCAGTGCCGTACTTGCTACTTTCAACAATATCGGCCCGGGGCTTGACACGGTCGGACCCGCAGGAAACTATGAAGGCTTGAACAATCTGTCTAAGTTAGCGCTTAGTATAGGAATGATCATGGGGCGTCTTGAGCTTTTCCCCGTACTGGTGCTTTTCAGTCCGAGGACCTGGCGGCGCATATCATCCCGCATACATTCCTCCGACCGGTTAAAATAAGCTGTCGCGGTTAAAAAGCGTCCGCTCCCTGGGGGGACGCTCATCCGGACGGACAACGCAAAAACCAGTCCGAAGACTGGTTTTGTTGCGGGAGCGCAATACGCTCCGACGTGGAGCACCTAACGTGATTCGAACACGTGACCTCGTCCTTACCAATTACAGGAAC
>JAAYBW010000085.1 GCA_012729975.1 Clostridiales bacterium
TGTGGAATGCCGATGAGGACATACGCTCCCTTAAATCGCTCATTTTGTTCGGCTTGCGCGGTATGGCCGCTTACGCTTATCATGCGCTTATGCTGGGCTATACCGACGCGGACGTCAACGCGTTTTTGTACGAGGGTCTTTTCGCCGTAGGTTCCGAAATGGATATGCAGCAGCTGCTCCCCGTTGTACTTAAAGTCGGCGAAGTAAACCTCAAATGCATGCAGCTGCTCGACAAGGCAAACACGGACACCTACGGAACTCCCTCGCCCGCTACCGTGACCCTGACCGTTGAAAAAGGCCCCTTTATAGTCGTAAGCGGCCACGACCTCAGGGATCTTCATATGCTTTTGGAGCAGACCGCGGACAAGGGCATCAACGTATATACCCACGGCGAGATGCTCCCCGCCCACGCGTACCCGAAACTCAGGGAATATAAGCACCTGAAGGGCAACTTCGGAACCGCCTGGCAGAATCAGCAAAAGGAATTCGCCGGTATGCCCGCGCCGGTCCTCTTTACGACAAACTGCATCATGCCCGTCAGGGACAGCTACGCGGACCGCGTTTTCACCACCGAGGTTGTATCTTATCCCGGTATGATCCATATCGGCGAGGACAAGGACTTTACACCCGTCATCGAAAAAGCGCTCGAGCTCGGCGGATATAGCGAAGACACCGCCTTCACCGGCGTAAACGGCGGTGACAGGGTTACCACCGGCTTCGGCCACGGTACCATCCTTTCCGCTGCCCAAACGGTTGTAGCCGCCGTTAAGGCGGGAGCGATACGACACTTCTTCCTCGTGGGCGGCTGTGACGGCGCCAAGCCCGGCCGCAACTACTACACCGAATTCGTTAAACAGACGCCTCCGGACACGATAGTGCTGACTCTGGCCTGCGGCAAATACCGGTTCAACGACCTTGACCTGGGAACCATCGGCGGCCTGCCGCGCCTTATGGATATGGGCCAGTGCAACGACGCCTACGGCGCGATAAAAGTCGCGTCGGCGCTTGCGGATGCATTCGGCTGCGGAGTAAATGACCTGCCGCTGTCGCTGGTGCTCTCCTGGTATGAGCAAAAGGCCGTGTGCATTCTTCTTACGCTGCTCCATCTCGGCATAAAGAATATACGCCTCGGTCCGACGCTTCCGGCTTTTGTATCTCCCAATGTTTTAAACTTCCTGGTTGAAAACTTCGGCATAGCGCCCATAACGACGCCCGAGGCTGATCTCGCCGCTCTGCTCGGCTGATAAATCCGCACCCCGGCAGACCAACCCGCATAAAAAACCTAAACGCCCGTATACCGAAACCGAAGGTATGCGGGCGTTTTTAGCATAATCGGAAATCCGCGAATCAGCCGTTTTTAATATCTTTGTAGCCCGTAAGCTCACAGCCGCAGGACTTAACGAGCTCTTCTACCTTCGTTCTGCCTTTTGAACTGTCTCCGCTGCCGCTGGTCAGCACGACCTCGACCTTTGCACCTTTCGGCAGCAGGGCGAGCGCGCTGTTGAAAGCGGGGGCCGGGAATCCTGCCCAAACGGGCGCGGCGAGTATGAATGAGTCATACGCGGAAAAATCGCAGTCGATCGGCTTTATCCGCACACGTTTCTGCTTCATGGCATACGGACAGCCGGGTATAAACGCGCTGATTATATTGCGCTTTCTGAGTTCATGGATTTCAAAGAGATCGGCGCCGCTTTCCCCTGCGGCTTTTTCAGCGTATTTTTTAGTAAATCCGCCAAAACTGTAATATAGGATCGCCGTTTTCATGTTTTACCTCCCGCCTGAATTTATCGTATCCGACACAGAAAAATACGGATCCATGATGCCGCGCCTATTCGCCGATTATCTTAACGAGCACATGCTTTTTTCTGTTTCCGTCGAACTCATAATAGAATATCTGCTCCCAGGTGCCGAAATCGAGCTTTCCCTCGGTTATCGCGGCAACGGCCTCTCGGCCCATGATCGTGCGCTTGAGGTGGGCGTCGGCATTGTCCTCATAACCGTTATGGCGGTACTGCGAGTAAGGTTTTTCCGGAGCCAGCTTTTCGAGCCACGCCTCAAAGTCGCTGTGAAGACCGCTCTCGTCATCGTTTATAAAGACGCTCGCGGTTATGTTCATGGCGTTTACGAGCACAAGGCCCTCCATGACGCCCGAGTCCGTAACGGCCTTTTGCACATCACGCGTTATATTCACAAGTCCCCTGCGCTTGGGGATATTAAGCCAAATCTCACGGCGAAAGCTTTTCACCGGTCTCACCCCCTTCATATATATCTCTATAATTCTATCACCGGGCGCATTATACCGCAACATATATCGGCTCGCGGCTGACAAGATAAAGCCGCCGCGCAAACGGACTATTGCATCCGCGGCGCGTCGGGGTATATTATTAATACAGCGAATGATCGGATTTTCGGGAGGTGTGCGATATGTGCGGCAGATTCCTTTTTACCACGGATGAAGACGATCCCGCCGTTACCAAGATGAAGCTGATGGCGATGCTGAAGTTTAACGGTACGGAGCTTCCAAACGGAGAGGTCTTTCCTTCGGCTACGCTGCCCGTCCTTGTTGACGAGGGCGAAAAAGCCGGGCTCGAGCTGATGACATGGGGTATGCCCATGAGCGGTTCAAGCAGACTAATAATCAACGCGAGATCAGAGACCGCCGCGGAAAAGCGCATGTTCAGGCGCGGCCTCGCCGAGCAGCGCTGCGTGATAATGACAACCGGCTTTTTCGAATGGAGTCACGACGGCGAAAAGAAAAAGTATCTGTTCCGGCTGCCCGGAACGCCGGTGGTTTATCTGGCCGGCCTTTATGACATTTATGACGGGAAGCCCCGGTTTGTTATTCTTACGACAAGAGCAAACCGTTCTATGGCTGAAATTCACGACAGAATGCCGATCATAATCGTCCAAAGCGAAATACTGCTTTGGCTGGGCGATCCTCTCCGGACACGCGAGGTTCTTACCCGCGACTGCCCCGAGCTAATAAGGAGCGAAGTAAAATAGAAAATCGCTTTTCACGGACAGGTATGCACAGATCGGAATATTTCCGGCTCTGATTTCAAATAATAGGCCGGAGGTGATTTATCAGTGACTCTGACACAAAAAGAAACAACCCTGTTAAAGGATCTGCGCTCGCAGGAGCAGATTTGCGTTGAAAAATATACAAAATACGCAAACGAGGCCTGTGACTGTCAGCTTAAAGACATCTTTACTCAAATCGGGCAGGCCGAAAGTCAACATCTTCAAACGCTTGATCAGATCTCCTCGGGGACGGTGCCTGCGATGAACACCGGATCCGGTAAAAATGCCATGCCCACAATCACGCCAAGCAGCTCTTCCTCCGCCGACAAGCAAAAGGATGCTTTTTTGTGTTCCGATATACTTGCTACCGAGAAGCATGTGTCATCGGAGTACAACACCTGTATTTTTGAGTTTAACGACACAAACATCAGGGAAGCCTTAAACCACATCCAAAAGGAAGAACAGCAGCACGGCGAACAAATTTACAGATATATGTCGGCAAACGGCATGTACAGTTAATCAGAATCGGCAGCTGCGGCAAAATTACCCGCTACGGCAAAAAAGCTCTCTCCCGACGCATTTATATGCGGGAGGGAGCTTTAATATAAAAAGCAACCTCTGCCTTCTTCCCGCATATGCTGGCAAGGGGGTGGGATACGAGTGAGTGATCACTACAAATTCATAAATACTCCTTTACCTTACGCATATGACGCTCTTGAGCCGTACATAGACGAGTTGACAATGCATCTGCACCACGACAGGCATCTGCAGGCATACACGGATAAACTCAACGAGCTGCTGGCCGATTATCCGCAGCTGCACGATATGAGTCCGGAGCAGCTTATAAGATACTCCGGGCGCTTGCCGTCCGAGATAGCCGTCCCGGTATCAAGAAACGCGGGCGGTGTCTACAACCACCGGTTTTATTTTAACGCTATGAGCCCTCAGCCGCAGCGCTCCCCGTCAGAGCCGCTGGCAAAGGCGATCAGGCGGGCATTCGGCGGGCTTAACGGCTTTAAAGAACGATTTAAGGATGCCGCTCTTTCCGTTTTCGGCTCCGGCTATGCCTGGCTTGCCGCCGATTCGCGCGGCCGCCTTTTCATTGTTCCCACTGTTAATCAGCAAACCCCGCTGACAAGGGAACTGATTCCCATCGTTAACATCGACGTATGGGAGCACGCATATTACCTTAAGCACTACAATGAGCGGGGGAAATATATAGACGACTGGTTTAACGTAATGGACTGGAAAAGGGCGGGTGAATTATACGCGCAGAGTCCGCGCCGCCCTGCGCCGCGGCAGTAAAGATCAATCGCTCCAATGCCGTGTACGGCAGGACGAAGAACCTGCCCTGCGAGTCATTGCGCAATTACAATAATATAGCATAAGGGGGGCCGCGGCCCCCCTAAAGATACTTCCCTTATATGAGTTTCATAAAATCCGGGCAGGTATGCTGTCGACATATTCGCGCATTTCCTCTTTTGAGCGTACCCTGTGCGCGCCTTCGATTACAGACTGCCTTTCCGAATCGGAAAGAGAGGCAAACAGCTTCATTGCTTCGGGATTGCGTGCGAGCGCTATACCGAAGCCCAGAGGCAGACCTTCCCCACCGGCATTATCATCCACATTTTTCACCTCGGACATATGTTTGGCGCAAGGCACGCAAATTATTCTCTATGCTGAAAACCGGTATCGGACAAACGTATAAAATACGCTCTTGATGCAAAACCTTAACTGTGGGTGGTCATATGGATAACCAGACCCTTTATAACGAAATAAACGGCTGCCTTATGCGGGATGCAAAGCCATCCGAACGTTTGAGCGCGCTTTCGGGACGGGCAGATTTTGAGCATTTCCCGTTCTATATGCTCGCGCGGCTTAAAAAGACCCAACAGTCCGCGCTGCACCATCCGGAGGGAAACGCCTGGGTGCACACGCTTATGGTAGTGGATGAAGCGGCAAGACTTAAAGAAAAAAGCACAAACGTCCGCGTATTTATGTGGGCTGCGCTGCTTCACGATATCGGAAAACCCGTAACGACAAAGGTTAGGCGCGGAAAGATAACATCATACGACCATGACAAAGCGGGAGCGGAGCTCTCGCGCCGCTTTCTGGCAGCTCTCACCGACGAATCGGATCTCATCAGCGGGGTTTATTGGCTCGTGAGATATCACATGCATATACTTTACGTTGTAGGCGGGCTGCCTTACGCAAACGTCCCGGATATGTCGGATAAGACAAATATCCGCGATCTGGCGCTGCTTGGTTACTGTGACCGTCTGGGCAGAGCGGGAGCGGATAAAAAAGACGAGCTTGATACCGTTTTCCTGTTCCTCAAAAAATGTAACGAAAGGATTGATACCTCTTGGCTAAGGCAGGAATGAAGCGTCCGGATCCGAAGGATCCCATTGCCACCGAAAGCGACAGGAAACCGATTATACTGACGAAAAACAGCGTCTCTCCCGTTCCCGCGATTGACGGTAAAGCTAAAAGCGGCAAGAACAAGGCTAAACCGACTTAAATCGTCTTCCGTTTATCCGTTATTACCATAAATCCGCCCGACAAAAGCCGGTTCCGCGCGGAACCGGCTTATATTTAATCGGTATTATGGGATTCATGTATCAGCCATTTTTCCTGTGATTTGGTCCATCTTTTATATATGGCTGCCGCGGCCAGCTTGCGCGGAACCAGCCTTCCGCACGCAGACAGTACACGGTTAACAAGTCCGGGTATATATAAGCTTTTGCCGCGCAGTGCTTTATCAA
>JAAYBW010000086.1 GCA_012729975.1 Clostridiales bacterium
AAAAACCGGGATACCGACAAACTGCTGACGATACTGACAGAACAAAACGCATTCGTGAGCATTCTCCCGGATGGTGTGACCTTCAGGTTTCATCATATGATGAAAGAGTGCGCGCAGCGGGCTTTTTCATCATATGATCCTAAAAAACAGCGACTTTATCACAATCGCTACGGTGAATGGTACGAAACCCACGGGCTGTATCTGCAGGCGCTTAATGCTTATAAAAAAGGTGAAAATTTCGATGCGATGCTGCGCGTAATCCAAAATGACGCGGGGATTATGCTTGCATCGCTCAAACCGACAGATGTTTCTGAGTCTCTTGCCCGGTGCCCGGAGCAAGTCCTTAAAAATCACCCGCTTGCAATCCTTGTGCTTATGCGCAGGATGTTTACCTGGAAGCAGATTCCCAAAATGATTGAGCTTAAGGCACTTTTATTGGACTCCGTTAAAGAGCATCCGGATATGACCGATGAGGAACGGGGCAATCTTCGGGGCGAATGTGATCTCATTATGAGCTTTCTCATGTATAATGACATCACACAGATGAGCCGCCTGCACAGAAGTGCCAGCGCGCAGATGTCCCGTGCGGCCGTAAGCATACGCAATGAGGGAAGCTGGACCTTCGGCTCTCCGTCTGTTCTGATGATGTTCCATCGGGAACACGGCTCTTTATCCAAAGAACTTGAAGAGATGAACGGATGTATGCCCCATTATTATAAGATTACAGACGGACACGGCCTGGGCGCGGAGCTTGTCATGAGCGCCGAAGCAGCGTTCATGCAGGGACGTTTTGCAGATGCGCAAATCATGCTGGAACGGGCCTATGCCAGAATTGAGGAAAACGGACAGGAAAACATCGGGCTTTGCTGTGATTTCCTTGCCCGCAGACTCTCCGTTTGCTATGACACGGAAGAAAGATATACGCTGGAGCAAAAACGCAAAGAACTCACCGCGAAGCATGATATGATGTGGCTTAATATCCTCAACAGCACGAGTGCTTACTATTACGCGCTGCTGGGTCAAACCCGGCACATTCCCCCACTGTTTGCCGAGCATGCGCTGTCTGCTGTCAACTTGCTCGAGCCCTGCAAGCCGATGATGGAGTTAATCGAAAATCAGGTCTATCTTGCGCAGGGAGCATACGCAAAGGTCATAGGGCGAAGCGAGAGACTGCTCGGCATGTGCACCGGGCTCCATTATGCCCTTGTCGCGCTGCACGTTCAGATTCAGACTGCCGCCGCATATGAGATGCTCGGTAAACGGGCGGGGGCAGGAACACTTTTGGAACAGGCGCTTAAGGATGCAATGCCGGACGGGCTGGTGATTCCTTTCGTCGAAAATTACCGGTATTTGAAAGCACTGCTGGGGGAGCGGGCGCAAGATGATTTTGTGCGTAATATTGCTGCGCTCGGAAAAGATTATGAGCTCAGATCAGGGCAGATCTCCGAACGGGCACCAAAACCCGCTGCCATGCAAAAGCTGACTGAGCGGGAACTTATAATTGCCGGATTCATCGCCGCGCACCTAAGCAATAAAGAAATCGCCGAAAAGATGTTCCTTTCAGAGGGAACCGTCAAGCAGTATATGAACCGGATTTACTCTAAGCTTCAGATTGAAGGTGATACCCGAACAAAACGAAAGAGAATAAAAGAAATGATGGAACAGATTTCTTAACCTTTGGTTAATTCATTTTTATTATAATCCACTGTACACTTTGTTTTTGTACGGTGGATTTTTTGTCGATAAAAAGGGGGGGGGGAATCGGTCTGCAAAGAAAATATATATCAGCCGTGAAGCCGCTTGACGGATATGTCCTGCAAATTGATTTTCTGTCCGGAAGCAGATTGCTGCTGGATTTAAAGCCGCATCTTAAAAAAACACGTTTTCGTCCTTTGAACAGCGCAGAGGTATGGAACCGCGCGACAACAAACGGAGTTTTTATACGATTCGGTGATGTGGAGTTCAGTCACGATGAGCTTATGGCTATGGCTGAGCAGGGATATGACGCTCTATAAAAGATTAAAGGGGAATAAAAAATGAAAAAGTTAACTCTGCTGCCGGTACTGATACTGACAATCCTGTGCTGTGCTATGACCGGCTGCGGCGACAGGCAGAGCAATGAACAAAGCGGAAGGCAGAGCAATGAAACGCTCTCCGTAACGATAGTCAACCGCTCGCTGCAGGATGTCGCCGAGGTTTATATCTGCCCGGCCGGTTCGGATGATTGGGGTGAGACACGCATTGAGACCACCCTTTTTGACGGGGATATGGCATCGGTTGACCTGGGCAGTATTCCTCTTGAAGACGGCTTTAATATCTGCTTCTTCGGCCCGGACGGTACGATGCTTAATGATTTTTCCGGTGAGGCGTTATATTTTAACGACAGGGACTATCTGGTGCTCCTGCCTCCCGAATCCGATGTGCCGCTGGATATCGTTTCTGCCTACAGCGGTTCAAAATATGACAAAATGATAAATGAGTATCTGAGCGCCCCGGAGGCGGAGCAAGACCCGCAAAGCCTTGTGAACATATTTGATTTTGTCGGCTGCTGGAAGTTTGATTCTCAGCCCTATTATCTAGTAATCGGCGATTCGTATGAGTGGATGGCCATGAATGTATACGGAGATCAGATAGGCCCCTTTGCGGCCGACACGGCGGAAGCTGAGGGAGGCATAAATCTTTATCACGAAGACGGTTCTTTGATGGATACTTTATATTTGGGCGGCGAGGGCTATCTTGTCGATTCCGAAGGCAACACGCTGACCGCCAGCGAGTATATAATGCTTTTACCCACCGCTGACGATGACCTGAACATGCAGGCCAGCTTCCCCGGCAGCTTATCAGGTGTTCAAATAAGCTATCCCGTTCAGATGAATGCGGAAGAGGCCCAATACCTGCCTTACGGACTGAGCTTTAATGCTCTGATGGAAGACGGTACGGATGACTATTATTCAAACATAAGCGTGTCCTTCCAGCCCATTTCCGGTTATGATGACTACTTGTCAAGGGGGCTTGCGACAGCCACACCCTATATGCAGGACATACTCAATCGTCTTCTAAGCGCTATGACCGGTGATAAGGTCATTAAAACAATTGCCTCCGACTGCAAAGATTACGGCACATATTACAGCATCATCGGCTATGTCTGGCTGGACGGCTCGATTTTTACGAACGGCCCCTCCGTGCCCGTTCGCGGCACAATGGAGGTTCGTTATTTCGGACCCACCGGCTATGTGCTGGTCGGAATGTCTATAGCCCTTGAAAACCGCATTCAGAATTATTTTGCTATCTGCACCAATATGCTCAACAGCTGTACCTTCGGCGGAGACTGGAGTACCGCACCGAAGCATGTGCCAAGCACCCCCGCCGCTTCCGACTCCGGAGATTACGGAACGCCGTACTACTGGTACGACGAAGACGGCGATGTCTGGTACTGGAACGGTTATGACAACGAGTTTATAGGCTTTGGCGACAGCTACTATATTGAAGACGGGCAGTATTACGAGTCCAACGATGACAGCTGGGACTATTACGGGGACGACTACGACTGGGATTATGAATATTACGATGACTATGATCCCTGGTCCGACCCCGGTGACGGTGACGACGCGTGGTCCGATCCCGGCGACTACTATGACGATTATGATGACGGCTGGGGAGATTACTTTGATTGAAACCGGCGGATT
>JAAYBW010000087.1 GCA_012729975.1 Clostridiales bacterium
CTATTGTAACGATGCCGTATCCAGGAGTCATCGTATTCGGCAAAACCTCGGCGGGATCGCGGCTCGTCCCGGCCAGCATTTTCTTAACCGCCTCCGGAGTGGGCGGCGCGACCGCCAGGCCATCACTGAATCCGTTATCAAGGAAATAATTCTGAAACTTTTCAAACGCCTCCGAGTAATCTTCTCCTTCAAAATATATATTTCCGGTATCGAATTCAATCGGTTTCGGATTTTTTTCTTCTTCCGTCAGCGGATCGGTCAGGGCTTTTTCGATTTCATCGATGGATTCCTCCGCCAGCTTGACAAGGAGCTCAGTTTCATTCTCGCCCGGCCACCGTTCGGAAGGCAGTTTTACGATCCTTAAACCGGGCAAGCCGAACGCCAGCGCGGTTCGCCTGGTCTGTCCGTATAAATTATCGCCCGCGCAGACATGCACCCCGGGTATACCTGCCTTTTCATAAATAACGGCGGGCTCCGTGTTAAACGCGGCGGTGTTCCTGATGCCATAGATAAATGCGTCGTACTTCTCCAGCCTGCCGATAAAAGATTCGGGCGCGAATATGTTGCCTGTTATGAGGTCGATTGTTGAAGACGGATGCTTTTCCCGCAAAAGCTTCTGAAGCTGATTTAAATATAAGCTTCCGTCCGGTTTTTCGGAAACTATCGCGATGCGCTTTCCGTCAAGAGTTATAAGGCGCGGCGCGCTCAGGCCCTGAAATTCTTCTATTTTCATAGCGTTTCGAGGGTTAAGCACTTCCAAAACGAATTTTTCTCCCATTATAAAATCACATATAATGAAAACCATCTCCAAAGGGGTGGTTTTCGTGATATCTCCCTTCTTAAAATGTTAACCGTTATCCGTTTAAAAGCGATCATGATATACCTTTATAAAGCTGTGGGAGCAAGGGCATAGGGCTGCTAATACCAATCCCCATAAAATGGGGATTGGTATTGTACGGCAGGAACAGCGACCTGCGCGAATTAATCGGAACACGCACTGTGGTTTCGATCTGTATTACTATGGATTGTCATGTTGTATGCCTATTAACTCACCTCTTTTCATCGAAGCGCAGCATTTCCGTTTTTTACTTATAACCTTGTTTTTGCCAGTATATCATATTCTGAATCAGAATCCCAGGAATGTTGTTCTGTCGATGATTTCCTGCTGTCCCTGCGGGCCCAGATCAGTGAAAAACGCGCTGTATGTAGCAACCCTTACAAGCAGGTCTCTGTATAGCTCCGGATGCTTCTGCGCATCCAGAAGCATTTCATTGCTGATGATGTTGAACTGGATAAGGTCTCCCCCTGTTTCGCTGAACGTACGCAGGAAATTGACAAATTTCATCATCTTCGCGTGACTGTTGGTGCTGCTGGGGTCGAACTTCATGTTCAGCACGTTACCCCCGGGGCTTTTAACCAGATTTAGCTTGGTAATGGAACGAGCGGTCGATGTCGCGCCGACGGTGTTGCGTCCCTGATACGGGGAGATGCCGCCTTCGCCCAAGGCTTCTCCGGCCTTTCTGCCGTCCGGCAGCGCACCTGTCCTGAAACCGAAAATGATGTTATACTGCACGGTTCCCGCCGCCATGGTATATCTGCGCCCCGCGTGGCCTCTGTGCTTTGCAAGCTCGTCGGACAAATTGACTATTACATCGTTGACAATACTATCGACATAGTCGATATCATTGCCGTATTTCGGCGCGCTCTTTAAAATCTGCAGGACTTCTTCTTCGCCCTCAAAGTTTTTGTCCAAGGCATTTATCAGCTGTTCCATTGTAATTTCTTTATCGTCAAAGACCGCCTTTTTCACTGCGGCAAGCGAGTCACCGACATTCGCCACGCCGGTCACCCAAAGGCCTATTGTCGCATACGGCTCCGTTCCGCCGTCAAGGATGTCCAGCCCTCTGTCTAAGCAGCCGTCAAAAAGCAGCGATAACAAAGGTGACGGAAGATAATACGCCCAGAGCCGCTGGTAGTAGTTCGGCCCGATAAGGCACTTAGGTAAAACAGTTTCCACTTGTTTTTTATACGCGTTCCAAACGTCCTCATAGGTCTTAAAGCTTCGCGGGTTGCCCGTAGAACATCCGATTTTTCTGCCTTCCAGGCGTGTCACTCCGTCGTTGAGCGCCAGCTCCAACATCATGGGCAGGTTATGCGCGTCCATGCCCGGGTCATGACCTTTTCCGGGTATCGTGTGTATGAAGCAGCCGGTCGCGGCATAATCTTTGGCCATGTCGTAGGGTCTGCCCAGATTCATCTGCTGCTTAATGACGGTTTCATCACAAAGAAACTTTATCTTCCCCCGCACAGAGGTCGCAAGTTGGCATGCCCTGTATACGAACTTGTCGGACATGGAATGATGGATGCGGACAGCGATATCCTCGTATAAACACACATCCTCTTCAGCCTCAAGGAACAGAATCGAGAGTTCTTCGGCGTCTTGCGTTCCGTCACGGGAAGCGCCGCCGATCGTCACGCCGGACAGGGTTCCCAGGTTGCCTCCCTTTCCTCCGGTCAGAGGGAAGGGATTGAGAAGTTCGTTCAGTTTAAGGTAGAACACGGAGATCAGCTCTCTGGTCTTTTCCTTTGTCAGTTCGCCGCTATCGATGTCTTTTCGGTAGTACGGATAAAGATATTGATCCATGCGCCCGAAACCGAGCCCGGGTCCCCAGCCCTCCAGCATAACAGCCACGTATGATATCCACACCGACTGCATTGCTTCGTAGAAGGTTTCCGCGGGATTTGCCGGCACCTTGCCGCATATGTATGCAATTTTCTCAAGCTCTGCTTTCCTTCCGGGATCCGCCTCCGACTTTGCCATAAGTGCGGCATGATCGGATAGCCGCTGAGCCCAGCAAATTACGGCGTTAAGGATAATCTTCATAGCCCTGAGGTAAATAATGCGCTGGAAATCATCAAGTACGGTAAGGTCGAGTTGGCTGAGCTTCTCGTCAATTTCGGCAGTCAGACCAATAATACCCTTTTTCAGTATACGTTCAAAGTCCGGGCAGCAGTGCGCAAAGTAATAGCCGGCGTTAGGGTTGCCTGCGCCCTGCATCCACGAGAGACCTTCAAGATCCTTGTATTCGTCTGGAAGCACGGAGCACCACATATCGCGCAGCGATCTTCCGTTCCAATACTTAAGGATTTCCATAAATTCGGCCTTTTCATTATCATCGAGGAAGCCGTTATCATCATCGGGATCACCCGGAGGACCGAACATGACCTCCGTATACCACTTCCAGGCGATTTCCGGCAGAACGGGCGCCGCGATGCGCTTTGACGTCGGGTTGCCGACGATCAGCTCCCCGTCGTTGATAACAACCGCCTTTTCATTGAGAACCTTCTCTATAGCCATTGCCCGCCTCATAACCGGGGGCTGATCCTCCGTTGTCTTGTAGGATTCCGTATAGAGCCTTGCTCTCTCAATGCAGAGCTTTGGGTCTATCCTGATTTCGCTTTTTATCTTACTTATTCGTTCTTGCGGCGTCATATTAGTCTCCTTTAGCTTCTAAAGATTAGCGGGGCTATACAAGTTCAAGCTCACCGACACATATTTGCGCTGACTAATCAATAATCGTAATACGTCGGTTTTATATCGGCGTACTCCTCAACCAGCGCATCCCATTTTGCGGGCAGATCGATTCTGGTGCAAGCCGGACCACCGTGTTCGCCACCGCCGGCAAGCGTTATGCAGGTTCCGCCCGGAATGCTGCCTGCAACGATCATAAGCATATGGTCTGTTGACCAAAATTTCCTGACGCTCCCATTTTGCCGGTCGTATGGCAAACGAACCCCCTTCGGCAGATGGTTGCTTCCTATCAGCCAGCGATAAGCGACTTCACCGGCAGGCTGCCTGCAGTATTCCTTTATGTAATCAAACACCTCCTGCTGTGTGGTAAAGCCCTCCTTTGCCAGAGTTTGCGCAAATCCGGGGGTAACAACATAGCAGCAGCCTTTGTCATAACCGGAATAAGCAACGCGGAACATGGTATCAAAGCATTCCTTGGGGTTTCCGCCGTGACCTTCCGCGCGCTCCTCCGGCCAGAACATCGTTACGGCGGAGTCATCCTCACTGATCCCCCAGCGCACATGCAGCGGCTGCCACGGGCTCAAATCCGAATTCTCGGCTATGCAGACGCCCTGACGGGATTCGTGGCCGGGC
Organism: Clostridiales bacterium; assembly: GCA_012729975.1. Taxonomy (GTDB): domain Bacteria; phylum Bacillota; class Clostridia; order Oscillospirales; family Oscillospiraceae; genus JAAYBW01. The sequence continues at coordinate 4,166 of JAAYBW010000087.1, forward strand.
TCACACAGATCCTCTATTCCCGGACGCACGCCCGAAATATTCATGATCATGTAGGAATATGCTCTGGCGATTGTGGAAGAGGCCTTTGTGTACCCGCTCAGCGAAGAAGAGACGCCGATCTGCTTTGCCACCTTGCCGCTTACGGTAATCAAAGGAAACCAGCTTGCTTTTGAGCAGGTCCAGCCCTCAAGGTGAATACAGGGATCCAGTGTGGCCTTCACCGCCGCAATGAGTACGGGCAGATAAGTAGGCAGGCATCCGGCCATGACCGCGTTGATTGCGATCTTCTCAACCGTGGCCTTTCCATTCATCGGAGGTATCATGCCGACAACATAATCTCGGGGGAGATCCGTACCGCGCAGCATGTTTTCTACCGCTTCTTCCGTGGGAGCTATAATAGGCCAGCCTGTAGTCCAGCCGCGCTTGTAGAACAAATCGCTGATCCCGTCAAGGCTCTCGACCTCAAACGGCATCGCCTCGGAATTGCTCCGAATCACCGGGGTCTTTTCTTCCTCGGTAAGCGGCTTGGTCAGTCCTTCGATGATTTGATCCAACACAGCGGCAAATGCGGGGCGCATCATGCCGTTTATCACTCCGTCGTCGATGGCGGGAAACCAGCTCATATCGGGAAGCGTGGTCGTTACAAAGCGCAGATTCGGACACTGTCGGACAGAGGCGCCTTTCTTACCGACGGAAATCAGATCTTCATGGCACAGCATAACGGTCGGCTTACCCAACCGCTCGACGTAAGCGGTGTTGTATGCGTGAAACATGCAGCATGAACCCATGTCGCCGTATGCGGTAATGACACCGTCAACATCTTTGAGCCATTCCTTTAGTTCCGCGTCAAACTCCGGAATATTTACTGCCTCGGCAGTATCCACCTTAAGCTGTATGCTCTTAAATTTTGCGGTCGGGAAGCGTTCAAGCAGAAGATCGGCAATTACCTGCAGCATGATCGGCGAATGGCCCTTGAAATGGGCATAAAGACCGATGGTCTTCCCTTCAAGCGTATCAAGGCGCGGATTCAGAGCGATTGCACCGCTGTTATCAATTTCAGCCCAAGGGCTATAAATTTTCATGGTATGTCCTCCTTAAAAATAGGATAAGCTGAGTTAATTTTATCCGATATGTCCGTATCAGCAGGAGATAACCGAGCTATGCGTTGCTGATAATAAATCCCGCCTTTTGATCCTCATACGGATATAAACCGGCAGGCCTGCTGATCTTGTCGAGGCGGGCTACTTCCTCGGCGCTTAAATCCCAGTCGCTCGCCTTAAGATTGGCCTTTAACTGGTCGACTCTGCGAACTCCGATTATAAGCGAAGTTATGGCAGGCTTTTGCAGAAGATAGTTTAAAGCAACGTCCGAAACACTTACGCCTCGTTTTTCGGAAATCTTCTTGAGCTCATCAATAATTCGATAAAGGAACTCGTAATCTACAGCCCAAGGCCCGGCAGCCTCCTTCGAGCGAAATCGGGTTCCCGACGGCCACGGTTTGTCTCTGTCATATTTTCCGCTAAGGAATCCCCCCTGCAGCGGACTGTAGACTAATATACTTACATCCTGATCAAGGCAGAGCGGCATTAATTCGTTTTCAACCTCACGCATAACAAGGGAATACTTTGCTTCTAACGCCGAAAAGCGCTCCCACTTATTCGCGTCGGATATCGACAGTGCTTTCATCATCTGCCAGCCGCTGAAGTTTGAGCATCCGATACTTCGGACCTTGCCCCGGCACACCAGATCGTTCATCGCCTCAAGCGTCTCTTCGAGTGGTACATTCGGGTCGTAGATATGCAGTTCGAATATGTCGATATAGTCCGTTCCCAACCGTTTTAAGCTTGCTTCGCATACCTCGGTTACATGCTTGTATGTAAAGCCTCCCTTTGACGCTTCACCGGGACGTTTTGGCGCTGCCTTTGTTAAAATGATTGCGTCTTTCCTTTTCGCGCCCAGGGCTTTTCCGAGTATCTCCTCGGCCAGGCCATCAGAATAAATCTCGGCCGTATCGAAGAAGTTAATACCGGAATCCATTGCTGTCCCGACGATATTATCCGCCTCATTCTGCTGTATTTCGCCGCTCATTTTGTACATTCCCAGTCCGCCGAACGAACCGGTTCCCAGGCATAACTCCGATACTAAGATACCGGTCTTCCCGATACTGCGCATTCTCATATATATTCCCACCTTATGTTTGTGCGTTCTGTTATCATAGATAACAGCGGATACCTTTTATCCGCCAATTTGCGTTTTAATCGAATACTCCCCGAAAATCCCCGCTATCTCCGAGAGATGTTCCTCTGTGAGCGCTTTAAGGCTCAGCTTATAATCAATGCCCAGCTGCGCGTACTTAACCTTGCCATACTCATGGTAGTTCATGAGGTCAACACGATCCAGGCTTTTGAGTGAGGAAAGAAGCTGCGCGGTTTTTATGATTGTGTCGTCCGAATCCGTATGCCCGGGTATCAGGGGCAACCGGATAATAATCGGGATATTGAGAGCATCAAGCCGCTTGAGGTTAGCTATGATCAACTCGTTTGATTTTCCGGTATCTCTGATATGATGCTCGGCATCCATCCCTTTGAGATCGTATAACAACAGGTCTGCTTCGGCCAATACGTTAAATGCCTGTTCAGATACTGTGTATCCGCATGTGTCGACAGCGACGTGGATAAAGTTCTCTTTGCACTTTTTGATGAAAGCGAGAGCGAACTCCGACTGTATCGACGCTTCTCCTCCGCCGATGGTTACACCGCCGCCCGACGATCTGTAATAGTTCATATCCCGGCGGACAACATCGAACAATTCATCTACAGTATAATATTTGCCAAACCGATCCAGAGCTCCCGTAAAACAGGAGTCTATACACTTAAAACAATCGGTACAAAGAGCCCTGTTGACCGAGATTTTTTCGCCGGATTCCGTTATAACTTTTTTAATGGCATCTGCCGGACAGACTTCAATGCATTTCATGCATCCGTTACAGAGGGACGCCGTGTACTTTAATTCCGGTTTAGATTTTTGCCCCTCGGGATTGCAGCACCATTTGCATCTTAGCGGACACCCTTTTAAGAATACCGTTGTCCTGATGCCGTATCCGTCCACGAATGAACCGTGAACTATATTGAAGACTAAGCCTTCAGTGTTGTTTGTCACTTTTTTAGTATCCATCTTTATCTCCCTATGCTTGATGGTAATAGTCGGTCATAATGATTTGGGGAATACCAAAACGGACTATTACGGTATTCCCCTTTGCTCCGCTGCAAATCAG
>JAAYBW010000088.1 GCA_012729975.1 Clostridiales bacterium
AGCACAGGCAGAGCAGCTTGCCGGCGTTCTTCTGGCGAGCGGAAAAAGCATGGAAGAAATAGCGGCGCTGCTTAATAGCACCAACTCATAAATATGGAATAAATATGGATTTGTATTACCGGCCATGTGGGTGATTATACGCCCGCATGGCCGGTAATACTGTTCTCCGGTTTTATGGGAATAGTATTATATCCCCAGAAGTGTCCTCGCGTTTTCGAAGACTATTTTTTCAAATACCCCCTCTTTCAGCGGCAGAGCGCTCAGAGAATTAAGTTCCTTTTCCGCGCAGCTCCACGGTGAATCGGAGGCAAATAATATTCTGTCAGGTCCATGCGTTTTAAGTATTCGCATAAACTGCTCCGGGCTGAAATAATCAAATCCCATTGAGGTGTCGAGCCAGACATTCTGCCCGGCGAGATATCGCTCCACATCATCCCATTGGTTATATCCGCCCAGGTGGGCAACGACTATTTTCCCCCCGCGCAGTTCCTGAGCGATACGGGCATAACGAGCCGGTGAGCTTTTATACGGCGGCGAAACGCTCGGGTCCTCTCCGCCGTGAAAAAGCATAATGAGTCCTTTGTCGGCAGCGTAGTCGTAAATGCGAAGCATGCGCGGAGAATCCACCGTAAAATCCTGATACTCCGGGTGAAACTTCAGTCCGCGCAGTCCGAGTGAAACGACATAGTCAATATCACGCTTATAGTTTTCTGTATGCGGATATATTCCGCCAAACGCGATTATGCGTTCGGAGCACACGGAGCGGACCCACTCGTTTACGCCGATAAAATGCGATTGCTTTGTAACTACCGGCTGGATAACCGATATTTCTATTCCCCAGTCGCTCATGTTCTTGAGTAACCCCGCCAGCGTTTCATCCGACGAGGGCGATATATTCACCTTGCTGCTGATTCCGTCCAGCACCCTGGGCGCGAGCCCGTCAGGAAATATATGCGTATGAAAATCAATAACCGCCTGCCCTTTGGGCATCCGGGATCATCTCCGTTCAGTCAAACCTTATTAAAGCTTGCCGTACCTGTGTACAAGCGCAATCCGCCCTCCCACTCCGGAATGCCGTTTAGATAATACCATATATAAGCAGAAAACTGAAGGGCGCGGTTATACGCCTTTTGCATCTTTGTTTAACAGACTTCCTCCTTTTAGCTGTTCTCCGCGGTTTTTAAGCCTGAAGAAAGATATATATTCCGTTATTCGGGCCGTCGGTATATAATAGATTTATTCTATAATCGCAATCCGTTAAAGCGTGAAAGGAGAAAAATCGTATGGATTTCTTTGAAGCAGTAGAAAAGCGCTACAGTTACCGCGGTGAGTTTGAAAGCACACCGGTGCCGCGCGAGGATCTTATCAAAATCGTTACGGCAGGAACAAAAGCGCCCTCCGCCGGTAATCTGCAGACACAGAGCTTTCTTATTATCACCGATCCGGTAACCCGGGCAGCGATTGCCGAAATTTTCAATCACAAAGGCATATCCACGGCTCCCGCTCTGATTTTGCTCGTGTCCAGGCGTCAGGAACTCGGCCCGAATAAGATATCATTTGAGCTCAAGGATTATGGCGCGGCAGCGGAAAATATCCTTCTCGCTGCGGCCGCGCTCGGTTACGCCACCCTGTGGACAGACGGCGAAACCAGTATGGTTAGCGGGCGTCAGGAAAAGCTCGCTGCCTTGCTCGGCATACCCGAAGACCATTCGGTACGGGCGGTCGTGCCGGTCGGCATACCGAAAACACCCGGTCAGCAGCCGCCCCGCAAGCCCTTTGACGAACTTGTCAAGTTCGAAAAGTATTAGTAATCAATGCTAATATAGGTGCTATGTATAAGCGCCTCAATGAATCAGCCGTCCCCGCTCTATGCTCCCTCTATGAAAGACAGTGAACAAAAATCACCGTTAATCATGAAGGGAGCATTTATATATCAAGAGGAAAAGTGAAACCGGAACAGGATATCAAGCCGGCTTAAGCATTTTTGAAGGTAAAAGAAATCCATAATAATAGCAGAATTGTTTTGCGTTTATGAAACGCCGGTTCCTGATTGGGCAATGTGTTGGAAAGCAGACGAACCAATTGCCTTCATGTTACAAGGCTTTTTTACGCAATCTAAAAAATATTTTACCTTTTTTTGAACACCGGCTGCTAAAATGGCTTGTGGCGGTAGTCATTATCTGAGTCGTTGCTTGTAATGTTACATTACTTGTCTCTTAAAGTCATTAATGATGCTATTATTTAACTTTTGTCAAGTGTTTTCACTTTATCGGATTTCGAATTCAGATTGCTATCGCTGTGCCTGACAAGCGCTGTTTTACGTTTTCTTTCACAGCAAATGCCTTGCGCGGCAGAATTCCACGATATCCGTCACGATTTCATCCGTATGTACAGTATCAAGTCCATGACCGGCGTCCTCATACAGAATAAGCTTGGAGTTTTTTACGGCGCCGCAGGAACGCAGAAGGTTCGCGGGCAGGCTTATCGGATCCCGCATCCCCCCGAGAAGCAGGGTGGGAACGGTGATCTTCGAAAGGATATCGATCAGTTCTTCCTCGGTTTTCTGCCGGGGAAAAGGTTTTTTAACATTCAGCCGTCCTTCTTCAAGCGACA
>JAAYBW010000089.1 GCA_012729975.1 Clostridiales bacterium
CAGAGAATTCTTGCGTGTTGAAAAATACATCAAATTATGGTATTATTTGTGCGGCATAATATGTATAATAATGCCGCCCGGCAGAGAATGGGATGAAGATGAATATGAAGTCAGTGATGAAGCTTTCGGCCATAGTGCTCGTCATTGTAATGATGCTCACCCTTGGAGGCACAGCGTCTGCAGCCGGCGGTAAAGACATCGTAATCCTTTATACCAACGACGTACACTGTGCCGTGGACGCCAACATAGGCTATGCCGGACTTGCCGCTTTAAAATCTGAATTAGCGGCGGTCAACTATGTGACCCTTGTTGATGCCGGCGACGCTCTTCAGGGTGAGGTTCTCGGTACACTTTCAAAGGGCTCGTACCTTGTCGACATCATGAACAAGGTCAGCTACGATGTTATCGTTCCCGGTAATCACGAATTCGATTACGGTATGGACCGTTTTCTTGAGTTAGCCGAGCTGCAAAGCAGCGATTACATCTGTTGCAACTTTATTGACCTCAGGACCGGCGAACCCGTATTCGACAGCTACAGGATGATTGCCTGCGGCGACATTAATGTTGCCTACATCGGAATCGACACTCCCGAAACCTTCTCAAAATCCAATCCCACCTACTTTCGGGACAGAACAGGCAAATTTATATACAGCTTCTGCGAGGGTAACGACGGACAAAATCTGTATGCTTCCGTGCAGAAAGCCATAGATGCCGCCGGATCCGCCGGAGCCGATTACATCATCGCCGTGGGACACTGCGGCACGAATGAGCAGAGCTCTCCCTGGAGATCCACGGACATTATTGCCAACGTTACCGGCCTGAACGCTTTTATAGACGGCCACTCTCACAGTGTGATTCCCGGCCTCGGCGTTAAGGATAAGGACGGCAACACCGTCTTACTGGCCTCCTCCGGCACAAAGTTTTCCTATGTAGGCAAGCTCGTTATCGAGCCGGACGGCACAATAAGCAGCGAACTTATCGCCGATTATAACAACAGGGATGCCGATACAGCTGCTTTTATGGGTGAGATCAAGGCAGAGAACGAGGAACTTCTCAAAACTGTTGTCGCCGGAACCTCCGTTGACCTCACCATAAATAATCCCGACGGTACCCGTGCCGTCCGCTCCAAGGAAACTAATATGGGCGATCTGGTTGCCGACGCTTACCGTATAGTCGGCGAAGCGGACATAGGCTGGGTAAATGGCGGAGGTGTCCGTGACGGTATCGCCGCGGGCGACATAACCTACGAACATATTATAGCAGTACACCCCTTCGGCAATATGCTCTGCGTATGCAAAGCCACCGGCCAGGAGATAATAGGCGCTCTTGAAATGTCCGCCCGCACCTGCCCGACGGAAAGCGGCGGATTCCTCCAGGTATCCGGCCTGAAGTTTACCATAGACACAACCGTTCCCTCCTCTGTCAGGATAGATGACAAAGGCGCGTTTGTCGGCGTCGACGGAGCGCGGCGTGTAAGCGGCGTTCAGGTCCTGAACGGTAAAACCAACACTTACGAGCCGATCGACCTGACAAGAACCTATACTCTGGCCTCTCACGACTACATGCTCAAGTCCGGCGGAGACGGTATCAACATGTTTATGGACAATAAGTATCTCATTGAAAACGGCATGCTGGACAACCAGGTTCTTATCACCTACATCACCGAAAAGCTGGGAGGGGTCGTTCCCGCCGCATACAGCGAGCCCCAGGAACGCATCTTGCTGATAACCAGCCCCTTTACCGATGTTGTATCGGCCAACTGGTTTTTCCCCTATGTCAAGGCTGATTACGAAAAGGGAGTCATATTCGGCATAACCGAGACCACCTTTGAGCCCTTCACCGCCCTGTCCCGGGCCATGTTCGTCACCATGCTCTATCGCATGGAAAACTCGCCCTCCGTTAACGGGAACGTCTCAGCTGTCTTTTCCGACTGCGAGGACGGCAAGTGGTATTCCGACGCAGTTCTCTGGGCTTACCGCAACAGGATTACAGATGGCCTTACAAGTATCACATTCGGGCCGATGGAACAGCTAACCCGTCAGCAGATGGCCGCAATTATCTATCGCTACGCCCTTTATAACGGAGCGCCCGTTATCGGCGAGGTCAGCTTAGGCTATTCCGACGCGGCCTCCGTGGCGGATTGGGCTAAGCCGGGTGTCGGCTACTGCTCCGCAATGGGAATCATGAACGGTGTAACCGGCGGCATTTTCGATCCCGACGGCACGGCAAACCGGGCAATGGGCGCAGCTGTTGTCTCCCGCATAGCGGCTTAAGGTTTCGGTATCGGATACTGTATAATAATGGTAATAAAGCGGTGCGGTTATCCCGCATCCGCACCGTATCGGTTCAATGGCGAACTTTCTTTCTTGAGCGTCCCCATTCGAAGTATCTGTCCGGCATTATCGTACATACCGCTGACGGAGGATGATGTACAGGACATCGTCTATCATGACGGACAGTACGTTGAAAATAACCGCAGCGTACTTAAGGCAGATTTCGTAACATTTCATTATAATGTACCTGCCGTTGTCTGCTTGTCATCGGAAGTGTGAAGAATCCGATTGGCTGTAAGTCTTGTCCGGGTAAAAAACTCAACGAGAACAATAAGAAGCACCATGAGAACACGGCAAACGTACTCGCATGGTGCTTCTTTCAATTATATTCAGCCATATTCAACGAGATGGAAATTTTCTCAATCCGCACAACGTCACCTAATCTTTTAAGAAAACGAGAAACAGTACCGTTTCTTATTTAAAAAATATATCGGATTATGCAAAAACTGATGTTTGATTGACATCGGCATTTTCTAATATTATACTTTTATTTTAATCAAGAATTATTACACAAACGGGACCCCAAACGGGGCACTTTCTTAACAGGAGGGCAAAAAATGGGACAGTGTCAATGCGAATGCAGGCCCGGAACGCCTGCCAACGACCTTAGCCTTTTGGATCCGATACTTGAAAAATACAAAGATGTGCCCGGCAGTCTGATCACGGTTTTGCAGCAGACGCAGGGGATTTACGGCTATCTGCCTAAGGACGCCATTGCCGCCATAGCTCAGGCGCTCGACTTGAAGATAGCCAAGATAATGGGAGTCATCTCGTTTTACGCGCAGTTCCGTCTTGCCCCGAACGGAAAGTATCTTCTGATGATGTGCCAGGGCACCGCCTGCCACGTTAACGGCTCCGAAAAAGTGTTAGAGGCGCTGACGGACGAACTCGGCATAAAGCCCGGCGAAACGACTGAGGACGGACTTTTCACGCTGGAGAGCGTGGCCTGCCTCGGCTGCTGCTCGATAGGGCCGGAAATGATGATACAGACTTCGGGCGAGAGCAAGGTGTACGGCCATCTCACGACGAAATCCGTCAGAGACATAATCAGACAGATCCGCCGGGATCACGGAGGCGCTTTAAAATGAGAGTTACGGTAGGCATGGGAAGCTGCGGAATTGGCGCCGGTGCGCTGAGAGCATGGGATGCGCTCGAAGCATCTTTCAGCCGGCTTGGCCTCGACCAGAAGGTGGAGCGAGTGGGTTGCAATGGCATGTGCTTTGACGAGCCGATCGTTGAGGTGATATCCGACAGCGGACATTTCTATTACGGAAATGTTGACGAAAAAATAGCCGAGCGCATCGCTTCCGAGCACGTAAAGGACGGCAATCCGGTCGAAGAATATCTCATTTCCGGCTCCGACATGGACTTTCTCCGTCGCCAGACGCGAGTAGCCTTGTGCAACTGCGGTTCAATCGACCCCGAAAAGATAGACGAATATATCGGGAGCGACGGGTACGCCGCACTCAGGAAGTGTCTGACCGAAATGACTCCCGAACAGGTCATCGGCGAGATAAAGGCCTCGGGACTCCGCGGCCGCGGCGGCGCGGGCTTCCCGACCTGGCGCAAATGGGACGCCGCGCGCAGCAGCCCCGGTAAGACAAAATACATAATCTGCAACGCCGACGAGGGCGACCCCGGCGCGTTCATGGACCGAAGTCTGCTCGAGGGCGACCCGAACGCCGTAATAGAGGGCATGGCTATCGCCGGTTATGCCATCGGTTCCGGCCACGGCATATTCTACGTCCGCGCGGAGTATCCGCTCGCGATAAAGCGTCTTGAGACAGCCATAGAACAGGCCCGCCTGCGCGGCTTCATCGGCAGCAATATTCTCGGCACCGGGTTCGATTTTGACCTGAGCATAAAGGCCGGCGCGGGCGCATTCGTCTGCGGTGAGGAGACGGCGCTCATCGCCTCTCTCGAGGGCGAGCGCGGCATGCCGCGCCTCAAGCCGCCCTTTCCCGCTGAGAAAGGCTACTGGCAGGAACCCACAAATATCAACAACGTCGAGACCTACGGCAACATCTCGTGGATAATCCGCAACGGCGGCGCGGCCTTTGCCGCCATGGGCACCGAGGCCAGCAAAGGCACAAAGGTGTTTGCGCTGGCGGGAAAAGTTAAAAAAAGCGGTCTCGTTGAGGTTCCGATGGGAATGACGATTCGCCAGATAATTTACGACATCGGAGGCGGCATAAAGGGTGACCGGGACATTAAGGGCGTTCAAATGGGTGGGCCCTCCGGAGGTTGCATCCCCAAACACCTGCTCGACACGCCGGTGGATTACGAGAGCATTTCGAAGGCCGGTGCAATCATGGGTTCCGGCGGAATGATCGTCATGGATGAAGACACATGCATGGTAGATATGGCCCGCTTCTTCCTCGATTTCACGCAGAAGGAGAGCTGCGGCAAATGCGTTCATTGCCGCATAGGCACCAAGCGCATGCTTGAGATACTAAACCGCATCGTGGCGGGTGAGGGGCGTGAGGGCGACATGGAACTGCTCGAGGACCTCGGCCGCGGCATAATAGCCGGCTCGCTGTGCGGCCTCGGACAGAGCGCACCCAACCCCGCTCTGTCAACTCTGAAACAATTTCCGGAGGAATACAGGGCGCACATCTATGACAAAAAATGCCCGGCCCACAAGTGCAGGCCGCTGCTCACCTATATGATAGACGAGAACAAGTGCGTCGGCTGCCTTGCATGCGTAAAAAAGTGCCCGGTAAATGCCATAACCGGCGAAGTGCGCAAGCCTCAGCACATAGACCCGGAAATCTGCGTGCGCTGCGGCAGCTGCGAAGCAGCCTGCCGTTTCGACGCGGTGCTGGTGGATTAAGGGAGGAGTACGGATATGGATACTTTCGATGTGAAGATAGACGGCAGGACATGTCAGGCACGCGCGGGCGAGACAATCCTCACCGTTGCAAGGCGCTGCGGCATTGAGATACCGACGCTGTGCCACCATCAGCTCGTCAAGATATACGGATCCTGCGGCGTCTGTCTCGTCGAGGTTGAGGGCAGCAACAAGCTCATGCGCGCATGCGCCACTGTGGTGAACGAGGGCATGTCGGTCAACACGAGAGGCCAGCGTGCCGAGGCCGGACGCCGGCTCTCGCTCGAGCTCATGTTATCCGACCACCGCGGCGACTGCCGCCCCCCCTGCTCCGAAGCCTGCCCCGCCGGCACGGACTGCCAGGGTTACGCGGGACTTATCGCCAATGGCGAGTACCGCGAGGCGGTGAAGCTTATAAAAGAGATGTTCCCCCTGCCCGCTTCCATAGGCAGGGTATGTCCCCATCCCTGTGAGACCGCCTGCCGACGCAATCTGGTGGACGAGCCCGTCTCAATAGGCAATCTCAAGCGCTTTGTCGGTGACGTCGATCTGTTCAGTGACGACCCGTACCAGGATGTCAGGGAGGCCTCCACGGGAAAAAGCGTCGCCATCATCGGCGGCGGCCCCTCCGGTCTCACCGCGGCCTACTATCTCGCACGACACGGCCATCGCGCAGAGATATTCGAGGCTATGCCCAAGGCCGGCGGCATGCTTCAGTACGGCATACCTCAATACCGCCTGCCCAAGGAGGTGCTCGACAGGGAGATAGATCTCATACGCCGCATGGGCGTTGAGATACACTGCAACACGAAAATCGGCAGAGATATAATGTTCGAGGATATAGAAAAGAAATTCGACGCCGTGTACATCGCCATCGGCGCGTGGAGGAGCACACCCGTCGGCTGCCCCGGCGAGGGGCACGAGGGGGTTTTCGGCGGCATCGACTTCCTCAGGGACGCCGCTCAGAAGAAGCCGACCGGTATTGGCCGCAGGGTTGCCGTCGTAGGCGGCGGCAACACTGCCATGGATGCCTGCCGCACGGCGGTACGTCTCGGCGCGGAGAAAGTTTACATAATTTATCGCCGCACTATTGACGAGATGCCTGCGGAGAAAGTCGAGATAGACGAGGCTGCTGAAGAAGGTGTGGATTTCCGTTTCCTTGTGTCCCCAATAAACATTCTTGCCGGTGCTGACGGGCGTGTGTGCGGAATTGAACTTCAGAAAATGCAGCTCGGTGAACCTGACGCCTCCGGGCGCCGATCCCCCGTCCCCGTTCCCGGTGAAACCGAGGCGCTCGACGTGGACACCGTGATCGCAGCGGCCGGCCAGAGCGTAGTCCCGGACGGCATACCGGTGAAGCTGACGAAAAAAAATACCATCGAGGCCGACGAGTTCACATTTCTCACCGACCGTAAGGGCGTATTTGCCGGAGGCGACGGCGTGAACAAGGGACCCGGCATCGCCATAGCCGCCATCGGCCACGCGAGCAAGGCAGCCGATGTAATCGACAGCTATCTCAAGGGAGATGTGGTCCCTTACTGCAAGCCCTATATCGTTACCCGCGACGACATGACTGAAGAGGATTATCGAGACAGGCCGAGGATACCGCGCGCTCAGATGGCGCAGCTGCCCCCGGAGGAGCGAAGACACGATTTCAGCGAAGTCGCGCTCGGACTGACGGAGGAGCAGGCGAGGGCTGACGCCGCACGTTGTCTGGAGTGCGGCTGCGCGGACTATTTCGAGTGCAAGCTGATAAAATACGGACGTGCCTACGACGTGCACCCCGCCAGGCTCGGCGGCACGAAGCGCCGCCGCGAGTTTAAGGATGAACACCCGTTCATCGAACGCAACGCTGACAAGTGCATACTCTGCGGTCTTTGCGTCCGCGTTTGTGAAGAGGTTGTCGGCCTCGGCGTGTATGGGCTTGTCAACCGCGGGTTTGAGACGATAATCAAGCCGGAATTCGGTGTCCCGCTGAGGAATACCGAGTGCATTTCCTGCGGCGAGTGTGCCAATCTGTGCCCCACAGGAGCCCTCACGGAGCTTTGGACCGCCGGAAAGCGCGTGCCGCTCAGGGAGGATGCTGTAAACTCCGTCTGCGGCTATTGCTCCGTGGGCTGCAAAACGGTCGTCACCCACAGGGGAGACACCGTTTGCCGCGTCCTGCCTGCAGACGGGGGGCTGATGTGCTCCATCGGCCGCTTCGGCTACGGCGTGCAGCAAAAGGACCGTCTGACGACCGCGCTCGTCGGCGGCAAGCAGGTGCCGCTCGACAAAGCCGCGCAGGAGTTCCGTGACCGCATGGCGGATGTTTATTCGCGCTTTGGGAAAAACAGCATCGGAGTGGCGCTGTCCGACGCGCTCACGAGCGAGGAAATGCGCGCGGTGAAGTCCCTCGCGGCCGACACGCTCCATACGGATGTCATAGGCTGCTTAAACAAGACCCCCTCAGCCGTATCCGAAGTGTTCGGGCGCGACGCCTCATCCGCAGACTACACCGATATTGAAAAGGCTGATCTCATCATTTACGCCGGGCACGATATCATGAAGACCCACGCCGCGCTCGGTATGAAGATACGCGGCTGTTCCGCTAAGATATACACCGTGTCCGACTGCGACAGTCTGCTCGGCAGCCGTGTCAGCTGCAACATAAAAGCCAAGGCGCTCGAAGGCATTGCCGCCTCGGTTGCGGCGCAATCGTCCGGATGCACAGTACCTGGTTATTCCGAATTTGCAGCCGCCTTCCCCGACCGCGGGTGTGAGTTCGCCCACGCCATTGCAAAAGAATACATGGAGTCATCCTCGCCCCTGATCGTTTACGACGAGCAGTCTGTCTCCTATGACGCCGCTCTGCTGCTGTGCAACATAGCGCGCATAAGCGGAAAGAACAAGGTGCTGCCGCTTGGGCCGCGCTGCAACAGTCAGGGGCTTTCCGACGAGGGGATCGGCGGGCGTGAGAAGCTCGAAAAAGCCATGCCCGGCCTGCGCGCGCTCTTTATCATTGGCGAGGACATGCCGGAGCTCGATACATCCGGGCTCGAATTTCTCGTCGTTGCGGACACCCACCTCACCGATACCGCACAAAGGGCCGAGATCGTCCTGCCGCTTGCCTCCTTCCTCGAGACAGACGGCACATATGTCGACGCTGAGGGGCGAATCGGGCGCGTCCGCGCCGCCGTTTCTCCGAAATCAGGGATATCCAACCTCGCACTATTCTCGGCGCTGGGCGCCGGATCGGGCACTGCCCCGGAGGAATTTGTCCGCACAGCCGGACCGCAGCGAGAAGGGCGCATAACAGTCCCGGCGGCCGGGGCTCCGGTTATCGTTAAAGCGACGGTCACTGACCGGTGTATCAGGGCATTTAAGGCTATAGTTTAATAATTTTAGGGCCGCAGACCGAAATAAGAAGGGCACGCCGCAAACTTTTCCGTTTTGCAGCGTGCCCGCTTATTACTGTTCTATAATTTATTTCTCTTGACGGGTTCAAATGAGAAGATATAGTAAAAGTGCCCAACCTATGCGTAATAGATTGAGCACTTTTACCACAAAATTGGC
>JAAYBW010000090.1 GCA_012729975.1 Clostridiales bacterium
CCGAGCGCGTCAACCGCCCGGCCGAGGATCTCGTCGCTCACCGCCGCGCCGGCGCTTTTGCCGGTGCGCACGACGCGGCTGCCTTCCTTTATCTCGGTGTCCGGTCCGAAGAGAATACAGCCGATCGAATCATAGAGAATATCCTGTACCATGCCTTTGAGTCCGGAGTCGAACATAACGATCTCGCCATAGGCGGCGTGGTCGATCCCGCCGACTATGACAATGCCGTCTCCGACGGCTCTGACGACGCCGATTTCACGGCTTTTGGCTTCAAGCTCAAAAGCGTCGATCCCGGCTTTAAGCATATCGATGATTCCCCCGGCGGTCTCGGGGGCGCGCACGCAGTCTATCCTGTCTTTCAACTGATTTACGCGGCCGAGGGCGCTCCAGTCATACTCGTCGTTTCCCGCCGTCAGCTTAAAACCGCTTACAAGAGATTTATCCTCTATAAGCTTTAAGGACAGTGTCTGTTCCGGACGGCCGTATTTGTCCGCAACAAACCTGCGGATACCGGCGAGCTGCTCATCGGTAGGGGGAGTTACATATCGCAGGAGCACAGGAAAATCATCTTGCTCAATCGCCATCCGATTCCCCCGCCTTCCTTAAAAACTCATCATATAAGGCGCTGTCGTCCTGACTGCCTACACCCGACACCTTCGCGGCGGCAGCTACGATGATAGAGGTTATTTCGCTTTTTGTCTGCCGCAGGAGCTCATCCTTCTGCATGGCGGCCTGCGCCCGCGCGGTGCGTATAATGCTGTCGGCCTGCTTTTTCGCGTCGGATAATATGACCTCGTATTCCCCGGCCGCCCTTTTTTGAGCGTCTGAGAGAACCGCGATTTTTTCTTCTTCTATACTCTTCATCATATCCGCGCGTTCCTGTTCCAAAGCCAGTGCCTGCGCTTTAACGGGCTCCGCTTCGGCAAGGCTGCGGTCGACCGACGCCTGGCGCTCCGCGAGTATTTTGTTGACGGGCTTGAACAAAAACAGCCTGACGAGCACACACAAAAGCAATATATTGATGACGTTAAACAGGAGGTTGATGTCTACCTTAAGCATATTACGTCACCTTCTTTCATTAAATTTCTATAACACAAAGATGATTAAAAGCGCGATAATGAAGCCGTAAATAGCGGTAGCTTCGGCAAGCGCGCAGCCCAGTATGAGAGTGCTTGTGATTTTGCCGCTGGCTTCGGGCTGACGGGCTACGGCGTCTGTCGCGTGGCCGGTCGCGATGCCGATGCTGACACCCGCGCCGAGACCGCACAGAACGGCTATGCCGGCGCCTATTGCGAGAAGTGTGGTATTCATAAAAATTATCTCCTTTATGTCCTGTAAAGATTGGGACGGTTAATTACTCAATGGCTTCTTTAATATAGATGCCGGTCAGAAAAACGAATACATACGCCTGAAGGATGCCGTCAAAAAAATCGAAGTAGAGGCTGAATACTGCGGGCAGGACGACCGGAACAACGGCTTTCAGTATTTCCATTATGACAAAGGCTCCGAGAATATTGCCGAAAAGACGCATGCACAGCGAAAGCGGCCGGGTTATCAGATCCAGAATGTTAAAGGGCAATATAAGCTTAGTAGGGCGGCCGAAGGACTTCAGCCAGCCTTTGAGGCTTTTTTCACGGATTGCCGCGTACTGAACAAGGATTATACTCATCAAAGCCAGCGAAGCCGTGACGTTTAAAGATTTTGTGGGAGGCTTGAAGCCGAACACGCCGATAATATTGGCGAAAAACAGATAGATAAGCACGGTTATAAGATAAGGCGCGTATCTTACCCCGTGTTCGCCTGCAATGTCCTGTGTGAGAGACTGCAGCTTTGTTACGGCGAATTCAACCGCTGCCTGGCGCTTTGATATGTGCTCTAGCTTCAGGCCGCGTGTAAGGATAAAACAGAGCAGTGCTACAACCGCCATGATGATCCAGGTTACGACGGTGGACTCATCGATGCCGATTCCGAAGACGGTAAAAACAGTCCTGCTCTCGAGCGCTTCATTCAGTAATTCTTTAAGAGACATAGGATCACATCCTTTTCCTCCTGTGTATCTGCTTTTCTCGTTTGATTTTCCGCCCCTCCGTCAGGGCGTATAATCCGCGGCGCGAGCCTTATTCGCTTGTGCTTTTTTCGCGCGCAGTATAAGCATAAGCATGGCGGCGGTAAAAGCCGCGGCCGTAATCGCTATCATCAGCCCGACCGCGGGCATTACCTGCCCGGTATATTTCCAGAGCAGTCCTCCCGCCAGAAGGCCGATTCCGTTGCCGCCACAGATTATAAGAACGATGGCAAGCGTAAACATCAGCCGTGCTCGGTCCCTGCGCGCGGACTCCGCGGCCGCGGAACCGGTATTTTGATCGGTGCGGTTATCGTTATTATTCATACGATCTCCCCTTGCAAGTAATATTACACATAAACAAAAAAGTAAAACGCTATCGGGATGACGGTAATGCGATGCAAAATACAGGGTATGACCCATAGTTCGCAGAGAAGACCGCCATGTCGATAACGCCTTTGTTACTACATTTTACCGAGATCTCTCGAAGATGGAACCGGACCGGCATAACGCAGCCGGAACGGTTTTTGCGTTTGACCGTTCATTTTTTAACAGCCACCGTTGATTTTTGCTTGCGCCTTCAGTGTAGTCGTTTTTTATCGCTTGTCAAGCGGTTTTTAGCAGCTTCCGGGACAGAATCGGAAAATTATTTTAAGACATCTGAAGCGGAGCAAACTGATGTTAATCGAAGCATCTTACAAATATGTCTCTGTAGTGCTATACTCTCAGCGGGTGATATGTGTATGTCTGTTGAGATTCTGGCGCCTGCGGGAGGAATGCAGCAGCTGACGGCGGCTGTAAGAAGCGGCGCGGATGCCGTTTATCTGGGAACCAAGGCCTTCAATGCGAGAAGGAACGCGTCAAACTTTAACGGCGAGGCATTAAGGGAGGCGGTGGCGTACTGCCGCGGCAGAGGCGTTAAGGTGTACGTCACGGTGAACACGCTTGTAAAAGATTCTGAACATGAAGCGCTCTACGGAGAAATACAAACTTTGGCAGACTGCGGCATAGACGCCGTGCTGGTTCAGGATCTGGCGGCGGCGGAGATGTTTCGTGTCTGTTGTCCTTCCATACCGCTGCACGCTTCAACGCAAATGGCTATACACAGCCTTGAGGGTGTGCTGGCCGCCGAGGATCTCGGATTTAAAAGGGTCGTTCTCGCGCGGGAGCTCAGTATAGAAGAGATAGCGAAAATATGCCGGGGCTGCAGCATCGAAACAGAGGTATTTGTGCACGGGGCGCTTTGTATGAGCGTATCGGGAGAGTGCTTTCTTTCCTCGATATTGGGCGGCAGAAGCGGCAACAGAGGTCTGTGCGCGCAGCCCTGCAGACTTGACTTCAGAGCAGGCGACAGGCAATACGCCCTATCGCTGAAGGACATGAGCCATATATCGCATATCGCAAGGCTGGCAGACGCGGGAGTGAGCTCGCTGAAGATCGAGGGAAGGATGAAGCGGCCGGAATATGTCGCCGCCGCCGTAGCGGCATGCAGGGAGGCGGTTTCGGGCGGCAAAGCCGACCTGACCAATCTGCGTGCGGTATTTTCAAGGGGAGGCTTCACCGACGGTTACCTGACGGGCAGGCGTGACCTTACGATGTTCGGGCGCAGGACCGAGGAGGATGTAAAGGCTTCCGCCGCCGTACTCGGGGATATATCGTCCGGCTACAGAAACGAGCTTTCGAGGATTCCCGTAGATATGAAGCTGACAATCAGGGAAAACGCGAACTCGTGTCTTGAGGTTACCGACGGCAGCAGCGGCATAAAGATTTACGGCGATGTTCCGGAAAGAGCCAATGTAAGAGGGACAAGCCGGGAAGACGTCTTTAAGAGCCTTTCGAAAACGGGAGGAACGCCCTTTTTGCCGGGCAGGCTTGCCGCCGACCTCGACCCGACGCTAATACTGGCGCAGAGCAAAATAAACTCCATGCGCAAGGAAGCGCTGGAAAAGCTGCTTGAAAAAAGATCCGAAATAATTCCGAAAACGGTAACCGGGCCGTATATCCCCCCGGTAGTCGGTAAACACGAAGTCGATACAAAGCTCAGGGTGCGGCTCCAAAGCGGAAAGCAGCTTTATGAGGGTATAGACGCGGCGGATAAAATATACATGCCGCTTCGTGAAATAAACGGCGCTCTTATATCCGAATTCGGCGACAAGCTTATCTGCGAGCTGCCGAGGCTGACGTTTCCTCTGAAAGAGCAGGCGCTCGAAACGGCTCTCGTTAATCTGAGGGACAGCGGCTTAAAACGCGTTTGCGCGGAAAACATCGGAGCGCTAAGACTGGCGAGGCGACTCGGATTTATAACTCACGGCGGCTTCGGTCTGAACATAATAAACAGCCTGAGTCTTATGAAATACAAATCCCTCGGGCTTGAGGATGCGATTTTATCGTTTGAAATAAACCTCGCGGACGCGGCGGATCTCGGTGGTGACTCGCAGCGAGGCATAATCTCCTACGGATATCTTCCTCTTATGATCTTCCGAAATTGTCCCGCGAAAGGGAAAAACGGCTGCTTTAACTGCGGCGGTACGGCTGAGATATCGGACCGCAGGGGTGCCCGGTTCAAAATAGTCTGCGCGGACAGGGAGTATTCCGTAATGCACAATCGGGTTCCTCTTTATCTGGGCGACAAAACTATAAACGGCATGGACTTTCGCGTTTTGTATTACACGTTTGAAAGCGCCGGGGACTGCCGAAAGATATACAATGATCATTTATCGGGCAAGCCTTATGAAGGCGAGTACACCCGGGGCCTGTACTACAGAAAACTGCTCTGAGAAACATTTTCTCATCATAGTAATCATTTGAAACGAAGACTGATTTGTGGTAAAATCCGGCCGATAGCGGAAAGGCGCATTAGTTCTCAAAGTATGTCGGGGGGATATTGCGAGTGGAAGATTCGGTTATTATAAAAGACCTGAGAAAAACGTTTTACTTATCAAAAAAGCAGCAGCGGCTTGAAAAAACCAAGGAGAAGCGAAGGATAGCGCTCAGCGGCCTTTCGTTTACCGCGCGCAGAGGCGAGACTTTCGGACTTTTAGGGCCGAACGGGGCAGGCAAGACGACTACTCTTCGTATAATGTCCACTCTGATTCCGGCAGACAGCGGAACCGTGAACGTTGAAGGCCTGGATGTAGTTAAGGATTCCGAGGATGTACGGCGGAAGATAGGCTTTTTGACAAGTGAGCTTAAGCTGGAAGAGCAGTTTACGCCAAATTACATATTCGATTTTTTCGGCAGGCTTTACGATCTGGACGAGCGGGAGATCTCCTCTAGAAAAAGCGCCCTTTTCGGTAAATTCGGAATAGACAAATACGCTGAGGTAAAGGTGGGTGATCTTTCCTCGGGTATGAGGCAGAAAGTTTCGCTGGTCATGTCGATAGTTCACGATCCGGAGCTTATTATTTTCGATGAGCCGACAAACGGGCTTGATCTTATCGCGGCAAAGGTGGTCACCGATTACCTCAAAGACCTCAAATCGCAGGGTAAGACGATAATACTGTCAACTCATATTTTTGATCTTGCCGAGAAGCTGTGTGACCGCGTGGGCATAATAATCGAGGGAAGAATGGAATTGTGCGACACGCTCCCGGCAATGATTCGGGAAAAACCGCTCGAAGAGGTTTTCTTTGATCTTTACGCGCGTACGGCGAGGGAACAGATATGAAAAGTAAAATACTTACGATAATGAAAAAAGAATTCCGGCGCTTTTTCATGGATCGCCGCATGATTTTCGCGCTCGTTCTGCCGGGCATAATGATTTACTTTATGTACTCGTTTGTCGTGCCTTCGGTGATTTCCTCGATGATTAATGAGGATGAAAAGCCCGCCCTGTATGCTGTGAATATGCCCGCATCAATGAGAGCGGATATACTGGCGCTGGACGCAGAGTTCGCTGAATTAAGCGAATCGGATGCAGAGAAAGCAAAGACCGAGATATCCGAAAGCGATAAAGGCATTTTGATTGTCTTCCCGGCGGATTTTGACAGCCTTGTTTCCGCTTATGATGTTTCCTCGGGGAAGCCCGCTCCGAACGTAACGGTATACTATAATTCGGTGTCTGCGGCCTCACAGGCTCTTTTTTCGCAGATAACGGGTCTGCTTGACAATTACGAAAGATCTATAGCGAACAGGTTCGACATAAACAGAGATACCGAGTTTGATCTGGCCACCGAAGAAGGGCTTGTCGGGCAGATCTTTTCGATGATTATGCCCATACTGCTGATAATGCTTTTGTTTACAAGCTGCATGTCCTTCGCCCCCGACTCGATAGCCGGCGAAAAGGAGCGCGGCACATTAGCCACCATGCTGGTCACACCCGTAAAGCGCCATGAGATCGTTATCGGAAAGGTCATTGCGCTCAGTGTGATAGCGGTGCTCGGAGGAGTGGTCAGCTTCCTGGGAACGGCGCTTGCGCTTCCGAAAATGATAGGCTTTGAAGAAATGTCGGTTAACGCCAATGTATACTCCGCGGCGGATTATACTTTGCTGCTGACCGTAATCATCACTACAGTTCTGCTTATGATTTCAGCCGTATCCGTAATATCCGCATATGCGAAAACGACGAAGGAAGCGGCATCCTTAATATCTCCGCTGATGATAATCGTTATTTTAATAGCCGTGCTGCCGATGATAACTGAAGGCTCGGATGATCTCTGTATATATTTCATTCCGTTTTACAACAGCGTTCGGTGCATGAACGCAATATTCTCGTTTGAAAACGAGCCCCTGCGCATCCTTACGGCCGATATAAGCAACCTTGTGTATTCGGCTGTTTTGGTGCTGCTTATGTCAAGAATGTTTAAAAGCGAAAAAATCATGTTCGCAAAGTAATACCGATTCGTCC
>JAAYBW010000091.1 GCA_012729975.1 Clostridiales bacterium
CGTGTGCAAAGTGGCTTTTCAATCCACTTGGGAAATCGCTAAGCGGCTACTTGCGAAGTAACCTCACAGGAATCTAACCTCCCCGCCGTTCTGACGGAGCAGCCCAATGCAGTGACGCGTTCAAGGCTGGAGTACCATTGTCATTCCGACTGTCATCGCCGCGCCGGTTGCAACCCGGTGCTTGAGCAGGTTATCTCGCTCGCTTTCTGTTATCCCGTTCATGTTTTTGTGAAGCGGATCAGCATCAAGGTCGTGGCGTACCCAACTCTGTGGCTCAAACTCTCGTTTATCGTCGGAACTGAGGTCTTAGTGAATGGGTATTCGGTTTTCAAGAAACAGGAGAGGATTTGTCCTCTCACTGTGTAGGCATTGAGAAGTGCCGAATTATAAGGTCATCTCAAATATTTTTTGAGAATTTTCTTTGCAAGGCCAATTTTCTGCGAGATGTTCGATTGAGAGCACCCAATCAACCTGGCTATTTTCGTTTGGGTAAGTCCATCAAACACAAACATAGTTAGCACTTCAATATCAGAGGCAGAGAGAGTATGTAACTCTTTCGCGAGTTCCGGGTTTTCGATTCCGTCAATCCAGTTATCTCGCCCAAACACCTCATGCATATCCATGCTCGTAGATAATGATGGATACTTCTGGTAAAGGCAGCTTCGCGTAGATTCATTTTCGAAAGACGCATCTGGGAGTTCTTGTGTGTGGTTGACAAAGGATCGTTCTGCGTTAAATGCAGTAAAATCAAAATCATAGATTGACTGGATAGCTTCCTCGCTCATGCCCTCAGCTCGATACCATGCCGCCTTTTTTGCCCATTTTGCATCGAATCTTTTCTTTTCAAGGCCGTAATTAAAGCCCATTTTTCGTTCTCCTTTATGTTTTGGTTATCAGGGTGCGGGGGAAAAAACCAAAACGGCGGAGGAGAACGACAGCCGGGGCGGTTATGCTTGTGCGAACTGACCATGCCAACTCTCCAGAAATGAGCAGCAAAAAAGGCCGAGCGCGCATCAAATACGCACTCGGCCTTAATAGCCCCCTTATTGACTGGAGAAGGTATAGAAAAGCCGCAAGACCTGATTTCTCAGATCTTGCGGCGGATAGTCAGTATTCCCCAGCATGGATAGTGTAACATCTTGACAGTCGCTTGAGAGTAGGTAAAGGGTAGGTATTCAGTCGTAATTCCGTCGGTATTTAGTCGGAAAATAGTCGGCGCAACTCAGGCAGCGTATATCCGAATAAACATATACCGAACAGATAGAGCGCCTCTTTTTTTCGGTCATAGAATACACTACGCTCTATATTCAACGCTTCGGAGAGCTCAGGCTCCGTCAGTGGGAAACGACTGATGTACTGCTTGTCCAGAATCTCGAAGTAGATATCACCATAAACGGGATAATCCTTCATCCGGACAAGCGCCTTATCGATGAGATCAATATACATACGAGTCTCGCAGATACAGCAGACGCGCTCAGCGAAACGGCTGGCTTCAACGTCCGGAGCAAAGTCAGCAAGATATCTGAAACCGTAATCCATGCTGTGATTTCCTGTTTCAATGGCATAATCACGTATTTCTTCAAGATGCTCACTGATTGCCCATGTTACGTCCCTATATACAGTTAAAAGCAGCTTTGCTTTATGGTACACAGTATCGCTGTCCATTCCGAGAGAAGCGATTTTTGCTTTGTGCTTGCGTAATGCAGCAGATTCTTTTGCCATCTCAAATCCTCCATTGAAACGTTGAATATTACAGCAGCATATCTCTTGTTAGCATTCGAGCTAACGCGGCAAGGAAAGGACGGCGGGGTTTTAACCCCGCCTGTGGAGCCATTCACGCCTCGTCACATACAATTACTCCAGGCGAACGAAGATACCCGGCTTGCCGTAATCGTATCCTCACTGCTGTGCGTGATACATCAAAGATTTCCGTAAGCTCAGTTATTACGTCTGCGGTTTCTTTGGACCCACACCCCTCCAGAATATAGCTACCCGCATGATGACTTTTCATGACCGCCAGAGCAGTTGGGTAGAAGACGCTTGCCGGCATCAACATAGCCGATGCGAACTTGTCCGCTTGCCACTCCTGCCAGTCCTTCTCAGACCAGAACTCACGCGGCTGATTTCTATTTGACGATGCTTCACGGCAAACAATGTAGCTGTTGGCGGTTCTTAAACAGAATCTTTTATTGTCCGGATAGTACA
>JAAYBW010000092.1 GCA_012729975.1 Clostridiales bacterium
GATGTGTCAGGATAATTTTTGCGTATTTATGTGTATTATCCATCCGAGGTAATATATAATTGTCATATACATTCGGAGCTTGCCCGAAGGGGGATAAGAAAATGGACATGTACGATATCATACGCAGAAAACGGGACGGACACGAGCTGACGGATGATGATATCGCGGTTTTCATAAATGGCTGCTGCGACGGCAGTATACCGGATTATCAGATAAGCGCGCTTTTAATGGCCATCTGGTTTCGCGGGATGACCGAGGCCGAAACCGCGGCTCTGACTCTGCGGATGGAGCATTCGGGCGAAACGGTGGATCTTACGGATATTGACGGCCTGACGGTTGACAAGCACAGCACGGGCGGCGTCGGCGACAAGACGACGCTTGCGGTTGCTCCCATACTTGCCGCCTGCGGACTGAAGATACCGAAGATGTCGGGAAGAGGTCTCGGACACACAGGCGGAACCATAGATAAGCTTGAGTCCATACCCGGTTTTGATACGGCGCTGGGTCGTGAGAAGATGATTAGCGTCGTTAAGGAGACCGGCTTATGCGTAGTCGGTCAGTCCTCGCGGCTGGTTCCGGCAGACAAAAAACTGTATGCGTTAAGAGACGTGACCGCCACGGTCGACAGCATGCCGCTTATAGCCTCGTCTATAATGAGCAAGAAGCTCGCCGCCGGAGCGAAGCTGATAGTGCTGGACGTCAAATACGGCAGCGGAGCGTTTTTGACCGGAGCCGAGGACGCGGTGAGCCTCGCCTCTCTAATGGTGAGGCTGGGCGAGGCGGCGGGACGGCGGGTCTCGGCGCTCATTACCTATATGGATGAACCTTTGGGACGGGCGGTGGGAAACTCACTGGAGGTTGCCGAAGCGGTGGAAACCCTGCGCGGGAAAGGCCCGGAGGATTTTATGGAACTGGTCATCGCCTTATCGGCCGACGCACTTTATATCGCGGGACTGGGCGGGCGCGGGGAGTGCGCGGATATGGCCCGGTGCGCGATAAAAGACGGTACCGCTCTGCGGCGCCTGCGCGCCATGGTCGCGGCGCAGGGCGGTGATCCCGCCTATATCGACGATCCGGGACTGTTCGGGAAAGCGGAATTTACAGTCGAGGTTCCCAGTCCCGCCGAGGGCTATATTTCCGAAATGGATACCGCGGCGATAGGCCGGGTTTCGACGGCGCTCGGAGCCGGACGTCTGACCGCGGACGAAGCGGTCGATCACAGCGCGGGAATAATGATATATAAGAAAAAAGGTGCGTTTGTAAAGGTCGGCGAGACCCTGGCAGTTTTGCATACAAACAGGGAGCGGGCGATTGCCGGGGCGGTGAGAGATTATGCCGATGCAATCGCAATTTCGCAGCGGCCGCCGGAGAAGGCCCCGCTTATATACGCTTCGGTTGACTCGGGAGGTGTAATCAGGGCATGACGGACGCGAGAAAACTTGCGGCTTATACGGATCATACGCTGCTAAAGCCCGAGAGCACCTGGAAGCAGGTCAGGGCAGTGTGTGACGAGGCCGCCGAATGGAGCGCGGCCAGCGTTTGCATATCGCCCGTTTTCGTTAAGAGCGCGAGGGCCTATCTTAAAGACCGCGCGAGAATATCTACGGTTATCGGCTTTCCGCACGGCTGCTGCGAAACGGCGGTAAAGGTTTATGAAGCGCGGCTGGCCGTAGATAACGGAGCGGATGAGCTGGACATGGTGATAAACATCGGAGCGCTCAAGGAAGGCGATCTCGGCTATGTTTCGCGTGAGATCGGCGCCGTCAGGGAGGCCTGCGACGGCAAGGTGCTCAAGGTAATAATAGAGACCTGCCTGCTAACGCGTGAAGAAAAGCTTTCCATGTGCCGCGTCGTTACCGATACTGGTGCGGATTTCATAAAAACCTCCACCGGCTTTTCAACGGGCGGAGCCACGTTTGAAGATGTCAGACTGCTGGCGGAAAACGTCGGAGAAGGCGTTAGGGTTAAGGCCTCAGGCGGAATTTCGACTCTGCGGGACGCGGAGGAATTCATACGCCTCGGCGCATCGCGCCTCGGAACGAGCCGCGTTATCGGACTGCTCAAAAAGGCGGGATATGATTGACATCCCGCGCGGCCAAACCCTATAATGTACTTCATTCCTAATCCGGAGGTTTAATGTGATAAGTGTCGAGATAACAGTCCTGGTAATTTTTATACTCACCTATGTGGGAATGCTGATGTTCCAGAAGATCAGGGCCTTTGTCGCTCTGGGCGCCGCCGTGCTTTTTGTGCTGTTGACCCTGCTTTGGCCTGAAGCTTCCGGACTCATGCCCTTTGAGCAGATCCTGCCGGCGATAGACTGGAACGTTCTTATGATGCTTGCGGGCACGATGATAACCGTATCCTTTTTCATTGATTCTCAAATGCCCGCGCGGCTCTCCGACATGCTGCTCAACAGCATGCCTAACGTTATGTGGGCCGTTGTGGCGCTGGCGCTTTTCGCGGGTCTGATATCCGCCTTTGTGGACAATGTGGCTACGGTGCTCATGGTGGCTCCGGTGGGGCTTGCCATATCCAAGAAGCTTAAGATATCGCCTGTTCCGGTGATAATCGCCATCGCCGTATCATCTAACCTTCAGGGTGCGGCAACGCTGGTGGGAGACACAACCTCCATACTGCTCGGCAACGCGGCGGGGATGGACTTTCTGGATTTCTTCGCTATGCGAAACGGAGCGGGCGTATTGAAGCCCGGAATATTCTGGGGCGTGGAGCTCGGCGCGGTCTTCACGATCCCCGTGCTTTTGCTTATTTTCAGAAAGCTTAAAAAGCCGCTGGAAAAGCAGGCGCTTTCGCCGGTTAATGACTATTTTCCGACATTCATGCTGCTCGGTACCGTGCTGCTTCTAATACTCGCTTCCTTCATCCC
>JAAYBW010000093.1 GCA_012729975.1 Clostridiales bacterium
ATTAAGGAAAAAATGCTTGCCGATGTGGCCGAGCTGAACGCAAAAGGCATTACTCCCACATTGGGCATTATACGTGTCGGAGAGCGCGGAGACGATATAATGTACGAAAAGGGTGCTACAACCCGCTGCAAGAGCGTGGGCGTTGCAGTTAAGAATTATCTCCTTTCGGAGACCGTTACACAAGATGAGCTCCTTGCCGTTATAGATGAGGTCAACAAAGATAAATCCGTTCACGGAGTCTTACTTTTCAGACCTCTTCCCAAGCACATTGACGATGAGACGGTTCGTAACGCTCTTGCTGCCGAAAAGGACGTTGACGGTATTACCGATCTGTCGATGGCCGGTGTTTTCACGCTTGCTGACAAGGGTTATCCTCCTTGCACGGCCGCGGCCTGCATTGAAATACTTGACCATTTCGGAATCGATGTCAAGGGGAAAAGGGTTGCCGTAGTCGGAAGAAGCCTTGTTGTGGGCAAGCCGGTGGCAATAATGCTGCTTGCAAAGCACGCGACTGTTACGATCTGCCACACAAGAACCGTGGATATGGCGTCAACATGTAAAAATGCCGAGATAATAATCGCTTGCGCGGGAAAAGCAGGTCTGGTAGGAACAGACTGCCTCGCAGAGGGTCAGGTTGTTGTTGATGTCGGTATCAACTATGATGCGCAGGGTAATTTCCTCGGCGGAGATGTCGTTAACGAGGCGCAGGAAATCGTTGCGGCTGTCACCCCGGTTCCCGGCGGTGTCGGAACGGTTACCACGAGCGTTCTTGTCAAGCATGTGATCGAAGCCGCCAAGAAAGCGATCTGAAGCTAAAATACTCGGATAAAGCAAATAAAAGTGTTGTTATACAGCGTTTGATTTGCTATAATAAAATAAGAAAGGGTGTGCGGTTGGCATGATTGATTTTAATGAAGAACTCAAGGTAATCGGCGAATATAAAACAGTACCGTTAGCCAAGGGAGTTCAAAGACCGCCTATGCCCAAAAGGAATACCCCGATTTCCCCGCTGGAGAACTATAAGAGGTTTATCAAAAGGGACAAGCCGATATGGACTCCGACCGGGTCTGATTTTATAACGTTCATACCCCGCATAATTCCCGATAACGTAGCCCGCGGTTTTGTTTTCGACTCTGATCCTATCGACAATGTCAAAGAAGCCGGCGGCAAGGATATGTTCGGCGTAGAGTGGGAATTTGTTCCCGTTGTCGGCGGTAGCATGGTTCGCCCCGGCAATCCTTTAAAGATTCCCGATATAACAAAGTGGGAAGAGTACCTTGAATTCCCCGATTTGTCGGCATATGATTGGAAGGGCAGCGTCGAACGCAACAGGCATGTGCTTTTTAATGACAATGTCACAATGATCTGGGTCCAGACAGGCCTTTTTGAAAGGCTTATCTCCTTTATGGAATTTGAGAATGCTGCCCTCGCTCTAATCGATGAGGATCAGCAGGATTACGTTCACTCGCTTATGGACAGGCTTTGCGTGTTTTATGACGAATACTTTGATTATCTAAAGAAGTATTACGATGTTAATGTGATCTACTTCCATGACGACTGGGGTTCTCAACGCGCACCTTTCTTTTCCCGGGCGACATGCGAAGAAATGATTATGCCTTACCTTAAGCGAGTCTGTGAGTCTGCGCATAAAAGAGATATTTTCATTGATTTTCACAGCTGCGGCATGGTCGAGCCCCTGTTGCCCTGCATGATAGAGGCCGGCTGCGACACCTGGTCCGGTCAGCCAATGAATGACAAACTAAAAATGCTGCGCCTGTACGGTGACAGGATAACTCTTAACCTGTCTCCTTACGCCGCGTTCAGCGCGGCACCCGAAGAACTGACTAAAGCTACGGAAGAGTTCCTTAGTACCTATGGAGACTATATTTCGAGCATAATCATCAGCCCGATGATGGCTACCAGTGACATGTACGAAATGGTTTACAGATTCTCCCGCAAAAAACTGGCTGAATGAACGCACTAATAAATAAGAGAGGTTTTCAGCATGATTATTATCGGCGAAAAAATTAACGGCTCGATTCCCTCGGTAGCAAAGGCTATTGCGGAAAAAAATGAAGACTTTATCCGCGACCTGGCAGTTAAACAAGCCGAAGCCGGCGCTACTTTTATCGATGTCTGCGCATCTGTAGCGCCTGAGATCGAAGTAGAAACCCTTAAATGGCTTATTAACGTAGTACAAGACGCGGTTGACACTCCTCTTTCAATCGATAGCCCCAACGAGAAGTGCCTTGTCGAAGTTATTCCCGTATGTAAAAAACCGGGTCTGGTAAACTCTGTTTCGATGGAAGGCAATAAGGTAGACACCATTTTCCCAATTATCGCAAATACCAAGTGGGAGTGCTTTGCGCTTCTTTCAGATGACAAGGGCATCCCGCGCACAGCTGAAAGGCGCCTTGAAGTTTTCGATAACCTGATGGTAAAAGCTAAGCAATACGGCATTGCCCCGGCTCGGCTCCACATAGACCCGCTGGTAGAAATGCTCTGCACATCCGAGGACGGAATCAGCATGGTTACTACGGTCATCAGAGAGATTAAATCCCGTTACCCCAGCATTCATGTTTCCGGTGCAATAAGCAATATATCGTTTAATCTGCCTGCTCGTAAGCTCGTTAATATGGGCTTTGTATGTCTTGCTATGAACGCCGGAATGGACAGCGGTATTTTCGATCCGCTAGATAAGACTTTGATGGGTATAATCTACGCAACCGAGGCTTTGCTCGGATATGACGAACTGTGCATCGAATATATCGGTGCTTACAGGGAAGGTATTATCGCAGCTCCAGCAGTTAAAAAGTGACCACGTAGAATCATAAATAATAATATTTCAGGAGGAATCATTCATGTCTAAAGTCCAGGAAGTAGCAGCCGCTGTTGAAAATGGCAAGGTAAAAATCGTTGCCGGACTTGTTCAGGAAGCTCTTGACGAAGGTTGCGCAGCAGACGAGATTCTTAATGTCGGTATGATCGGTGCTATGGCTGTCGTCGGCGAGAAGTTTAAGAACAATGAAATCTTTGTTCCCGAGATGCTCATCGCAGCCCGCGCCATGAAAAAGGGTATCGAAGTGCTGACTCCCGTTTTAAAGGCTCAAGGCGCAGAGCCTGTCGGCAGACTTATACTTGGCACAGTCGCAGGTGACCTGCATGACATAGGTAAA
Organism: Clostridiales bacterium; assembly: GCA_012729975.1. GTDB lineage: Bacteria > Bacillota > Clostridia > Oscillospirales > Oscillospiraceae > JAAYBW01. Next base: position 3,177 of record JAAYBW010000093.1, read on the forward strand.
AACCTTGTTGGAATGATGATCGAAGGAGCCGGCTTTGAAGTTATTGACCTCGGCGTCGATGTACCGGCTGAGAAGTTTATCGAAGCCATGAAGGAAAACCCCGATGTCAAGATAGTTGCTCTCTCGGCTCTTCTTACAACCACAATGCCGGCCATAAAAGACACCATTGACGCTATTGTCGCTTCCGGTCTGAGAGACACGGTTAAGATCATGATCGGCGGAGCCCCTGTCACTCAGGCATTTGCCGATGAAGTCGGCGCAAACGGATATTCAGAGGATGCGGCCTCCGCAGCCCAGCTGGCAACAAAGCTTCTCGGCTGATTATCGATATAACAGCACGGACGGGTCCGACGGCATAGCCGTCGGACCTATTTTCGTATTCAGATTACATAAGTATTTTTCATTGAACGCGATAGTCATGTACGGTCTTTATTATTGCGGAACGCCGTTATATTTGATAGAATCAAAAAGATATTATTTCAATCTCAAATTCACTCGCATGAAAATTTGGGGAAGTTTGTGTTAAGCGCCTGTCATTCGGCATGAAAGCAAGCGAGTTTATCCCGGGTGAATGATCACTGCCGACCGCAATTGCGGCGCAGTGTTGCGGATTGAGCATAGTCCGGATAAAAAAATATACTCGGAGGTGTGATATGCGCAGGTATCGTCGTTTTCTGCCATTCATATTGATTGCGGCAATGATGTTATATTTATTCTCGGGATGCTTTAAGATCGAACGAACCGCCTTAGATGATAGTGATAAAGAATGGCCGGATATTTCTCTCCCCGCTGTCTCTCCTTCCGATCCGGTTATAACGGAAAAACCGCAGGAAACGCCTCTGACCGGAGTTGCCGCAGACCGAAGAGACCCTTTCACCCACCTGTTCGGGAACGGCACGGATAATATTACGGTTATGATATACATATGCGCAAGTGACTTAGAAAGCGGATACGGATGCGCAACAACGGATATAATCGAAATGCTTGAAGCTAAATCTTCGGATAAACTGAACATTATATTACAGACCGGCGGAACGAAAAGCTGGCAAAACGACACAATCAGCAATACTCACTCACAACGCTTCAGAGTGGCCGAGGATGAGCTTGAGCTGATAGACGACAGCCTGGGAAAGCTTGATATGACGGAGCCTGAAAACCTGGGAGATTTCATTTCTTTTTGCGCGGAAGAATATCCGGCCAACAGAAATATCATGATTCTATGGGACCATGGCGGCGGTACTCTCAGCGGTTACGGATATGACGAAGTGTACGATTACTCAAACGGTGACTCAATGACTCTGGATGAGATACAATATGCTCTGGACATAGGAGGGGTGCTCTTTGAGATAATCGGTTTCGATGCCTGCCTTATGTCCACGGTTGAAACGGCGTACGCGCTTTCCGATTACGCGGATTATATGCTCGCGTCTCAAAAAACCGAACCGGGTTGCGGCTGGTTTTATACAGGCTTTCTTACTGAGCTGGCAAAAAACACTTCAATGCCCGCGCAGGAGCTGGCCAAGAGAATAGCCGATGATTTCGTAGGTCAAAGCGCGCTTGAAGATTACTCGTCCGAAACAACGCTGGCGCTGGTGGATCTTATGCAAATGGGCAGTCTTATCAAAGCGCTTCGCGAATATTTCTCTCAGGCAGACACACAGCTTAAGGATGGCGGATTTGCCGACGTTTCGCGCGCGAGAGCAGAGTCCGGAGCATCGAGAGCTCTTTACAGCGACTATGACCACGTTGATTTAGTCTCGCTGGCGCAAAACCTTCAAAACGATGCTTCGGGAGAGCTAATAAAAGCGGTCGAGGAATCGGTAGTGTATTTTAACTACTTTAACACGACGGATGTCAACGGAATATCCATCTATTTCCCATATACGAATCTAAGCTATACAGACAGAATGATGAGATTATACAACGCGATAGGTTTCGATAAAGAATACGTCAATTTTATAACCGGATTCATTTCGGTTATGCTGGGCGGACAGATTGACGGAGAAAACGATCAGTTACAAACTGAGGACTGGTATGACCAAGAGCTCGTCAATAATTATGAGATATATTACAACGACGAGTCATCGGTCTATAATGAGCTGGAGGTAGAGGAAAAGGGAGACAATTACATCCTTTCGCTTACGCAGAAAGAATGGGATAGCGTTGTCGGTATACAAATGCAGGTATATCTTGATGACGGTGAAGGATTTATAGATCTTGGAAGCGATAACATGTATGAGTTCGACGATGACGGCGACCTGCTGATTACTTTCGACAATACATGGGTATCCGTCAACGGTCAGACGGTTTGCTTCTACGCGGAATACGAGGCTGAGACCGCCGAAGGCTTCTGGTACACGTACGGCAGCGCAGCGGCGCTGGTGAACGGAAGGTACGCGGATATCATAATAATGTGGGATGACAATAACCCGTACGGCTATGTGGCAGGCGCGAGATATGATTATGAGGGGACGCTGTCGCAAAAGGGCTACGCGCCTATGAACGACGGCGATGAGATCCAGTTTTTGTGCGATTATTATACATATGACGGTGAATTTGATGATGTGTACAACTTCAATGATCCTATTGTCGTCTATGGTGCCCTGACCGTCGGATACGAGGATATAGGTCTCGGAGATTGCTATGTCTTCTATCAGCTCACGGATATTTACGGCAACCATTACTGGACAGAGCCTGTGCTGTTCTATGACTGATTCCGGATGTAACGTCTGCCCGCGCGGATGCGGAGCGAACAGAGCGGCCGGTGAAAAGGGTTTTTGCAGCGCCGGGTTATTACCTGTAGTGGCCAGAGCGGCGGCACACTATTGGGAGGAACCGTGTATCAGCGGGGAACGCGGATCGGGAGCCGTTTTCTTTTCCGGCTGTGCGCTCAAATGTGTGTATTGTCAGAATTACCAAATCAGTTATCAGATTATTGGCACGGAACTTACGCCGTCCCGACTTCGAGAGGTAATCGACCGTTTGGTAGATACCGGGGTACACAATATAAATCTTGTTAATCCGACCCATTATCGGGACGCCATTCTCGAAGCCCTGGAAAAACCGCTTCCCGTGCCTGTTGTTTATAATTGCGGCGGCTATGAATCGATTGAAACACTGCGGATGTTTGACGGAATAATCGACATCTATTTGCCTGATTACAAGTATTCAGACGACAGTCTTGCCGAAAGATTCTCATGTGCGCCGGACTATTCCGAAAGAGCCGGCGAAGCTATATTTGAGATGTATCGCCAAACAGGTCCGTATAAATTTGATAGGGACGGCCTGATGCGTTCGGGATTGATAGTGCGCCACCTGATGCTGCCGGGGCATGTTGAGAACACAGTCGGCGCAATTCGATGGTTTGCACGTAATTTTGTAAAAGGAGAGGCTAAATTCAGCCTCATGAGACAGTATATACCCTGCGGTAATGCCGACCGATATCCCGAACTGACACGAAGACTTACCGAAAGCGAATATGCGGCAGCGGAACAGTCACTTTTGGATTTCGGAATTGAGGACGGGTATGTTCAGGACGTCGAATCGGCGAGTGATGCTTATGTCCCGCAATTTGATTGTACCGGAGTATTTTGAATGGAACTCGAGGAACTCAGAAAAAAAGCGCTCTCCCTGCCGACTAAGCCGGGAGTCTATGTAATGATGGACAAGAGCGGCGCTGTTATCTACGTAGGTAAAGCCAAGCAGCTCAGAAGCCGTGTTTCCGGCTATTTTCGTGACAGCGATCACGATG
>JAAYBW010000094.1 GCA_012729975.1 Clostridiales bacterium
ATCCGAACAGCGGCGCTGTTATGCGCAAAGCGGGATTCACGTTTGAAGCGGCAAAACGTCAGGCAGGGTTTAATAATCTGGGGATTTGCGATCATTGCGAATACGGATATCTCGCGGAGGACTATTTTAAAGATAAACAGGCTTTCTGTCCCTGTGTTTTTCAATAACCGGATAATACTTGTGTCATAGACATGGCAAGATAAGCGGCATCCGGATTCCAGGCTGACTGCCGTAGTATGAGGAGCTATCTTGAATGACGAATCTTTCACCGAATACTTACATTATAGCGAAACAATAAAGGATAACTAACGCCTCGCTTCCGTAATGGCAGCGAGGCGCAGTTATATGCAGGCAGTTTGAACCTCTGCCCGGGTATCAGACAAAGGTAATACAGCCGGGTATGGGCATGTTTGTATCACATTCTGACTTCTGACGGCAAAAGGCGTTGCTTGCTTCGTCAGGAACCTTCTTATTGCTTTTTACGTTTTTGCTGCGTTATTGCCTTTTCAGATAGTTTTTTGCGTCCTTTATGAAGCTTGCGATGATCAGGATGATAACAAGCCCGATTGGGAAGGCCGCAATGATTGATACGGTTTGCAGGTTGTTCATGCTGCCCTCGGAAAATATCAGGGCTATCGGCAGAAGAATGAGAAATACTGCCCAGAAAAGGCGCATTTTTTTCGGGCTGGCCTCCATGCCTGTGGTTTCCAGGTAGGAATACTGGCAGGCCACAAGGGTAATGCTGTCAAAGCTGGAGGCATAAAATGCCACCATAGAGAAAATGATAAGCACCAGCACAATGGGATAGAGGGGAATCGTTTTAATGATTTCGATAACAGTCCCGTATATATCACCGGTTGCGGTATAAATACCCAGCGCATCCACTTTACCGACAAGCTGTGCCCCCAGACCGTAGTTTCCGAGGACGATAAAAGAAATAATGGTGGACAGCACGCCGAAGATATACGACCCCATAATGACCTGACGGACAGTCCTGCCGCGACTGACGCCGCCCATGAAGAAGGGCGCGGCCACACACCACACAAGCCAGTATGCCCAGTAGAATATCGTCCAGTTCTGAGGAAACGATGAAGTTCTCCCCGCGTCGGTCCATGTGCTCATGCCGATGAAGTTTTGCGCAGCATTCCCTAGCGCTGTGAGACCGGACTCTATTATGTATCTGGTCTGGCCGCCTACAAAGAGTACATATATTAAAAGCGCACCGAAAAGATACATGCAAATGTTCGAAAGCCTCTCGACGCCTTTGAGTCCATTCATAACGGAGGCAGTGTAGGTGGCGCAGACAACCAGTAAAATAACGATGGAAATCCATTTTGTCATCGTACCGCCGAACAACGCGGTAACGGAGTTGGCCAGAAGCGGCGTCGCAACAGAGAAAGTAGTCGCAGTACCCGCTATCAGCGCAAATACTGCCAGAACATCAACGGCCTTCCCGGGCAGCTTGTCTGTATATCGCCCCAGGATCGGTCTGCATGCCTCAGAGTATTTTTGCTTTGTCCTGCCCCGGACATGCAGCATAAAGCCAAAGGCGGCAGCAAGAACGGCATAAAAGCTCCAGGGGATCGGGCCCCAGTGGAAAAGAGAATAGGCATTGGCCCAGTCCTGAACTCCAAGCTCCGTGACGTGTGGTTCCTGAGCGTAATAGATCCACTCGCACAGCGAGTAGAACAGAATATCCGCGGCAAGCCCGCAGGTGAAGACCATCGCGCCCCATGTCCAGAAGTTATACCTGGGCTTCTCGCCGGGCTTACCAAGGGTGATATTCCCGATCGGAGAATATGCGATATAAAGCGAAACAATGAGTATGCCGAGACCTACCACAAGATAATAGCTTCCGAAGGTATCACCAAGAAAAGTGCGTATAACTGCAAGTACATTTGTGGAACCGACGGGATAGATTATAAAAATGCCGCACAAAGCCAGTATTATCGCAAAAGGAATTATCGTTGTTGCCGGGTCGAGTTTTTTCTTCATAGTTTTTCCATCTCCCGTCTCGCAATTTCATAGTATTTTTCCGCATAGGTGTATTGGTGCTCGGCGTAATCTCCAAATTCAACTCCCAGAACCCGTTTATACTCAGACCAGTTGGACCAAAGAAGTCCGCAGGCGGCAATATAGCAGTATATTTTTATTCTTGTCCGTTCGTCGCAGCTGCCCTCAAAATAGAAATCTATAAGCCGATCTATATGGGACCGGTCATATAGGCTGTAAAGGCAGAACATAGCAATGTCCACATGCGGATCCTGCATACCCGCATACTCCCAGTCCGTGAGCTGAAGCTGCTCTACTCCGTTGACCGGGTGAAAGAGAAAATTGTCCGGCACGGCATCGATATGCGTAAGACAATATTCGGTTCGGTTTTCCTCGACGAAGGCCTTCAACGACATGATATTGGCCTTCGTTTGCGCATAGTTTTCATGTTTTGACGGTTGACCTTCCCACAGGGATTCGTAGTGCTCTATGTTTCCGAAAATATCAAAGCTGTGTTCCACAGTAAGGCGGATTCCGTGGAATCGCCGCAGCATTGTCATACATTTTTTGACGTCATTATCGTCATACGGATCGCAGGTACGTACTCCGTCCAGAAAATGTGTGACCTTAAGTCCGTTATTCGGATTTATATAGACGACGTCATCGCAAAGCCCGGTGCCGGCGATTGCGCGGTACACCTTTGCCTCCTGCACTCTGTCGATTATATTAACGGTACCTTCACCGGGAATACGCAGAATGTAGCGGTTTCCTTTACAGGAAAATAGGTAGGAATGGTTTGTCATACCTTTGTCCATGGTGACGAAATCGCTGATGTCTCCCAACCTTGCCCCAAGGATATCCGCTACGATGGACAGCTCTTTCATATGGACAGCGGTGTTTATCTGTTCTTGTATCAGGTATAACGTATTCTGCGTTCTGCCGCTTGTAAAAAGCTGCTGCACTGCGACGCGGGAATTGGACGGTCCCGTGTACACAACAATATCACCGGCGTGGAGAACGGCATACGGTCCCGGAGAGACATTTATGTTCTGTCCGCGCTTAATCGCCACAATGGTGGCCCCGGTGCATTGCCAGAAGCGCAGATCCCCTATGCTCATGTTTACCTTGTCGGAGGTATCCGGCACGGTTATCTCGTACATTGGCAAAGATTGATCCGCAGGCAGAGGAACAGATACCGAAGCGATGAGGTTCTCGCTGATCTCCAGTATTTTCCTCCCCAGTTCGTTGTAATCGGAAAACATGGAGCGCAGCTGTTCACGCAGACTGACCTGTTCCTCGCGGATTTTAATCGTTTCAAGGTAACTCTTTGCCGCCTCCGCCGAAACGACAATCGTGCCGTAGTTCTCCCTTATCCTAAAACTCCCATATCAGAGAGAAGATTTTCAGCCTTACGAACGGTCTCCTGTGAAACCCCGTAAGCAGAGGATAAGGTAGACTTTCCGGGAATTTTGTGGTCGATTCCGTATTCCGATGCTACGATTTTCGCGGCCAGGTCAGCCGCGATACGCATATACTGCGGGAGTATATCGGTGCTTTTGTCCATACATCTCGCTCCTCTCGTTATGGTTAAAATTGTTTTTATTATACATCCGGCAATTTGTGGGGCTGTAGCAAAACAGCCTGAAAAAAAGCAGAGACGAAGTGACCTGCGAATGCAGACACTTCGTCTCTGTTTTGGTATACTTAATTTGTGAAAAAGAAATATAACCATCAGAATTATGGCACAGG
>JAAYBW010000095.1 GCA_012729975.1 Clostridiales bacterium
AGAATAAATCGCAGCGGCCGGGGGTAAGCAAGTGATGAAAAAACGCTTCGCTTGGATAGACAAGTATTTGAGAAACAGCGAAAAGATCAAAAAAACAGACCTCTATTACAGGGAATCGTATGTTTTATACTTCATACTTATAATAATGCTGATTGTCTGCGCCTACTTCGCGCTGGTTAATATATTTATCTTTAAAACCATCGTCGCGGTGGGCAACGTGATTTCGTTTATATTATCACTGTCGACTTTTATATATTTTAAGAAAACCAATAATTACAAGCCGGCCGCTTACATCGCGGTCGGAGTGATACTTATCAGCATTACGGCTTACTTTCATGTTGTACAAAATCAAAACTACGCATTCTATTGGCTGGCGGTGCTGCCGTCCGTCGCATATTTTTTACTTGGCAGCAAGCCCGCGGGGATACTCGTCGGTCTTTATTGCGTGTATATACTCCTCTTTTTTATCTTTTACCAGGACTCCCGGACTCCGGCGGAGTTTAATCTGCAGTCTATATCAAACATTACCGGGGCTACGCTTAGCATGGTGCTGATAATAGCCTTTTTTGAAAAAAGCAGAAAAGAGGCATGGCACACCCTTAAAGATACGAATCTGCAGCTGGAGAACAATCAAAATGATCTTCGCCTGATTCTTGACTCCGCGGGAGAGGCCATATTCGGACTCGACCTGGACGGCAACTGCACCTTTTGCAACAAAAGCTGTCTTGTCATACTGGGCTATAATGACGAAGCGGAGCTCCTCGGGCTGAACATGCATGAACGTATTCACCACAGCCTGAAGGACGGAACCCCAAACCCGATTGAAAACTGCAGGATATTCAAATCTTATATCAGGGGCGAAGGCTCGCATGTGGATGACGAGGTCTTCTGGCGTTCTGACGGTACTTTCTTTTACACCGAATACCATTCGTTCCCGAAGATAAAAAACGGAGAGATCATCGGCGCGGTAGTAACCTTCACGGACATAACCGAGCGAAAACAAAAAGAAGCCGATATACAATATTTAAGTTGGTACGATCATCTCACCGGGCTTATCAACAGAAGACGCTTTGAAGAAAATCGCCCGCTGATCGACATTCCGGATAATCTGCCGCTGTCCGTTATTTTTGCCGATATAAACGGACTGAAAATGACCAATGACATTTTCGGCCATTCCGCGGGGGACGAGCTTATTAAAAAATCCTCCGAGATCCTGCGCAAATCCGCCAGAGAAAGCGATACGGTTTCCAGAATATGCGGTGACGAGTTCATATTAATGCTTCCTAGAACTAACGAAGAAAACGCCGGGAAGGTTCTCGAGCGCATTATGCTCGGATTTTCCGACGCACGGGTAGAGGCCATAAGGTGCAGCATTTCACTGGGCCTTGATGTGAAAACAAGCCCCGAGCAGTCTCTGGATGAGATTATAGCAAACGCGGAAAACGCTATGTACAAGGATAAAACCATGAATCGCAAGGCAATAAGCAAGGACATTATCGGCAGCATCATCGAGACTTTACATTCAAAAAGCTTATCCGAAAGGCAGCATTCGCTGAATGTCAGCGCTCTTTGCTCCGATATGGGATACGAGCTCAAACTGTCGGAGACCGAAATCAGCAAGCTGCTCCGCGCCGCTTACCATCATGACATAGGAAAGATAGTCCTCGACGACAGCATTCTTTCGAAGGGTACTCACACAGAGGAAGAGCGGGAGGAAATGCGGCAGCATCCGGCGGTAGGCTACCGGATACTGAACCTTTTCGATGAGACTCTGGACCTTGCCGAATATGTATACGGACACCATGAAAACTGGAACGGAACCGGATATCCCAGAGGCCTTAAAGGACAGCAAATACCCCTGCTTTCAAGAATAATCGCGATCGCGGAGACTTATGACCGCGTGGTCCGTATAAGCGAACTCCCCGTGGAGGACAGCAAAGAAGCCGCCGTCGAAGTAATCGAACGCGGCGCGGGAACGAAATTCGATCCGGAACTGGCTCAGCTTTTTTCTCGGCTTGTCCGGCGATGACTGTTAAAGTCCGACATACCGAATATGATCGTTTTTTACGGCTATCCCGCTTTGCCCGGCGCCCGACCGCTGATAAATCCATTGAACGAACGGTAAAACCCATGTATAATCATGTATATGTCAACGCTTGCTCAAACTCGGCATGATTATAAAAATCCATAGTCTCGAAACCCCGGTCCGAACCCGGCCGGAAACGCCGCCGGGTAAGATTTACATCATATTGAAATGAGGTTTTGAAATGGTAACAAGATTAAACCTGAACCTGAACGGCGTTCCACGATCCGTGATTTGCGATCCGGAAAAGGACAGCCTGGCTGTCGTACTTCGCAGAATCGGGCTTACAGGAACAAAAATCGGCTGCGGAACCGGCGTGTGCGGCGCCTGCTCGGTTCTTTTAAACGGCGAGGTTGTGCGTTCCTGCGTAAGAAAGATGAAAAGCGTTCCCGAACACAGTGAGATAATCACAATAGAAGGCATAGGAGCGCCGTTTCATCTGCATCCCCTGCAGCAGGCATGGATAACCTACGGCGGCGTGCAGTGCGGTTTTTGCACGCCCGGTTTTATTGTTTCGGCCTACGGCCTGCTTTTAAAGAACCCCTCACCCACACGGGAAGACGTTCGCGAGTGGTTCAGACAGCACAGAAACGTCTGCCGCTGTACGGGTTATAAGCCGCTGGTAGATGCCGTTATGGCCGCGGCGAAGGTTATGCGCGGCGAAGCGGGGATAGAGGAGATTACCTTTAATTCCGCGAGCTTTAAAGACTACTACGGCACCGCGCTCCCCAGGCCTTCCGCGCTGCCGAAGGTTTGCGGACTTGCCGACTACGGCGACGACCTTAAGCTTAAAATGCCCGAGGGAACGGCGCATCTTGCAGTTGTCCTCTCCGAGGTCCATCACGCGAAAATAATAAACATCGATACCTCCGAAGCGGAAAAAATGCCCGGAGTATACAAGATCATGACGGCTAAGGACGTCAAAGGCACCAACGCACATCCCGTTCCTCAAATACATCCGCGTCTGAAAGCGCACGGCATTCTGGAGTTCCCAATCATCTGCGGCAAGAAAATAAACCGCCGCGGCGATGTTGTCGCGCTGGTAGCCGCCGACACGCAGGAGCATGCGCGTGCGGCCGCCGCGAAGGTTCGTCAGATTCTGGAGCCTCTGCCCGAGTATATGACGTATCTCGATGCCGTGCTGCCTAATGCCATCCAGCTCCAGGAGACGCTTCCCAACTTCTACATGGAACAGCCCCTATTCAAGGGTCAGGATACGTCCGAACTGTTTGAAGACGCGCCGATCGTAGTCGAAGGAAGCTTCCATTCACAGCGAGAGCCGCATCTTCCGATAGAACCGGACACCGTCCAGGGCTATTACGACGCCGACGGTGTTCTGGTAATACAATGCCGGTCACAGGCGCTGTACGACTCACGCGGAGAGATCTCGGCCGCCACCGGTCAGCCGATCGAAAAGCTCCGTATTATACAAAATCCTACGGGCGGTTCCTTCGGAAACTCCGTAACCTCCAACGTATACTCCCTGGTAGCCACAGCCGTGCAGAATCTGGGCATACCCTGCACATTGACGCTCAGTTATGAGGAGTTCAACCACACCTCGGGCAAAAGAGGAGCTTCCTTCTCAAACGCCCGCCTGGCCTGCGACGAGGACGGCAAAATTACCGCCGCCGAGTATGACGTCGCTCTTGACCACGGCGCGTATACCGTTGTGGCGAGTATTATCTTCAACAATTTCGTGTCTATCGGGTTCCACGGCTACAACATACCGAACATTAAGGCGCTGGCGCGCGCGGGCATGTCCAATAACGGATTCCAGACTGCGTACCGCGGATTCGGGGCGCCGCAGATCTACACAACCACCGAAGCGCTCATAGACATGGCCGCCGAAAAGGCCGGTATTGATCCGTGGGAGTTCCGTTATAAAAACCTTGCCAAACCGGGCGACACCACCATCAACAGCAGACCTTATCTCAACTACGATATTTATCCCGCGCTTATGGAGAAAATCAAGCCCGTATATGACAGCTATAAGGCGGAGGCGGAGGCTTTAAAGAAAGAAGGCCGCAACGTCGGCGTGGGACTCAGTCTGGGCGGTTTCCTTTGCACTACCGGCAATTTCGACGTCTCCGAAGTCGAGCTCGAACTCGGTCCGGACAATACGATTACACATTATAACACCTGGCAGGACGTCGGTCAGGGCGGCGACATCGGCACACTCACTCATACATTGAGAGCGCTGGCCCCCCTCAATCTGACGCCCGACAAGGTAAAGCTCGTTATGAACGACACCGGCGCCTGCCCGAACACAGGCCTTTCGGCGGCCAGCCGCTCCCACTTCATGTGCGGAAAGGCGACGATTGACGCGGCCAATAAGCTTCTCGCTGCAATGACGAAGCCGGACGGCACCCTGCGCAGCTACGAGGAAATGAAGTCGGAAGGCATACCGACAAGATACCTCGGTCACTACGATCAGCTCGGACTTGCGGATCCGGGTCTTGATCCGAACACAGGCGAGGGCGAAAAGAACACCGAATTCATGTACGCCGTCAACGTTTGTCAGGTAGAGGTCGACGTAACCACCGGCAACACGAAGGTTTTACGATACACTACGGCAGCGGACGTCGGCGTTATAGGCAATAAGCTTGCCGTTGACGGACAGGCATACGGCGGGCTGTCTCACTCCATAGGTTTTGCTCTGAGCGAAAACTACAACGCGGAGAAAAAGCACGGCAGCATAGTCGGCTGCGGTATACCGACAATTGACATGATCCCGGATGACTTCAATGTTATTTATCTGGAAACACCGCGTAAGCTAGGACCTCAGGGCTCCGCCGGCTGCTCCGAAAATTTCCAGTGCTCGGGTCATATGGCTGTTATTAACGCGATAAACAACGCCTGCGGCGCTCGTGTATACGCTTTGCCGGCAACCCCGGACAAGGTCAAGGAAGCCTATGAGAAAAAACAGCGCGGCGAGGGTCTCACTCCGCCGAAGTATTATCTGGGGCAGGATTTCGAGGAAGAGCTCGAGATGATCAGGGCCAATCCTATCTGAAAATGAAGCATTTAAAGCTGCTGAACCCCGCGTCTTCGCGGGACTGAACAGGATCATATCAAAGAAAGTCGGTAAATAATTGAAGCACAGCGGAGCGGGCAAATACGGCAGACCGAAGTCAGACATGGAGTTTTCCGTAACGGAGGACTCATGTTTGTTGGAGTTTCTGTTGGCCGGTCTTTCCGATCTGTCCAGGAACAACGTTAAATCCCTGCTCAAGAACGGAGAGGTATTGGTGGATGGCCGTACTGTAACGCAGTACGACCATCCGCTCGGTAAAGGGCAGACAGTTAAAATAATCAGATCCGCGGCACGCTCGGGCAGGCGGGGCGAATCACTTAAGATCATATATGAAGACAGTGATCTTATAGCCGTCAACAAGCCCGCGGGCCTTCTTTCCGTAGGCACAGGCAAACAGGACGATATGACCGCGTACCGTTTGCTGACAGACTATGTTCGCGGGCATAATCCCAAAAGCCGTGTCTTTATAGTTCATCGCCTTGATCGCGATACATCCGGAGTCCTTTTGATGGCAAAAAACGAGCGTTATAAGCTTGCCTTGCAGGATAACTGGAACCGGCTGGTGACACGGCGGGCGTACATCGCGATAATTCAGGGGCATATGACCGAAAAAAGCGGCAGCATAAGGACATGGCTCAAAGAGACAAAGACGAGGCTGGTATACTCGAGCCGAACGCCGGGAGACGGCCTGGAAGCCATAACCGATTATCTGGTGATCAAGGAAAACGCGGACTACTCCATGCTTGAAATAAACCTGGAAACGGGACGAAAGAATCAGATTCGCGTTCACATGAAGGAATCGGGTCATTGTGTGGTCGGTGACCGCAAATACGGCGCTAACGCCGATCCGCTCGGACGATTGGGTCTGCACGCTCATCTGCTTAAGCTAAATCACCCGTTTTCCGGCGAAGCGATGCGCTTTGAGGCCGGGATACCGGAGTGTTTTCAGGCGCTCTTTAACCGATGATCCGCCCGGTTGGGAGAGCGGAATGCCTGCGCCCGACTGCCCGCGCCACAACGCAGGCATAAACAACGTGAACGATAAACAGCATGTAAAAGCGGTGATATAATGACTTTTAATCCGGGAAAAGATGAACTCGAGGGGCGCATACGCGCGCTGCATACAGCGCTCACCGCCCGGGACCCGAATTTCGATACCGCGCTTATATTAGGGCGGGTCAATCTTCTCTACTTGACCAACAGTATGCAGGACGGCTTGTTCGTTCTCAAAAAGGACGGCAGCGCCTACTATTTCGTCAGAAGAAGCTTCGAGAGGGCAAAGCAGGAATGCCCTCTCGACATCTTATATCCTATGCTCTCGTACCGGGACATACCCGGTATAATATCACCGGACTTCGGCAGCACATACATTGAAGCCGATCTCGTTCCGGTTTCCATGCTCGAGCGTTTGAAAAAATATTTCAGCATGACCGCCGTAAACCCGGTTGACGGCATCATGATGGACCTTCGGGCTGTTAAAAGCCAGTTTGAGATTAATCTTATAACATACTCGGGCAGTCTTCACAGGCGGCTTATTGACGAGGTCATACCCTCCCTGCTCAGGGAAGGTATGAGTGAAGCGGAATTTCAGGGCGAGGTTTTCAACGCCATGATGAAGCTCGGCTATCACGGAGTTTCGCGATTTTCGCTCTTTCAGACCGAGATGGTGGCGGGACAGTTCGGATTCTCGGAGAATTCGGTTTACCCGACTAACTTTGACGGACCGGGCGGAATGAAAGGAATGGGAGCCGCATCCCCGTCGGCCGGAAGTATGGAAAGAAAGCTCAAAACAGGCGACATCGTGTTTGCGGACATAGGCTTCGGAGTTGGCGGTTATCACAGTGACAAGACGCAGGTATACTCCTTCGGCAGACCTCCCGACGGGGAGATACTTAAAATCCACCGCGCCTGCATCGAAGTGGAAAACAGGTGCGCCGGGCGGCTCGCGGCCGGGGTTAAGCCCTCGGCAATATACGAGGAAATAATGTCCTCGCTTCCCGCCGCTCTCTCCCAAGGCTTCATGGGCTTCCATCAGAGCGTCAGTTTTCTCGGACACGGCATAGGACTGCATGTGAGCGAGCTGCCCCTTATAGCCAGGGGCTTTGATAAACCGCTTGCCGAGAATATGGTAATAGCCCTCGAGCCCAAGTGCGGCATACCCGGCGTCGGAACGGTAGGAGTCGAGGACACTTATATTGTAAAAGACGGATACTGCGAGTGCGTAACCGGCGGAGGAAAAGACATTATAACCGTTTAAAACCCCAGCGGGAAAGATATCTGAAAGGAACACGACAGATGGGGATGAATGATAAGGTCAGCACGGGAATCACAGGCATAGACCAGGTTATAGACCACCTGCGTCTGGGTGACAACGTGGTCTGGCAAACGGACTCGGTTGCGGAGTATAAGATGATGGTCGATTCATTCGCAAGACAGGCCGTCGCGGAAAAAAGAAACCTGATTTACGTCCGTTTCGGCAGCCACGAGCCGCTTCTTGAGGAAAGCGCTGATATAAGGCTTTATTGTATAGACGCCGGCATGGGCTTTGAAAGCTTTGCCTCGCAGGTTTACGGTATTGTGACAAACGAGGGCAAAAAGGCTTTTTATGTTTTCGACTGCCTTACCGATCTGCTCAAATACTGGCACTCCGATTTGATGATAGGCAATTTTTTCAAGGTAACCTGCCCTTATCTTTATGAGCTGGATACTATCGCGTACTTCGCGATAATAAGAAACGCCCACACATTCGCGACAATAGCGGGAATCCGCGAAACAACGCAGATTCTGCTTGATCTTTATAAGGTGAATTCAAAGATGTATCTGCACCCTTTGAAGGTCTGGCAGCGTTATTCGCCCACAATGTTCTTCCCGCATCTGCTTGACGGGCGTGAAGCCGTGAGCATTACGGCAAGTTCGGAGGTTTCCGAGCTTTTTTCCACTGTCAGCCGCGAGGGTAATCGTCCCGACCACTGGAACATAACTTTTTTCGAGGCCAGAGATTCCCTTGCACTGCCGCCTGAACAGCAGGAGGCGGTCAAAAAGGAACTTATGCGCATGCTAATAGGAAGCGAATCAAGAATGCTCAGTCTGTGCGAGCGTTACTTCAAGCTGGCCGACATACTTCAAATTGCCTCCAGAGAGGTCGGCACGGGGTTTATCGGCGGAAAGAGCGTCGGTATGCTGGTGGCCAGAAAGATACTTGAACGGGAGGGCAAAGGCCGCTTCGCTCCTTATATGGAAGCACACGATTCCTTTTATCTTGGTTCTGATGTCTTCTACACATATATCGTGCAAAACGGCTGGTGGCGCCTTCGCACTCTCCAAAAAACGCGCGAGGGATATTTAAAATACGCGCAGGAGCTCAGAGAAAACCTGCTGCACGGTGAATTCCCGAAGGATATACAGGAACAGTTCGTCCAGCTTCTCGAGCACTTCGGGCAGTCACCCGTTATCGTCCGCTCAAGCTCTCTGCTTGAGGACAACTTCGGCAATGCCTTCGCCGGCAAATACGAAAGCGTTTTCTGCGCGAACCAGGGCACTCCGGAGGAGCGCTACGAGGCCTTTGAGCAGGCCGTACGCACCGTATACGCCAGCACGATGAATGAAGACGCGCTCGCCTACAGGATAAACAGAGGTCTGTTCGACAGGGACGAACAGATGGCGGTTTTGGTGCAGCGGGTATCGGGCGATCAGTACGGGGAACACTTTTTCCCGCATGTTTCGGGTGTGGGAAACTCGTTTAATCTGTATGTATGGGATAAAAGCATAGATATGACGGCCGGAATGCTCCGGATCGTATTCGGTCTGGGCACAAGGGCTGTCGACCGTACGGTGGGAGACTACGCGAAAATCGTTTGCCTTGATGATCCGACGCGCATGCCCCCGATGGATTCCGAGGAGCAGCGGAAGTATTCCCAGCACAGTGCCGATGTTATATCGCTCAGGGAAAACAAGCTCATGAGCCGCGACCTTTCCGATATTATTTCGCACGACATCAAAGCGGACAAAGATCTGTTCGCGAGCTGCGATGAACAGACGGCAGCGAGGCTGCGTGAGCTGGGGTACACCGACACCGGAGCCTCAAGAATTTTCGACTTTAAAAAAATGCTGAAGAAAACCGTCTTTTCCTCCGTTATGAAAGACATGCTTTCTTTGCTGTCCTCTGTTTACGATTATCCCGTAGATATTGAGTTCACCGCGAATTTCACGGACAGCGGCAGCCTTAAAATAAATCTCCTGCAGTGCCGCCCTCTGCAGACCAGAGGCCTCGGAAGCGCTATAAATATGCCGGAGCCGACCGACACAAAGGATTACTTTTTCTCTTCAAAGGGCAACTTTATGGGCGGAAACACACGGCTTCCCATAGACTATGTCGTTTTTGTAAAAGCACAGCCGTACCAGCTTTTAAGCGAGAGGGACAAATACACTGTCGCCAGGCATATTGGCATTGTAAACACTCAGCTCAAAGGGCACAGCGTCATGCTGATAGGACCCGGAAGATGGGGTACCACTACAGCGTCGCTGGGAGTGCCGGTGCATTTTTCGGAGCTGTGCAATATGGCGGTGATATGCGAGCTGTCCTCCCCCGAGGCGGGATTCATGCCCGAGCTGTCATACGGCAGCCACTTTTTCCAGGACCTTGTCGAAACAGGTATATTCTACGCGGCTGTTTTTGAAGGTCAAAAGGGAGTCATATTCAATCCCGGGCGCGTGCTGGACAAAGATAATCTTCTTGAACTCATATCGCCCCAGAGCGCCCGCCTTCGGGATGTGATACATATAGCGCGCACCGAGGGGATGGAGCTGTTTTCCGATATACGCACGCAAACGCTTATCTGCATATGAAACCGCACATTATTTACGCGCTCCTGATAAAACCGGTCCGCCGGTCTGAGGGTATGATAACCCGCTAATACACATAATACGAGGTAAAATCGCAATGACACTTAAAACAGAGTACGACATTTATAAATCCGGCGCGGCGCAAACCATTCGTTTTCGCAAACAAAACCGGAACCTGTCAAGATATTTCGCTGATCTTACGGACAAGGAACCGCTGACCGAAGCGGTTCTGGACAGCCTTATCACCGAAGCGGGAAATAAATCCGGAATAAAGATAACCTTCGGTAAAATTAAGATCGGTAAAGAGCTCGAGCTGACTACCGAAGAATCGGATGTGTCCGCACTCGAGAGCTTCGCCGGGGCGTTTCTTGAGGCGCTTTCCGGTTTTTACGAAGAAAACGAAGTTCATATAACCAGAATGTTCGGGAGCTTTATATACTTAAAGCGGGAAAACGGGATATTGCGCGCGGTTAAGGCAACTCCCCTTCCCATCCGTTACTGCCCGCTTATGAAACAGCTTCTTCTTGAAGTCGGCGGAGACACGGCCGGTAAATTTCTATCCGCCATCGAGGAAGGAGACGTCGCTTCCCAGACGGAGTTAATGCGCGGGCTCATCGATGAGGTCGTCATAGGGGGCGGTTATTTCGATACGGCGCGTCCGCTCAACTCATGCGAGGCGAACGTGCTCTTCGGCGCTTCCGAAACGATGAGCACGGCCTTCAGGAGCGGCCTTATTGATGCCGCGGTTATTGTTTCCAACAATCTCGGTACAATCATAACCACGGACGACAGCAATACGCAGGGAGCTGTCAAGCGCATGACGGGACTTTTCCTTACGAGTCCCTCGGCACATCTCAGGGACACCGCTTATAAGTCCGGGATAATCCCCGTTTTTCCGCATACGGCCTGCATTGATCAGCTTGAGGGAGTAAGGCTTGCCCTGTCGCTGGGGTATAAAAAGATCGCCGTTTCGATAGCGTGGATGGACAATATTCAGATGAACGGCATCAGCGAGCTTGAACGAGACGGAGTCACGATTTATAAATTCGGTCTTTGCTCGACCGGCATAAACAAAAATGCCGCCGAAGCGATGGAAAAGCACGCGGATCTTGTTTGGTCCTGCGCCTCTAAAGTTGTCAGGGAGCGCATAGAGCCAAACGCCATTGCGCAGGTCGGCGTTAAAATCCCCGTGCATATAATGACCGAAAAGGGCTGGCTGCTCGTTAAAAATCATCTTGAGCTTACGGAAAAAGACCGCACCGGAAAATCGGTCTCATACAGCGGGGTCATCTGCCGCAAAGGGAAAAAGAAGCCCGTTGTGTTAAACGACGAAAACAGCTTTCGGATCATAGCGTCCGAAAACCTGCGCGACTGCCTTGACTGCCCCCACCCCTGCGTTTAGGGGATATAATTCCGAACGATTTAAAAATACTTGCGTTCACAGACGGTATTCGCGGTTTATGAGCGCGGACCGAACATAAATAAGGGTGATGCTAATGAGCGAAAAACAGGAAGCGGCGTATGATCTGTATAACAGCGGCTTTAATTGCGCCCAGTCCGTACTGTCCGCTTTTTGCGAAGATTACGGTCTTGATACCGAAAGCGCTATGAAAATCGCCGGCGGTATGGGCGGTGGCTTCCGCTCGGGCGAGATCTGCGGGGCCGCCTCCGGAGCCGCGCTGGTCATAGGTCTCAAATACGGTCAGAACATACCGGGCGATGCGGTTTCAAAAAGTGTCTGCAGCGCCAAAACCCGCGAGTTTATCGAAGCCTTCAAAGACGCGAACAAGCACCTTACATGCCGCGATTTGCTGGGCTATGATATCTCCGGGCCCGAAGTGCACGATCACAGCCTTTCTAAGGCCGCTTGCTCACAGCTTGTAAAAAGCGCGGTCGCGATTCTTGAGCAGCTGGGTTATTAGGCTTTCATTTTAAGTGAGTTTGGCCGGCGATTTCGCTCGACTTCAGGCGTATTGCGGGCATCGAAACGATACGCTTGCATAATACTATCGGTAAGTTTATAATCTTGTATGCTCGCTAAAAACTGCAGAAGACCGAATCAGAGCGCAAGGGGAGGAAAATAATGAGCAGCAGACAGTTTTTTTCCCATCCGACGATCTGCCGCAGTGTGCGGATCGCTCCTTTATGCCGCGGTGCCTTAAAACGGCACGGCTCCGCCTGCTGAAATATGTCGGAGCGATTTGTCAGGGAGGTAAACGTTAAATACGACATGCCGACCTCCGACACGGCGATAAAGCGAGTCACCTTCGGGCTGCGCACGGCGGAAGCTATGGGCGCGGGCGCCCTGAAGATAATTCACGGCTACGGTTCAACCGGTAAAGGCGGTAAAATCCGGCTGGAAGTCCGCCGATATCTTGACTCTCAAAAGAAGCAGGGGAAGATACGCGGCTATATATGCGGAGAGGACTTCTCGATTTTCGATACCGCCACGCTTGAGGCCTTTCGCCATTGCGGGGGTCTGCGCTCCGACGCGGACCTTGAAAGGCACAACAACGGCGTGACAATAGCGATACTAAAATAAAAAAATATTAAGGACGGAAAAAATGAGCGAAAACGAAAATTACGATTACGAACACGACCACGACGGCGACTGCGACGATGGCTGCGAAGGCTGCGGCAGCGACTGCGACAGCTGCGGCGGCTGCTCTCACGGTGAGCCCGGGGATATGCACGTTCCCTTTAACGCTTACAGCAGTGTCAGGCATGTTATCGGAATAGTATCCGGCAAGGGCGGCGTGGGCAAGTCCCTCGTCACTTCCATGCTGGCCGTATCGATGAGCAGGCAGGGCTTTAAAACCGCGATAATGGACGCCGATATGACCGGGCCCTCAATTCCCATGTGCTTCGGTGTGAAGGGGCCCGCGATGTCAAACGAATACGGCATTCTTCCCGCCGAGACAAAGACCGGCATCAAGCTTACCTCAATAAACCTCTTTCTCGAAAACGAGACCGACCCGGTGGTGTGGCGCGGCGTTGTCATCGGCAACACAGCCAAGCAGTTCTGGACAGACATTTTATGGGGCGATCTCGACTATATGTTCATAGATATGCCTCCGGGAACCGGAGATGTGCCGCTTACCGTATTCCAGTCCGTGCAGGTGGACGGAATAATCGTCGTAACATCCCCGCAGGAGCTTGTGTCCATGATAGTGCACAAAGCCGTAAAAATGGCCGAGATGATGAACATTCCGGTTCTGGGTATAGTTGAGAACATGAGCTACTTTACCTGTGACGAGTGCGGAAAGCGGCACAGCATCTTCGGCGAGAGTTCCATTGACTCCGTTGCCGAAGAGCACGGCCTGAAGGTTATCGGCAAGCTTCCGATACGTCCGGATGTTACCAAAGCCTGCGACTCCGGAACGATAGAGGATATACAATTTGAGGAGTTCTCCCCCATAGCGGATTTTTTAGTCGATCTCGATAAGAAACCCTGAGCGAATTATTTAATTTGAAAGGAAGCGGCGGGGCACTGCTCTGCCGCTTTTAGGTCCTGCTTTTATGCTTTCCCGAATAAAAGACCGATATATCGGAAACCGGGCGTTTTACTCGACCGTTATCGCCGTGGCTGTCCCGATAATGATACAAAGCGGCGTTACGAATTTTGTATCGCTGCTCGACAACGTAATGGTCGGCCAGCTCGGTACGGAATCCATGTCCGGTGTGGCAATAGTAAACCAGCTTATTTTCGTATTCAATCTGGCTATCTTCGGCGCTTCCTCGGGTGCCGGGATCTTCGGCGCGCAGTTTTACGGCAACGGCGATGTCGAGGGTTTTCGCCATACTTTCCGCTTTAAGGTTCTGCTGAGCTTTGTGATTCTCGTTATCGGGCTCTGCGTGCTAAGGCTCGGCGGTATCGATCTGGTATCTCTTTTCTTAAACGACACAGACAGCGGCAACGTCGCCTTAACGCTTTCGGAAAGTTCGGGCTATTTGGGAGTCATACTCCTGGGGCTTATACCGTTTACCGCCGGACAGGTTTATTCAAGTACTCTGCGCGAGACCGGGCGGACTGTCGTGCCGATGATAGCATCGGTCGCCGCGGTGTTTGTCAACTTAAGCGGCAACTATATTCTTATCTTCGGAAAATTCGGCGCTCCGCAGCTCGGCGTTCGCGGAGCGGCGATAGCTACGGTTATTGCCCGTTTTGTCGAATGCGCCGTGATAATAGTATGGACACACACCAACTCGCACAAAACCCCCTTTATGCAGGGCCTTTACAAAAGCATGCGCATACCCGCCAAGCTCGCCGGGCAAATCGCCGTTAAAGGCGCGCCGCTTCTTATGAACGAGGTGCTGTGGGCAGTTGGCATGGCCGTATTGATGCAGTCCTACTCGCTTCGCGGCCTTAATGCGGTAGCTGCCCTGAACATAAGCTCAACCGTATCAAACTTTTTTGCCATCGTCTACATGGCCATGGGAAGCGCCGTGGCTATAATCGTCGGTCAGCTTCTCGGCGCCAGCCAGATGGAAAAGGCGCAGGACAGCGCACGCAAGCTGATAGCGTTTTCAATAGCCTCCTGCCTCGTAGTAGGCGTATTGCTGGGCCTGCTTTCACCCTATCTGCCCTTACTGTATAAAACCCCGGGCGAGGTTCGCGATCTTGCGTCCGCTTTTATACTTATGTCGGCTTTTTTCATGCCGCTGCACGCGTTTATGTTTTCCGCCTATTTTACGCTGCGTTCCGGCGGCAGAACATTTATTACCTTTCTGTTTGACAGCGTTTTTCTGTGGGTCGTGAGTTATCCACTGGCCTTTTTCCTTTCACGCTACACAAATCTTTATATACTGCCGCTTTATCTGATAGTACAGCTCGCGGATCTTATAAAATGCGCAGTGGGTTATATCCTGCTGAAAAAAGGTATTTGGCTAAGGAACATCGTATCCTCCGGGAAAACCGGCATCTGACCCTCACGACTGCCCCGAGAAGCCTGCCCGCCTTGATAAAAACAGTTATCCCGTTTTTGCGGGATAACTGTTTTTATGCTGCCGGGGCTGCGCGCTATGCGCATACAGCGGTTTATGCAATTGCCGAATCTATATCAGTGCGTCTTATAAAACGCATGTCCGTACTTGGTGCACTCATCGTCTATCCAGGCTGCGCGGGCTTTTACGCTCGGGTCGTCCTGGGAGCCGAGCACACTGCCCCAGAATGCGAAGCCGCCGCCCGGCGCGAATGTATCCATGCAGCGCCTGACCTCGGAGCGGACGAACTCCTCCGTCGCGTCCGGCCAGCCCACGGGGCCCTGTGAATCCCAGCAGCCTACAAGGACGAGCTTATTTCCGTACTTCTTCTTAATACCTACAAGATCGTTTACGACCTGCGCGGGGTTCCACATTGATACGCCGAAGTCCATCCAGTCCTCTATGAAGTCCTCGCAGCGTCCGCAGTTGTGCATATCGATTATCAGATTCGCGTTCATGGCTATCTCGCCCAGTCTGGCGTGGTAGGGTTTAACAAGCTCTCTGTACATTTTCGGAGATATGAAAGGGTTCTTCGCCGTAGCGGTGTCGTCTGTTATCGATACCAGCTCCGGCTTGTAATACTTTATGCTCTTTTTGAGAACCTCGTCGTAGAAGTCGGCAAGATATTCAAAAAGCGCCATGACCTCCTCCGGTTCTTCTATCATGGCGCACATGCCTTCTGTGAAGCCCATAAACGCCATCAGGTGCTGGAAGTATCCGACATGAGTGCCCATTTGTAAAGCGCTCTCATTACGGTTTATATGTTTAGTATCCTTTGCGGCCATGGCCTCCCAGTCTATGTTCGAGATATCCGGGACGTGAATAACATCCCTCCATTTGGTGATATCCTTAAGTATGAATTCATTCGGAGTAGGCAGCGCGGCACCGCCCGTGCTGTCTGTCGGCGTATAGGTCACCCCGAATATGTCGGTTCCACCGTCTTTTGTCCTGCTTCCCATCAGGGCGCTGGGCATGGCCATTGCACACGCAGGAAATCTTCCCGAATCGGGAGGCGCGATACCGTAACGGGGTACCCACTCGGGCTGCTGCCCTCTTGCCAGCATTAAAAAGTTTTCTTTCTCGGTCATCTGCTTAGTTCTCTCCTTTTATATCATTACAATTTACTATTACCTCATTTAGTCAGCGAGTCTTCCTGTGTCGGCTGGCGTGATATTCCCTTAGCGTACTTAAAAGAGTTTATCGCTGAAAGAAAGCTTAAAACTCTCACGGGTATTCCGATTTTCCGGCATACCTCGCCGAGCATATCTTTAACCTTTCGGTTCTGAACGTAGAATATCAGCGGACGCCCGTACTTTTCAATGAAGCCCATTATAAGCGACACAACTGTGTCGATTTCGCTGTCGTCAGGAGTAAATACTTCAAATTCCACGAGTTGGCCTGTTTTCTCATCAGCGATCAGAGCCATTCCCGGATAAAAAGGTTTTTTGCCCGCATCGTCATCAAGAGGTACGGGGAGCCTGAAAACGTCCAGTTCCAAACGCGCGTCCACAAGCTGTTTTCTTCGCAGGCGCGCCAGCAGAAGCTCGTCCCGCAGCAGTTCGGAATGATATTCGCGCGAAGGTATATGAAGCTTCTCGGACTGTGTCGTCCACTCTCCTGTTTCTTTGTCATATCTTCGCGCAAGGACGTTGCCCAAAGGAAAAAAGGCCTCGGCTTTGCCTGAGATGTAATCTTCCGCGGCTGAGGTTATATTAGCGAGCAGATCCGCTAAGATCATAACCTCGTCTCCCGTCAGTGTCCAGGGGACATATCCGGGCTCAAGGCGGCGGAAATACAGTATGTCTCCCGGCGAAGACGCCTGCGCGCCGCAAACCTTCATAAGCTGAATGTCATATGGTGTCAGTTCCTCTTGACAAGCGAAATACACGGCCAATGAATCCTGCCCGTAAAGCCTCGCCTCCTCCGTGCCCGCATCCGTACCGCACAGCGATTCGAGCAGATTGCATAGCCCGTATTGGCCAGCGGCACATATTAAGCTCCGGCCGGATTCTCCCGCATCTGCGAAGCTTACCCAATAAGAATCCTTGCTGATGAGCGATTCAACGCGCAGAAAGTCGGTTTCCCTGAAATAATTCCACGGATCCAGTTTACTCAGTTTGAGAGCTCTTCTGATGAGCTCCGTCCACTGGGCTGTTGTCGCTTCCGATATCAATCGGGCACCTCCGTCCGCACGCAGAGTATGCACCACAGTCGCTGATATATATTAACACATACTCAGCCTGTCTGGGAATAGTTTCTCGAGAAAAGTTTGCGCCGGGGCTTCCCTTTAAAACGGTTGAGAAAGCGCATCATTTCTGCTATAATAAGTCATTACGGATTAAATATCAAGAAAGATCGGCGGGGGGCGAGAGATTTGCGCAGGCATGAATGGAGCTTAGCATGGAATGTCAGGGGTTATGACCGCGGCGAAGCGAGTTTGCTTGAAGCGTCGGGATATAATCCTCTTGTCGCTGCTCTTTTGGCGTCCCGCGGCTGCGGGAGTCCCGAAAAAGCCGCCGATTTCCTTCGTGACGATCTGGGTATACTCTCCGATCCGTTTTTACTTATCGACATGGATAAAGCGGTAGCGCGGATCCGGAAGGCCGTCGCTTCAAACGAGCATGTCGCCGTATTCGGCGATTATGACGTTGACGGCATCACCTCGTCATGTATAGTATCCCGATGGTTCAGATCTCAGGGCCTGCGCTGCGAGACCTACATACCCGAGAGGCTCACCGAGGGTTACGGATTATCTGAAGAAGCGCTTCGGCAGCTGGCCGAAAAGGGCTGCACTCTGGTTGTTACGGTCGACTGCGGTGTCACCGCGCCGGAGCAGGTAAAATTCGGATACTCGCTCGGCATGGATTTTGTGATAACAGACCACCACAAATGCATGGATACTCTTCCGCGGGCGGAGGCGGTAGTCGATCCGCACAGACATGACTGCCCGTATCCTTTCAAGGGTCTGGCCGGAGTAGGCGTGGCTTTTAAGCTTATCTGCGCGCTTGAGGGCTCCGATAAGTTCGAGGAGGTCATGGAACAGTACGGGGAGCTTGCCGCTATCGGAACCGTGGCCGATATCATGCCCGTAACCGGAGAGAACCGCGCGATAATCAAACGCGGCATATCCGTGAGCCGGTCGGGCAAGGGATCCATCGGTCTGCGCGCTCTGATGAACGAAATACATCTGCAGCCCGCCTTGCTCACAGATCTTGACTTAAGCTTTTCGATAGTGCCCAGGCTTAACGCGGCGGGACGTATGGGTCATGTCAGTCTTGCGTATGACCTTCTTATGGCAGACGATTCCGAATCCGCCGGGACGCTCGCATCAAAGCTGTGTGCACTGAACACCGCCAGGCGTGAGGTGGAAAACCGCATATATAAGGAAGCGCTGGAAATGCTGCCCGAAAATGTCGATACTCCGATAGTCCTTGCGGATCCGGGCTGGCATCAGGGAGTATCGGGGATTGTCGCCTCGCGCCTTGCGGAGCGCTTTGGGGTTCCCGCCGTTGTCATCAGCATCGAAAACGGCGAGGGGCGCGGCTCCTGCAGGAGCTGCTATGGTTTTTCCATCTACAATGCGCTTGATTCCCTCAAAAGCCTGCTGGGCAGCTACGGAGGCCACGCTCTGGCCGCCGGAATGACTTTACCCGAGGAAAACATCGACTCTTTTCGCGCGGCACTCACCGAATACTATAACGCTCTGCGCTCGGAAGGCGCACAGGCCGAACTGCACATCGATTTTGAGGCGGACGACCTGTCTTTGATGACGCTGGAAAACTTCGAGGCTCTCACACTTACCGCCCCCTGGGGTTACGGAAATCCTCCGGCAAGGATATGCGTAAAAAACGCGGTAGTGGAGCAGATATTTTCGATCGGCGGTGACAAGCATTTAAAGATGCGCATTAAAAAGGGTTCCTCCACAGCGGACTGCATCTATTTTTCAATGACGGTGAAGGAACTCGGCCTTCAGCCCGGCTCGCTTTGCAGCCTTGCTTTTGAACCCAATATAAACGACTTTCGAGGGGTTCGCAGCGCTCAGCTGCTTGTAAAAGACGTTATTCCCTCCCCCGTTCCCGTTGAGCGCGACTTTGACCTTTGTCGTCTGGTTGTTTCGGGACGCGCCGATGCTTTATCCGATGAGGAAAAAGCGCATCTCCTTCCCGATCGGATCGAGCTTGCTGCGGTCTGGCGCGCGCTTGTTTCAAAACGCGGCGCTCTGAGCGGTCAGCACGCTCATGTTATGTCCTCGCTTTGCGCCGCCGCCGGCATCGGCAGGCCGGGCTGCGTTAACGTATGCATATGTGTTCTGGAGGAGCTTGGACTTATAAAAGTAAAACGCGATTATAACGGGCATATGGATATAAGCGTGTCCGAGTCTCCCGCGAAGAAGGATCTGAACAACTCCGGAATTCTGCGAGCACTAAAAGGATAAGTGGTACCGATGGACGAAGTATATCAGTCATATCTTGACCTTGAAGAGAAGATCAGGGAGTACGATCCGGACCTGAACGCTTCCCGGCTCAGATCCGCGTATGAGTACGCCCGGCAGATGCATGGCAACCAGAAACGCAAGGACGGTTCTGCGTATATCACGCATCCGATCGCCTCTGCCGAGATAACGGCTGAGATGGGGCTTGACGAGGACGCCATCGTCGCCTGTCTGCTGCACGACTGCATCGAGGACACAAAGGCGACGTATGAGGACATAAGCAAGCGCTTCGGTTCTACGGTAGCCGATATCGTGGAGGGAGTAACAAAGCTCACCCGGGTCACCTACACCAGCAAGGAAGAGGAACAGGTCGAGAATCTTCGCAAAATGCTCATCGCTATGGCAAAAGACATACGGGTCATCCTCATTAAAATTGCCGACCGCCTCCACAACATGCGCACGATGAACTACCAGAGCGCCGAAAAGCAGCGCGAAAAGGCCCGCGAGACGATGGAGGTATACGCCCCCATCGCACACAGGCTCGGAATGCAGAAAATCAAATGGGAGCTTGAAGATCTGGCTCTTATATATCTTGATCCGCTGGGTTATTCGGAACTGAGTGCCAAACTGGAAATGCGAATGAAGTCCCTTGAGGGATTCATGACCTCAATACAAAGAAAGATTTCCTCCCGCATGGATGAGTACGGCATAAAGGCTGCCGTTTTCGGCCGCATTAAGCACATTTACAGCATATACCGCAAAATGTACAGTCAGCACAGGGACTTCAACGAGGTTTTTGATATATGCGCCTTCCGGGTCATAGTGGACGATATCGCGGACTGTTATAATGTTCTCGGTCACATACACGACCTTTTTAAGCCGCTGCCCGGCAAATTTAAGGATTATATAAGCACGCCGAAGGCCAACAACTACCAGAGCATACACACTACAGTTATCGGCACCGAGGGAATACCCTTCGAGGTTCAGATACGTACGCGCGAAATGCATCATACCGCCGAATACGGAATAGCAGCGCATTGGAAATACAAAGAAGGCCTTACCTCTAAAACCGCCGGCGAGGAAAAGTTCGCCTGGATACGCACACTGCTCGAAACTCAGCAGGATACCGACGCGCAGGACTTTGTTCAGGCGCTTAAGATAGATTTGTTCGGAGACGAGGTCTTTGTTTTCACTCCTCAGGGCGACGTTATAAATCTGCCGGCCGGCGCGACGCCGATAGATTTTGCCTACGCGATACACAGCGCAGTGGGAAACCGCATGACCGGCGCCAAGGTCAACGGCAAGCTCGTTACTATCGATACGGCCCTATCCAACGGTGACGTCGTTGAGATACTTACCTCCGGCGCTTCAAAGGGACCCAGCCGCGACTGGATGAGCATAGCGAAAAGCTCCGAAGCGCGGGGCAAGATTAAACAGTGGTTTAAAAAAGAGCGCCGCGAAGAAAACATCATACACGGCAAAGCGTCATTTGAAGCCGAGATGAAACGCAACAATCTGCGTTTGTCTGATCCGGATATGGATGATCTGCTCCCCGTTATACTAAAAAAGCTTTCCTTTTCAAGCCTCGACGATATGTACGCGGCAATCGGCTACGGCGGGCTGACCTCGGTGAGGGCCGTCAACCGTGTGCGCGAGGAACTCATCCGCGTCAAAAAACAAGACAGAGAGAAAATACAGACAGATAAGCTTGCCTCCGCCGCGCCCGCCGCCAGAAGCACGCGTCCCATACGCGGCATAATGGTCGAGGGACTTGACAACTGTCTTATTAAATTCTCGCGCTGCTGTACGCCTGTGCCCGGAGACTCCGTGGTTGGTTTCATCACCAGGGGTTACGGAGTTTCGGTTCACCGCAAAACCTGCCAGAACTATAAAAACGCCAGAGCACGGGGCGAGGACGAGGGCCGCTGGATCAATGTCAGCTGGGGCGACACCGCGGGCGAAACCTACGAGACCTCGCTGAAGGTTCTCTCCAGGGACAGGGGAGGACTTGTGCTCGACCTGGCTACCGCTTTAAGCGCGGCCAAGGTTAAGATAAATTCATTAAGCGCCCGCGATTTGGGAAACGGCAACGCGCTGGCCTATGTGTCTGTCAACGTTAAGGATCTCGAGGAACTGAGCGCTCTTATCTCGCGGCTGGAAGTGCTTTCGGGAGTTACAAGCGTGCTCAGGTCCGGTGCGGAGACATAAGCGAAAAAGTTGTAATAAGGAGCGGTTGCCTTATGAGAGCTGTCGTAACGCGAGTTATATCGGCCGGCGTTGAATGCGGCGGCGTTGAGCTGGGAAAAATCGAAACGGGTTTTTTAGTGCTTCTGGCCGTGAAAAGCACAGATACTCCGGTTCATGCCGAGCTGCTGGCACGGAAAATCTGCCAAATGCGTGTTTTCGGAGATGAAAACGGCAAGATGAATCTCTCCCTTGCCGATGTCTCGGGTTCACTGCTGGTGGTATCTCAGTTCACGCTTTACGCTTCATGTAAAAAAGGCCGCCGTCCGGACTTTTTCGCCGCCGCCGGGCCCCAAACCGCGATACCTCTCTACGAGCATTTCATCGCCCTTTGCCGCGGGCAGGGCTTTAATACGCAGACAGGCGCGTTCGGAGCGGATATGCGCGTACACTCCGTAAACGACGGCCCGGTTACGATAATACTCGATACCGACGATCTGTAATAACATCCTCCCGGCGGTCTTTGATTTTTGAGCTCATTTCACCTCCCGCGCAATGGGGGAGGGTTTTTATTATATCTGCACCGACGGGTGCATTGGAGGTAATTATGCTCATTAAAACTCTAACGGTAGGACAGCTTTCCACCAACTGCTATGTAGTAACGGACGAAACCACAATGGATTGCGCTCTTATCGATCCGGGAGCGGAATCAGGCCGTATACTCAACTACATTGAGGAAAACGGCATGCGGCTGCGCTGTATCATGCTCACGCACGGTCATTTTGACCACACAACGGCGGTACCCTCCGTGCGGG
Organism: Clostridiales bacterium; assembly: GCA_012729975.1. Taxonomy (GTDB): domain Bacteria; phylum Bacillota; class Clostridia; order Oscillospirales; family Oscillospiraceae; genus JAAYBW01. Next base: position 22,374 of record JAAYBW010000095.1, read on the forward strand.
AGGCATATCCCGTACCGGTCTACATCAACAAAAAGGACACCCGCACCAAAGGCAGCCGGGATGCAATGAAGTGGCTCCCACCCGATGACATAAGCTATTATTCGGAGGGCGACACAATAAAAGCGGGCTCCCTTGAATTCACCGTAATGGAAACGCCCGGCCACAGTGAGGGCAGCGTTACGCTGCGTTGTGACAACGCGCTTTTTACAGGCGACACGCTGTTTCGGGATTCCTGCGGGCGCACCGACTTCGAGGGAGGCAATATGCAGGTGCTGCTTGGCTCTCTCAAGCGCCTTTCCGAGCTCGAGGGGGATTTTGAGGTATATCCGGGACATGCGGAGGCCACATCTCTTAGCAGGGAACGCCGCTTCAACTACTATATGAGATACGCCCTGGAGGGCTGATATGCGCATTTTGCTTGTCGGGCACGATTATAAATACGCGGTTGAGCAGATGCTGCTCACGCTCTTCCCATCCGAAAGGCCGGAATACGACGCTTCATGCGGCAGCCCGGCTCTTGTCTCCGAGCTTCTAGTCCTGTCTGACGGCAGAGCCGAATGCGTGAGTAAGATGAGCCTTGAGGGAGCTTCGTATATAGCGCGGCGCCGGACCGATAAACCCGTTGCGGCCGATGCGATACGCCGGGCAAGTGAGCTGTCTAAGCTGATAAAGCTCTCCTTTTATGAGGCTGCTCTCGCCTCGGGTATAACGCCTCCCGCCTGGGGCGCTCTTACGGGGGTCAGGCCTGCAAAGCTTGCCGAGGCACACATTATTAATGAAGCTGTCTCCCCTGATGAGGCCGCCGATTATCTGAGCCGTGAGTTCGGCGTTTCACCCGAAAGAGCGAGTCTCTGCGGCGAAGCGGCAGGCGCGGCCGTAGCGGCGCGCCTTAATCTGAACCCGGACGATGTATCCTTATACGCGGGTATTCCGTTTTGCCCCACGCGCTGCTCATATTGTTCCTTTGTAAGCCAGAGCGTTGAAAAATCCGGCGCACTCGTAGAGCCGTATCTGAATGCGCTTTTTCGCGAAATCGAGGCAGCGGGCAGCGCAATGCGCCGTACCGGTATGACTGCCGTTTCGCTTTATATCGGCGGCGGAACGCCCACTGTTCTATCTGCCTTCGAGCTTGCTGCGCTCATGGAAAAACTGCGCGGCTGCATGGATCTCGACCGATGCCGCGAGATCACCGTTGAGGCCGGCAGGCCGGATACGGTGACGCGCGATAAGCTGCTTGCGCTCAAAGACGCCGGTGTCACAAGAATATCCCTAAACCCACAGACAATGTCGGACGATGTGCTGCGGGCCGTCGGGCGCCGCCATACCGCGGCGGATGTCCGCGAGAGCATTGAGCTTGCCCGAAGCATAGCCGCCTGGAGCATAAACATGGACCTCATTGCGGGTCTGCCTTCCGATACGCCCGACGGCTTTAAAAAAAGTCTCGACGAGGTACTTGCGTTTACACCGGAAAACATAACGATTCACACTCTGGCTCTAAAGCGGGGCTCCCGCCTTAATCTTGAGAAAACACCGCTGCCCGGTTCAGACGAGGTATCCCAAATGCTTTCCTACGCTCACAGCCGGCTCTTCGGCAGCAGTTATTCACCGTATTACCTATATCGTCAGAAATACACAGCGGGCGGCCTTGAGAACACCGGCTGGACGAAACCCGGCTTTGCATGCTTGTATAACATATGTATGATGGAAGAGCTTCACAGCATAATATCAATGGGAGCAGGCGGAGTAACAAAGCTGAAAAACGCCTCGAGCGGCAAAATCACAAGGCTCGTCAACAAAAAATACCCGGAGGAATATATCGCCTCCGTCGGGGAGTTCGAGAACACGGCACGGAAAATTTTGTCTTTCAAGGAGATTCATGATGATTAAAACACAAAAGTTAAAGATATCCGAGGTCAACGCCCGCGCTGTAGCTGATCCGGAGGGATTTATCACGCAAAGCGAGGCGGATTACAGCTTCCAGATTGATAACGCGGTTCAGACGATTATAGACCGCATGAAAGGCAGCCCCATCGTTATGCTCTCCGGCCCCTCCGGTTCGGGAAAAACCACCTCGGCTTTCCGCCTCAAAGAAAAGCTCATCGCCACCGGCATTACCGCGCACACAATCTCGCTGGACAATTATTTTCATACTCTGGACATACGAAGGGCCCCGCGTACGCCAAACGGCGACCTTGACCTGGAATCCCCTTTGTGCCTTGATATAGAACTTATAAACGAGCATTTTGACTCTCTCCAGAGCGGAGAGGAAATTAAAATACCCCGCTATGATTTCATCCGCAAGGAGCGCAGCGCTTCCAGATGCACAAAGCTTAGTCTCGGGCCAAACGAGATAGCGATATTTGAGGGCATACACGCCCTGAATGATCAGATCTCCGGTCCTCACCCTCTGGCAACCAGGCTGTATATAAGCGCGAGCACGGATTTTTATGACGACGTGGGAACGAAGGTATTCGACAGGACCTGGCTTCGGCTTATGAGGCGAGTCGTGCGCGACAACAGCTTTCGCGGCTCCGACGCGGCCTATACAATAGAGATGTGGAAAAACGTCCTGCGCGGAGAGCATTTATATATCGATCCGTACAAAGACAAGGCAGATGTTCTGATAAATTCGGCAATGCCCTATGAGGTCTGCCTGTTCAAGCACTTCGCCGAACCGCTTTTCCGCGCGCTGCCCGAGGGCTCCGGACCGGCGGAAGAAATTGAGGAAATCGTCCTCGCTCTTGAAAAGTTCGTAGATATACCGGTCTATCCCGTTCCCGGAAATTCGATAATCCGCGAATTCATCGGCGGAAGCATTTACGATTACAGTTGAATTTATGTAGAACTGCCTGTATAATAAATACGGTGACAGTTATGGTGACAGTTATTATATAGGAGGGCTTGATATGAGCGGCAACAAAATAATAACCATAAGCAGGGAGTTTGGTACCGGAGCGCGGCTCATCGGCCTTAGAATAGCCACCGAGCTCGGCTTCGATTACTACGACAGGGCGCTGATTCAATTAGCTGCGGACAAGAGCGGATTATCACCCGATTTTATTGAAAAGAATGAAACGACTTCCCGCAATTCTTTCCTCTACAATATAGCGACTACGGCTTATGTCAGCTCCACCATTAACCTTCAGTACACCATGCCCGTAAACGATAAGGCGTTCATTGCCCAATCCGAGGTCATTAAAGAGGTCGCGGCTAAGGGCAACTGCGTCATCCTCGGCCGCTGCGCCGACTACGTGCTTTCCGACTATCCCAAACTTATGCGCGTGTTTCTTTACGGAGACCGCAAGGATCGCCTCAAGAGGATAATCGAGGATTACGGATACGACCCACAGACCGCTGAAGAGGAAATGAACAAGATCGACAAAGGCCGTGCCGGCTATATCAAATACTATACCGGCTCCGTCTGGACAGATCACAGAACTCACGACATCATGCTCAACACCAGCCGCTGCGGCATCGAAGGCTCCGTGAAGGTTCTTCTCAATTTTGCCGAGGCTTTCTTTAAAGGCTGAATTGTTTAAGACCGCTGCTGACTGCAGCGGTCTTTTGGTGTCCGCGGGCTGCGGCAGGATTACCTGCCGCAGCCCTCTTTATACCGGCATCCCGCTAAAAATCGGAGAACAGAAATTAATCCGCGCGAAGTAGCTTCGTGTTGCGGCCTATAAGGACTACGATGAGCGCTGTTAGCAGAAAACTCACGAGCATGTATCCGCCGTTATAAAGCAGCGAGTATATTAAAGCGTTATGCATCCGAAGCGTCAGGCTTCCTATAACAAGGTCCTCTATCCACTCCCCCCAGATAATTACACCCGAAAGCACATGGCAGATATATCGGGCAAGACTTCCGATGAATACGGCGAGCAGCGGTCTTGACGGGAAAAATCCCGCAAGACCCGTAAGCGCGTATGCCACGCCGTAGTCAAGTATAAGCGACTGCCAGCCGTAAGCTATTCCGCCGCTGACCACGCACTTTAAAATTCCGAAAACCAGTCCGGCTCCTATGCCCCACCAGCCTCCTCTGCGTATTGAATAGATCATAAGCGGCAGCATTACAAGGCTTATGCTCCCCCCGTTTGCCCAGAAGTCAAGACGCAGGAATGAAAGCGCAACGGCTAAAGCGACGCAGACGGCGCCTTCGGTCAAAGAGAGCAGTTGAGTGTGATTTTTCATAATATTCATCTCCGCTTTGTTATTTGTAAAAATACATAAATGTTACCGGTTAAACTCTTATATTAATAAATATATAAAAAGCGCCGTTCCCGAAAAGGGCGCGGCGCGTTGCTTTTTTCCTACGCCGGCATTATCCGGATCAGGTATATGGGTTCGCGCCTGCCGCGCGTCTCAGCCGTTATTCACAGCACCCCCCCGATATTCAGTTTTGCCGGACCGAAAGGATTTATCCGAACGGTATAACTCAAGGAGCTCTTCAGTTATTATCTCTTTTAAGCAGCCTGATATCCTTCCCGACGAAACGCAGGTTTTCATACTCACCGAGAATGCGCGATACGGTTTGCGGCAGATATCTTTTCGTAAGCTCGGCAGCCGAAAGGTTGCTGCTTATTATCGTTTTGTTCCCGCGGCAGAGTCTTGTGTTGATAAGGTCGTATAGCGCGCTTTGCGTGAACGTTGTTGTCATTTCCGTACCCAGATCGTCGAGAATGAGAAGGTCGCAGAGCATATAGCGCTCCATGCTGCTCTGAACCGATTCACCCGGCTCACGAGAAAATTTATATGCCTCAAAAAGAGAAAATATATTCACGGCCGTGTCGTAAACTACCGAAAAGCCCTTTTGAGAGACTTCTCTGGCTATACAGGCGGACAGAAAGGTCTTTCCGAGGCCCGGGCCGCCGTTTAAAAACAGGTTGTCGCTTTTGTCCCCGAATTTACGGGCGTATTCCAAACATATTTCGTATACAATCTCCATATGCTCTCGCGCAGGGTCGCCCGGCTCCCCGTACCAGTCGAGCGAAAAGCTGTCAAAGCTCTCCTTTCCCAGCCTTAAGAGCGCCGAAAGCTCCTTTTTCTGTTCCTGCGAGTAAAGCTCAAGAAGGCATGAACACGGCTTTGCGTTAACAAAGCCCGTGTCGCCGCATCGCGTGCAAAGCGGCTTATAATCCAGTAATTCGGGCGCGTAGCCCGCCTGTACCATCAGTTCGGCTCTCTCGGCCTGCAGGGAAAGGTTTTTAAGGGAAATGCTGCGCACGGCTTTTTCCGGGTCCGCCCCTCCGTCCAGCGCGGCTGCCGCCGCCTCGATCACAGACAGGGCAAGCTGCCTGTCGATTTCCTGTACCCTCGGCAGCACTCTGTATACGCGCTCCGTGATGCGCTTTTTCTCCTCTTCCGCCAAGCGTTTATTTGCGGCAAGCCTGTTTCGCGCCGCCGCCAGAATCTTTCCGTCCAGCGACATAGAAATCAACCTCCGCTTTTCTTGAGCTTGTCCAGTGAGCGTTTAAGACGCGCAAGCTCTCCGTCACCCGCGCCGCCGCCCGCCTGCGTCGTCAGAGCTCTGCCATCGCCCGCTTTTATTTCCTGCGGCGTATGCAAACCCTTCGAATGCCAGCTTTTCAGTATAGAGTTCATATAAGGCCACACCAAAGCTCCTTTTTTAAGCACCGTGCGGTCATAGGCCTCCTCGACAGATTCGGGCGGAAAGCCCATATCCACCCAGGAAGCGATGTATTTTTCCTCGCCCGGGGACAGCGCCCGGCCCCTGATGCCGAGACAGTCGCATATTTTCTGCCTGTCGAGACGTTTTTCCGCGATACGGCGTATGTATTCCTCAGCCGAGTCAAGATTTACAATCTCGTTTCGTGCCCAAACGTAAGCTTCCTTTTCTATGAAACGCATAGACGGCTTTCTGCCCGGCCCCGCTTTCTGCTCGGTTTGTTCCGTACAATACACGACAAGCAGAAGTATTACCTCGGGAGGCAGGCCCAGATAATCGTATAAGCCGTATAAAATCTTAAGGTCTCCGCCGGAAAGTACCCGACCGAGCCGCGACTGCACCTCGCGCACAAGAGTAGCAAACTGGCTGTTCCCGGAAACATGGTCCGCTATTTCGTCGGCTGTGTACTCCGGAGGCTCGTCCGGTCTTTCCCGCACTTCCGGGCCCTCCGCGACCATGCCCATCGCCCGCAGTGTGTTCATTGCCTTTGCCAAGCCGCCTTGAAGCGGCAGCTTCCCGGCGTCGGAGGGGTCAAACCGGCCGTTGTTCCGGAGTATGTATATATACAGCAGTGCCGCTTCACCGTCTCCGGCGGCGATAAGTCTGTCCGCAGCTTCGGCGCTCATGAAAACGGCTCCCGCGGGCGGCAGTACATAGCTTTTATCTTTCACACGGTCACCGTCCTTTACTGATTATTTTACAGTATAACAGTTAAATCGCGGTGCCGCAACGAAGAAACGGTTTTTTTGGCTTTCTAAATTTTTTCCGCTCGTATTTACTGACCGTTGCCGACGTGGTATAATAACATATTGTAGTATACGCTCAAGGTAGTATACGCTCAAGTTAGCTATAAGGAAGCAGGTATGAGTATGACGGAGCTTTCCGTTCCCTGCGGAAAACCGGAAGCGGTGCGCGCCGCGGTGCAGAGCGGCGCGGACTCTGTCGTGCTTTGCCTTGACACATCCGGCTTTCTCAGACCCTATTTTTTTACCGAAAACCAGTTTGCCGCCGCGGCGGAGTATTGCCGTATCCGCGGAGTTTCCGTAACGGTTTCAAGCGAGGAATATGTCCGGGATGACGGCATTGAGGATGCCGTGAGGCTTTTGGCGCGCGCGTGTGAGCTTGGTGCGGATGCGGCGCTCATATCCGACCCGGGCCTTTTACGCGCGGCACGCCAGTGTCTGCCCGATCTTCCTTTCTATATAGGTGAACGCAACTCCGTGCGCGATATTTCCGGAGCACGTTTTCTCGCCTCGCTGGGCGCCTCCCGCGTAAGGCTCGCACCGGAGCTTTCGGCCGATGAAATGCGTGCCATTTGCTCCTCAGCGACGGTACGGACCGAGGCGCTGTGCTACGGGCAGCTGTGCTGCGCGGCCGGAGGCCTGTGTTATCTCGGCTCGTTTACCGGGAAACGCAGCGCGAATCTGCATACCTGCGAAAGGCCATGCAGCGCTGCTTACAGCTTCGGAATAAGGTCGGACTGCCATGCTCTGAGCATGAAGATATACTCTCTTATGTCACATTTGGACGAGCTCGAATCTATGGGCGTATCCGCCGTAACTACGGACGGCCGTTTTCGCCGACCGGAATATACGGCTATACTGACCGATATATGCCACCGTTCTCTCATGTCGAAAAAGCCGCCATCCGAGCACGACATGGAGCTTTTGAGCCGCGCTTTTCCCTCCGCGGGAAAAAGCGACGCTTATTTCCGCGGCGAACCGGGCCCGGAGCTCTTCGGATATATCCGCCGAAAACGCGCTCATGTGCCCTCCTCGGTCAGATCGGAGTACATGCGCACCGAGCACCCGCGCGTACCGGTGAATTTCTATGCTGTCATACACCGCGGCGTACCCGCGCAGCTGGCCGCTGCGGACGAGAGCGGCAACACGACTGTCGTCAGAGGTCCCGTGCCCGCAGCGCAGGGCGAGCGGGAGCTTAACGCGGTGGTATTGCAATCAGCCCTTTACAACACAATCGGTACACCTTATGTCTGCCGGGGCGTCAAAAGCAGTATAGACGAGGGTCTGTACATGAGTATACCCGATATATCCGCTATGAAAGCACACGCACTATCCATGCTCAGCCTCAAGCGCCGCGAAAAGCCTCCTTTTCGCTATGAGGAATACCACGCTCCCGTGCGCTATATCGAGCGGAAAGAACCGCCCGATATTACGATTTCGGTTCAAAAGGCCTCCCAGCTATCACCGGAGCTGTCAGGACTTAAGCCTGCGGTGCTGTACGTTCCGGTTTCCGAGCTGCTGTCCTCCCCCACCTCCGTCACGCCTTTTTGGGAAAACGGTTACACAGAGATATGCGCCGCGCTCCCTCCCGTAATGCAGGGAGCGGAAGGCGAAAAGCTTATGGACGACTTGACCCGTCTAAAGGATATCCATATTTCACAGGTGCTCTGCGGCAGCTTTGCTTCGGCCGTCGCCGCAAGGGCCTGCGGATTTTCCGTGCGCGGAGACTTCACTCTCAATATTACAAATTCCCATACTCTCAGGATAGCCAAAGACCTCGGCATGCTTTCGGCCGGCATATCCTTTGAGCTGGAGTATTCCGATATAAAGGCCATGAGCAAGGGCATTGACACCGAGATAATGGTCTACGGCCGCCTGCCGCTGATGTTTACCGGGGCATGTGTCATAAAGGCCGGGACAGGCCTATGCGGCTGCGACAATGCAATTCATCTGCGGGACAGGCGCGGCGGCGCTTTGCCAGTGATGCGGCAGCCCGGCTGCCGAACCGTCATATACAGCGAGGAAAAGCTTTTTCTCGCTTCACGCAGAAACGAATACGAGAAGCTGGGGCTCTGGGGAGCGCGGCTCGCTTTTTCAACCGAAAACGCAAAGGAGTGCGTTCAGGCTGCCGCCCGCTATCTCGATCTGAGTCCCTACGAGCCGGTCGCCAAAACGAGAGGCCGTTACTGAAACGATATATAAGGACACTTAAACAATGACCGAAAAACCCATTCTGGCATCCGCTTCCCCGCGGCGTATCGAGCTTCTTCGCTCTCTGGGGCTCGATTTTGATATACTTCCCTCCCCCTGCGAAAATGAGCCGGATATGTCGATCGGTCCGCAGGCCGCGCTTGAATCCGTCGCGCTGGCAAAAGCCGAGACCGTCCGTGATATGACCGGTACAGACAAGCTGATAATAGCGGCTGATACCTCCGTGCTGCTCGACGGCGCTTTTCTCGGCAAACCCCGCGACAGGGCCGAAGCCGCCGCTATGCTCCGGGCTCTCTCGGGGCGGCGTCACACCGTGATCACCGGCGTCGCTTTGCTCCGCGGCCCCGATAATATCGTGTTTAGCGAAACAACGCAGGTTTTTTTCCGGCCTCTTACAGAGCGGGAAATAAACATATATACGGCAACCGGCGAGCCGTTGGACAAGGCCGGGGCTTACGGGGCGCAGGGCATGGCCTCACTGTTTATCGAGCGTATCGAGGGCGATTATTTTAATGTTGTCGGTCTGCCCGTGTGCCGTCTTGGCCTTATGCTCGCGCGTATGGGCATTAATATACTGGAGTAGCGTATGAAAAATTTTTTTTCCAAAAAAGCGATGCGCGTTGTCCTCATACTGGTAATCGTGCTGGCTGTGATATTGCTCTCGCGGCTCATTATGGGCGGCGGCAACGTGGTAACCGGATCTGTGCGCTTTATCACATCGCCGATGGAAAAGGGTCTGGGCTGGTTCGTTGACCGGCTTGAGGGCATATACGATTACATGTACAGGTATGACGAACTGAAAGCCGAAAACGAAGAGCTTAAAGCCAGGATAAAGCAAATGGAAGCCGAGGTTCGACAATCGGAAGCCACGAATAAGGAAAACGCCGTGCTGCGCGAGCTTCTCAATTTATCGGAGCTTCATCCGCAGTTCACCTATGACATAGCGGCTATCACCTCCTGGAACTCCTCCACGTGGTCCTCCTCATTCGTTATAAACCGCGGCACCCGCTCGGGAATCGAGCTGTTTGACCCGGTTATAACGGAAGAAGGCGATCTTGTCGGGCAGGTCGTGGAAGTGACCGGCACATCAGCCGTTGTGCAGACAATTATTGATTCAGCCGCCAGCGTAGGAGCCTATATCAGCCGGACAGGCATAACGGCAGTAGCCGAGGGCGACTATTTCATGATGCAGGACGGCAACTTAAAGCTATCCTACATGCCTGACGGAACGGAGGTTTTAAACGGGGACACCGTTCTTACCTCCGGAGTAGGCGAAATTTTTCCGCCGGATCTTGTTATCGGAACAATCGTGTCGGTAACTACGGACGAGAGCGGGTTCACCGTTTACGGCATTATTAAACCCGGAGTCGAGCTCAGCTCGCTGACTCACGTGTTTATAATAAAAGACTACGACTACACAACGGATTGAGGTGCGGCATTGCGCAAGGGTCCGGTCTATGGGATAATATCGCATATTCTCATTGTTCTGGCGCTTTATCTGCTCCAGACCGCGGTGTTTTCACGCCTTCGGATAAACACCGCCGCTCCCCTGCTGCTGCCTTTGGCGGCTGTGGGCTTCGGGCTGTTTGAGGGCGGCTTCAAGGGAGGCGTATGGGGTCTCATCTGCGGAGTTCTGTGCGACATTTCACTTGGTGATTCGGGCCTGCTCTTTACCGTTTTTTTAACTTTCGCGGGCTTCTTTACAGGTTTTTTATCTGAGTTCTTCCTGGCCCGCGGCTTTCCCTCCTATCTTACGATGAGCCTTCTTACGCTCGTGCTCTCCGTGCTGCTGCAGCTTGTGGGACCGCACTTTTACAGGGGAGCGCCGCTCGCTGTTTTATGGAAGCCGGCTCTTATTCAAACAATATATTCCGCAATCTTCATAATTCCCGTTTACTATCCGATACACCGCGCCACCCGTGCCTCCAGGCGAGTGCGGATATAAGCGCTCCGAGAGTTCCGGGGAAAGGATACTATCATGGCAAAAAACATTAAGCCGATACGAATGGTCGTTGTCATGCTCTCGACTTTCATATTCGCGGCAGTCTGTCTGCTGGCCTTGTATGACCTTCAGATAATTAACGGTGATGCCTACTATGAGCGCTCCGTGAACACCATAGTCACCTCCGAGACCGTCAAAGCCTCCCGGGGCACGATATCCGACAGATACGGACGGCTGCTTGTATCCAACAGAGTCAGCTACGACATAAAAATCAACCGTTCCGACCTTGTCTCCGGAAGGGACCCGAACGGCGTGCTTGTCCGGCTGGTTGAATGCGCCAACTCTTTTTCAACACCTTATACCGACACCTTCCCGGTGACTTTCGCGCCTCCGTTTGAGTATCTGCCCGATATGAGCCAAACGCAACGAAAGCTCCTTGACGATTATATAGACCACTTTGACCTGAACGAGAAAATAACGGCGCCGGAGCTTATGCGTCATCTGCGAATGCACTATTCGATACCCGAGTCATTTTCCGACGAGGAAGCGCGCATCGCCGCCGGAATCCGTTACGAGCTTGAGGTCCGGACCCTGTGGGGCGGCGCGGACTATGTTTTCGCAAGCGACGTTAGTATTGAAATGATATCTTCGATAGGCGGATACAATATGACCGGAGTATATGTTGCCAATACCTCCGTCCGCGAATATCACACCGACTACGCCGCGCATCTTCTGGGCTATATCGGACTCATGAACGAGGAAGACTATAAAAAATACGGCAAGCTCGGCTATCCGATGAACGCGGTCATCGGCAAGAGCGGCGTTGAGTCTGCTTTTGAGGAATATCTTCACGGGCAGGACGGGGAGATCGCCACCACGAAGGACTCTTCCGGAGAGGTAACGGCCGTTCTGTACACAAAAGACCCGGAACCGGGCGACAACGTTGTTCTGACCATCGATATAATGCTCCAGCAGGCAGCCGAGGACGCGCTTTCGAGCACCATAGCGGGCATTAACGAGACCCGGGCCGAAAAAGCCCTTGAGGAAGGCAAGCCCTTCGTTCCCACGACCGCCGGCGCGGCGGCCGTGGTACAGGTGGGCACCGGCGATGTCCTGGCGCTTGCCTCTTATCCGACATACAACCTCAATACCTTTAAAGAGGATTATTCGTCGCTTCTTTCAGACCCCGCACTGCCCCTTTTCAACAGGGCTACACTGGGAACCTACTCGCCCGGTTCAACCTTTAAGATCTGCACCGCGATCGCCGCCCTGTCCAACAAGGTCATTTCAACGGGCTCAATAATCCACGATGAAGGTAAATTCACGGTCTACCAGGGCTTCCAGCCCACCTGCTGGACCTACCCCGGCTCCCACGGAGATATAAACGTCACCGAAGCCATCACGGTGTCCTGCAACTACTTCTTTTACAGCATCGGGCTCAATCTGGGCATTGACAAGCTTACCCCCTTCGCGCGGTCCTTCGGCTTTGGTGTCCCGACGGGTTTAGAGATCAGCGAAAGCTCCGGAATACTCGCCACACGCGAATACAAAGAGAAAAACGAGGGATTATTCTGGGACGGCGGTGATACGCTGCAGGCTTCAATCGGTCAATCCTACAGCCTGTTCACACCCGCGCAGATCGCAAGCTACTGTGCCACGATCGCCAGCCGCGGCACACACTACTCCCTGCACCTTCTCGACAGCGTTAAAACAAACGATAATACCGTAACGCTGCGCGAATACCAAAACAATGTTCTCACAACCGTGGATACCGAGGACGAATATTGGCAGGCCATGTTCGACGGAATGCTCGGTGTTTCCAAAGATGGTACGGCCTCGTCCGTATTCGGCAATTACTCTATAGACGTGTGCTCGAAAACAGGCACCGTCCAGTTGGGTGAGGACATTGAGAACAATGCCGTATTCATAGCCTTTGCTCCGTACGACGACCCGGAGATTGCTTTGGCAATCGTTGTTGAAAACGGCGGCTCGGGAAGCAATGTGACGGAAGCGGCCAAAAAGATCTTCGATTATTACTTTACCTCCGAGGCTGCCGCGGACAGCGTGCCGGCTGAGGGCGTACTGATAAGATAAGAACTTACACAGACGGGGGGCGCTTCTTTGGGCAGGTCGATTGTAATAACCTCCGGCAAGGGCGGTACCGGCAAGACCACCGCCTGCGCCGCTCTTTCGGCGTCTCTGGCGTGTATGGGCGAACGCGTACTCTGCATAGACATGGATGTCGGTCTGCGCAACCTAGATCTTGCTCTCGGTCTTTCCGACGAAGCCCCGCCGGATCTGATGGATGTAATAGAAGGAAGGGTGTCGCTGGAAGATGCCGTCCTGCGGCATCCGAACGTCGAGAATCTCTTTTTTCTCGCCGCTCCTTATTCCGCCCCGGATGGCGGAGTTCCGCCCGAGGGGATCGACCGGCTTATAGCCGATGCCGGAGACTGCTTTGACTATTGCCTGATAGATGCTCCGGCGGGCATGGGAACCGGCTTTCACCTCGCCTGCCGCGCCGCCGATTCGGCAATAATCGTTGTTACGACCGACGCATCAAGCTACCGCGACGCTAACCGCTGCGCCATCGAGCTGAGAAGGATGGGAAAAACGGATTGCCGCCTTTTGGTTAACCGCATTCGCCATATGATGCTTCGCAGAATGAACGCGACCGTGGACGATGCCGTGGATACGGTAGGTGTCCGGCTGATAGGAATAATACCGGAGGATCGCGCCGTCATGCTGGCCGCGGCCCGGGGAGTTCCGCTCAGCCTTGCCGGGGGCTCCGCGGCAGAGGCATTTGAGCGGGTCTCGCGCAGGCTGCGCGGGGAAAACGTACCGATTAAAAAAATAAGGAACAAGTTTTAATAAGGAGGCCGTATCAATGAATATTGCCCTTTTGGCTCATCAAAACAAAAAAGAGCTCATGGTGCAGTTCTGTATAGCTTACTGCGGCATACTTTCCGCGCATAAGCTGTGCGCAACGCACGGCGTGGGCAGGCTCGTTCAGGATACGACCGGCCTGCCCGTAACGCAGTACCTGTCTGCCGATCAGGGCGGCGTACAGCAGATAGCCGCGCGCATCGCCTATAACGAGATAGACCTTGTGCTGTTTTTCTGCGATACCGCCGCTCCCCGCTATGAGAGCGACCTGGCGCAGATATGCCGTCTGTGTGACCAGTATACCGTCCCCTTCGCATCCAACGTGGCGACGGCCGAGGTGCTCATACACGGTCTGCAGCGCGGCGATATGGATTGGCGCGATATAGTCAATCCGAAAAAATAAAGGCCCGGCGCATGCAAGCGCCGAAAGGATGTTGATTAATGGAAAAGGTCAAGCCGAGGACTCTCTCCGGCTTTATGGAGCTATTGCCCGCTCGTCAGGTTCAGTTCGACCGTATGGTTGATTCGCTGCGTGAAACATATTCGCTTTACGGCTTCACCGCTCTTGATACCCCTGTTATAGAGGCATCCGAAATACTTCTGGCCAAGGGCAGCGGCGAAACCGATAAGCAGATGTACCGCTTTACAAAGGGAGACGCCGACCTTGCTTTGCGCTTCGACCTGACCGTTCCGCTCGCCAAGTATGTGGCCATGCACGCGGGCGAACTGACCTTCCCCTTCCGGCGCTACCAGATAGGAAAGGTCTACAGAGGGGAAAGAGCGCAGCGCGGACGTTTCCGCGAATTTTATCAGGCGGATATAGACGTCATAGGCGACGGAGCCCTTGATATATCAAACGAGGCCGAGATACCCGGCATAATTTACCGCAGCTTCACCCGGCTCGGGCTCAAGCGGTTCTGCATACGCGTAAACAACCGGAAGGTGCTCAGCGGCTTTTTCGAGATTCTCGGACTGTCGGAAAAAGCAGGCGACATTATGCGCGCCGTGGACCGTCTGGACAAGGTCGGTCCCGATACGGTCCGCGATATACTTACGCAGGATTGCGCGGTATCCTCGTCGGACGCCGGGCATATACTTGACTTTATCTCCCCCGCGGCCGCGACGGAGGAAAAACTCGCGGCTTACCGGGGAAAGAGCGGTCTTTTCGACACGGGCGCGGAGGAGCTTACAACGGTTCTGCGATATATGTCCGCGTTCGGTGTTCCGCACGAGGCTTACCGGGCCGATCTTACTATCGCGCGCGGCCTTGACTACTACACCGGAACGGTATATGAAACCACTATGCTCGACCATCCGGAGATAGGTTCGATATGCTCCGGCGGCCGGTACGACGATCTTGCCGGCTATTACACCGATAAAAAGCTTCCCGGCGTGGGAATATCCATAGGTCTGACCCGGCTGTTTTACGTTCTCGGCGAGCAGGGCTACCTTAACGATTCCTTGCTCACCGCGCCCGCGGACGCGCTGGTCATACCCATGACCGATGACATCGGGCCCGCCGTTTCTCTTACCACTTTGATGCGCGACGCAGGTATCCGCACGCAGCTGTACGGCGAAAACAAAAAATTCAAAGCAAAAATCGCCTACGCCTCGAAGCTCGGCATACCCTATGCAGTGTTCCTCGGCGAGGACGAAATAGCCGCCGGAAAAGCGGCGCTAAAGGACTTAAACACCGGCACGCAGGAGCTTTTCGATTACGAGGAACTTATATCGCGGATAAAAAGCGGCGTACTCTCCCTTAGCCAAGGTCCGGTTATAATCGACAAATAGAGAAAGAAGGAAGTAAATTGGACACATTCAAAGGCTTCAAAAGAACCGACTATTGCGGAACACTGCGCGCGGGTGACGCGGGCAGGACGATTTGCGTTTGCGGATGGGTGCAGCGTCGGCGAGACCTCGGTTCGCTCATCTTCGCGGATCTCAGAGACCGCACCGGTATGCTTCAGCTTGCCTTTGATGACTCTACTCCCCGTGATATATTTGAAAAGGCCGCCTCGCTTCGCTCAGAGTATGTCGTGGCCGCCCGCGGTCTTGTGAGGGTCAGAAGCAGCAGGAACCCCGATATGTCCACAGGCGACGTGGAGCTTTTCGTAACCGAGCTGCGCCTGCTGGCCGGCTCGCAGACGCCTCCGTTTGAAATAACCGAGGACAGCGACGTAAACGATACGCTGCGCCTGAAATACCGCTATATGGACCTGCGCCGCCCGGATATGCAGCGCGCTATAGCTCTTCGTCACCGGGTAACGAAAATAGCCCGTGACTACTTCGACGAGCAGGGTTTTCTGGAAATAGAAACGCCGATGCTAACCAAGTCGACTCCCGAGGGCGCGCGCGACTATCTGGTTCCCTCGCGCATATTCCCCGGCAAGTTTTTCGCGCTCCCCCAGTCTCCGCAGCAGTACAAGCAGCTTCTGATGCTTTCCGGTTTCGACCGTTATATGCAGATAGCCCGCTGCTTCAGGGACGAGGACCTGCGCGCGGACAGGCAGCCCGAATTCACTCAGATAGACCTTGAGCTGAGTTTCTCGGACGAGGAAGAGATAATGTCGATACAGGAGGGCTTTTTAAAGCGCCTGTTCGGCGAAGTCCTCGGCGTAAATGTTGCAACTCCGTTTCGCCGCATGACATGGCGTGAAGCCATGGATCGCTTCGGAAGCGACAAGCCGGATCTGCGTTTCGGGTTTGAGCTCAAGGATATAACGGATATAGCCGAAAACTGCGGCTTCGGTGTTTTCTCGGCTGCCGCTAAAAGCGGCGGCAGCGTGAGGCTTATAAATATCGAGGGCGGAGCGGCGGCATTCCCGCGCAAAAAAATAGACGCCCTGTCGGACTTCGTTAAAACATACAAGGCCGCGGGCCTCGCCTGGATCCGCCTGATCGACGGCGGTATGACAAGCAGCTTCGGTAAATTTTTGAGCGCCGGGGATATGGACGCCCTGCTCAGCCGCGCGGGGGCAAAGGACGGAGACCTCATACTGGCTGTCGCCGACGCGAACAGTGAGATTGTTTTCGCCGCTCTCGGAGCTCTGCGCTGCGAATGCGCAAAGCTTATGGGCCTTGTTAAAAAGGACGTATATGAGTTTTTATGGGTCACGGAGTTTCCGATGTTCGAATGGAGCGAGGAGGAGGGCCGCTTCACGGCCAAGCATCATCCCTTCACAGCCCCGATGGAAGAGGACGTCGAGCTTCTCACCGAAAACAAGGCGGCCTGCCGCGCCCGCGCATATGACATAGTTCTCAACGGCACCGAACTGGGCGGCGGCAGCATAAGGATAAACACTCCGCAAATGCAGGAGCGCATGTTTTCCGCGCTTGGGTTTACGCCGGAGGACGCCGAGGAGCGTTTCGGCCACCTTATTAACGCCTTCAGGTACGGCGCGCCTCCGCACGGCGGACTTGCCTACGGCCTGGATCGCCTCGTAATGCTCATAGCCGGGGCAGATTCGATACGCGACGTTATAGCTTTTCCGAAGGTACAAAACTCCGGCGAGCTTATGACGGCCTGCCCTGCCGAGGTGGATGAAAAGCAGCTCCGCGAGCTTTCTATCGCTGTTGTGGCCGAATAAAGAGGAAAACCCATCAAGCCAAACTAAACATATAAGCAAACACACATCGGGGCGCGTTGCAAAACGAGCTTGATGAAAAACAAAGAATCGGACAGCCCGAAAGGGTTGGCCGATTCTTTATTTTGCGTTAAAATTGAGTTATGACTACACAACAAACGCAAGGCCAGTATAACCT
>JAAYBW010000096.1 GCA_012729975.1 Clostridiales bacterium
TGACAACTCGAGCCTGAAGCTCTCGTCTTCAGAGAACCTGAATTGCAGGCGTTGTCTTTCGATGTTTATGTGGGTTGTGCAATCGAGCCTGCCGTAATAGCGACCTGTGTTCGAAAGCCATGTCACAGGGATGCTTTCTTCGAGCAGATAATTAATCACATATGCACTCAGGCCTATCCTGCCGAATAAGACGAGGCTCTCAATTTTCGATAGGGGTATTTGCCTTTTTAGCTGCGCGGATTCAACCAGCAATATCCCGTCATTTATACTGACTTTACAGTCAGGTTCCGTGATATAAAATATGCTCACGCTACCCCACCACCTCCAGCAGGACGGCGGTGATTTTCTCCGCGTACTGTTCCGGGGAAATTTTCGCATGCGTGCCGTATACTTTTTTCATAATTCCGAATAGCTTGTGGACAAGCAGCTTCGGCGTCAAGCCGTAGCCTTCTTCGAATTCATCCTCCGTAAGCCCGGTCAGCGAGTGCGCCACATCATTTCGTAATCTGTTCCCATTTAAAAGCCCGCTGAAAAGAATTGAGTCCACATCCTCGGTGCCCGCGTGGTATTTAAAGAGGCTGACCATCAGTAAAAGGCTCATTTTATGCCCCTTAAGCTCCGCGCCTATTTCGGATTCCACGAACGCCCTCATTTCAGGCGGAAACCTGTCCGGAATGATGTTGTTCTTTACTATATACTCTTTTATCTTAAAACCGAATACAAACTCAAGATAGTCCGCGATAAGCTGCTGAAGAAAAGGCGTCAGCCTCAGTGAAAAGTCGTCTATGCTTACGATCAGCGTTTTATGAAACATAACCAAGAGGTATTCGGACAGTATCCTGCAGCGCTTTTCCCTGTAAGTGCTTTTCTTCACCGGGAACAGCGATTTATCCGACGTTTTAGCTTCGGCTTCGTCAGTTTTCATTTGGAGCCTGAGAATAACAGACTCGAGTTCCCGGATGAGCCGGATATTTCCACTCAACTCCGATTTCGCGAGTCGGAGCGCACCGTGATAGTCATATACATTGATCAGCTCTCTTATCTGGGACTTTACAATTATATGTCTGTAATAACTCAAGTCTGGCTCTCGGCACCTGTTCTCGGTTTCTCCGGCAACGCCGTTGTCAAAATCGTTTTCAAATGCCTGTTGATACTCAAAACCTTTATATACCCTTTTGCTGAAACTCGCGCCCTTTTCCGGAGTGCTGACCTGCACCGCGAGAAGGCCTCTGCTTAGGGCTTCAAGCGCCAGACAGGAGCACATCTGCTGTGTGCCGGAAGACACAGTCAAAATGAGCGTGGCTCCTTTGTTTTCATCCCGGATCCTCTCAATGTGTTTTGGAAATTCATTAATGAAAACGGAATAATCGTGGGCGTTTTCTATATCGGTTAATATGACAACGACCTCGCATTCGGGACATAATTGCTTTACGCACCACTCATAACCAAACTCATCGACGCGCTGGCTCATCTCCTCTGTGAAAAACAAATAGACTTTTTTCGGCCTGTAATGCCGTACGACATGGAGCATAGGACCGTCAAAATTACCCCTTATCGGATCTGAAGTACCTATCGCGGAAAACAAAACATAATCACCCATTATAAAAGGCACCTCCCATCCCCATTGCCGTTTTAATCCCTATCCCGCTGTAATCTCCGAAGCGCAGCAGCATATTCACAAGCCCCGCCATAGTCGTGCTGCCCGAAGTGTAAAACTCGAGCTGCCCCACAAAAGACGGGATTTTCACCCGCTCGAGGGGAAAAGACGCCGAGCGCAAGCTGAACCTGCTGATGTTTGTATGCTTGCAGATATGCTCGAGTGCTTCAGGGTCATATGTCTTTACCGTGTCGGAATAGGCATCGAACCGGTGCATGAGGCTTTGAATAACCCATCTTACGCCGGGGATATTCTGATACCTGCCGTCAGACTTAAAGGCACAGGGCGTGACCAGAATAACACCGCCGCGGCGGCTCGTCTCTTCGGGAATAAAGTAGGCATCGACAAACTCTTTGTAGGTAAATTTCCTGACGCGGTATTCCCCTATCGAAAAACATATACCTTTGCGGCTAATTTCGAACGTATCGCCCGAGACGATTTTTTCTGTTAAAGGGACGATGATCTTTTCGCAGCTCTCGTCATCGAGTGTCGAAACACACCAAACCGCCTCTCCGAACTTTGTGACGGACAGATATTGAGAGTATGGCAGCAGGTCGCGGCTGTGCAGGTACGCGGCATATTCCGGCTCTATAAGCTCCATAAGAACGCCCTGCAGGAGAGAGCCCATGTTGCTGTGAAGGCTCTCCCCACATTTGATATTCATTTCAAGTTTTACGGGCATTTTGCAACCTCGCTGAGTTCACACATACCCGCGAAGAAATGCTCGTCGCCTTTCAATACCGTATGTATGGTCCTGGGCGAATATGGCCTGTCATTGAGGTGCTTTCCCATCGGCGTTCTTCCGAACTTCTCGTGGAGTAAACCGGCAGTTACGAGGCGGCGCTGCTCTATGTCCTCTCGGTACAGCGCGGCTATGACCGTATGCGCTATGTAGCCCGTATTGCCGCCGAGGAACACTCTGGTAAACCCGTCAAGCTTTCGTTTGTCAGGCAGAAGGGATATAAAATTAGACCAAGGGGATTTGTCCCGGACATAGAAAAGTTTTCTGTGCTGAAATGTCAGCACCTCTATAATATCCCGCGCCGTCAGGATGCCCCTTGTTGCTTTCGATTCGGCGGTTTTTCCCGGGTCCACGTCAAGCATGAAATCAAGAACGCTGCCTTCTTTCAGGCATTCGTAAAATACCGGAATCGGGTTAGTCGCCGCATCCGGTTTGTTTATCAGGTAGTCTACCTTTTGAATGACTGTCAATGCGCCGGAATCCAGAAGCGTGCTGTCTGAGACGCTGATGCCCGACATTCCGGTAAGCTTGCTCTTAGGGTCGTTTTCGTTTCCGAACACATTGTCTTCGATGTCTTTTACTGCCCGCCCAATGGTTTTGGCTATAAACTGTCCGCTTTTTACCGCCCGGTCTATCTCCTTTTTCTGATCAGCAAACTCATTGATATTTTCATACAGGTATTTGAAAAGCAGGGCAGTCCTGATCATACCTTTTATGCTGCTGCCGGGAACATACGGCCTGTCGATGCTTTTTATATGGCAGCGCAGGTCATTGAAACCTTTATTGCCGGCAACATCGAGCCTTATCTCGTATTTTGCGGATTGCCTTATTATTTCATCCGCGGGTTTCGGGCCAAACTGTTCCCTAAGCCAATTATACACAGAGGCGTTTGCGTTATTCAGAGATACTTTTTCGACAAAAACGGCGTATGCTTCCAGGCGGCGCCTTTTTTGCAGCTCGCAGAAGAACTTCGTACCATCCAGAACGGAGAGCAATCTGTTGAATCTATTATAGGAATACTCCAGCTTACTGAGTGTCTCTCCGCTGCCTATATGGACGGGCGTCAATACCTTAAGGCGCATATAGTACCTTTTCTTGTCCTCTACCATGGCAGCACCCCCATATAGAATCCTTTCGCGTACCTGTAAACCGGGTGAGAACCCCCGTTTGAAACGGAAGCGACCTCACCGTGATACTTCTCCCCAAAGCAGGAGCCGGAATTGAACACATGCAAGTCGTTTTTCTTTACCATCTCATCGCCGTGATCGTCGGAATAAATGAAACCGCCGCGCCTGATTATCTGGTAAGACCCCGTTTCTTTAATACCCCGGATGTCTTCGGCTTTCGGATGCAGAAGGCTAATGAGCATATATTTCGAAGACTGCCTTGTAAGAAGGTCATGCAGCACATCACCGGGCTCAAGAGGGCTTGCAGTAAAGCTGAATTTGCCGAAGCCGGACGTTTTTTTCCCGCCGATGCCTGTATAAGAAAGGCTCTCCATGGCGCTGTCTACGGTTTTTTTGTTCTGCTCATCTTCGCATTGCAGCACGAAGTAAA
>JAAYBW010000097.1 GCA_012729975.1 Clostridiales bacterium
CGGGAATTTTGCGTTCTTCGGGAGTAAAAGCGGTTGAGGAGCGCTGCGACACAGAGCGGGAAATAGTGCTTAAAATAACGATACCGAAATAGCGTTTATACCGATATCTCATATTTTGTTCTTTAAAAGCAAAACGGACGGCGTCAGCCGTCCGTCCGGAATTTACGGAGCATGTTTAAGAAATATTCGGGGAGCTCACATTCGACAATCACGCGGGAGCCCGTTCGGGGATGTATGAATTTTAAAGATGCGGCATGCAGACACTGTCCGTCCAGTCCCGGGATAACCCGCTTTGAGCCGTATTGAGTGTCGCCGAGCACAGGATGCCCGATATAGGCCAGGTGCACTCTGATTTGATGCGTACGGCCGGTTTCCAGTGCGCAGCGCAGATGTGTGTGGCCGTCAAGATCCTCTATAACCTGCCAATGTGTAACGGCGCGGCGGGAGTTTTTGTCCGTGACCGCCATCTTTTTTCTGTCGGCAGGATGCCGGCCTATCGGGGCGTCGATTATACCCGAGGATGTTTTCATATGGCCGGTCACTATGGTTTCATATTCGCGTGAAAGGCTTCTGGAGGCAAGCTGCGCGGAAAGACTCCTGTGGGCAAAATCGGTTTTTGCCGCAATAACCAGGCCCGAGGTGTCCTTATCTATCCTGTGGACAATGCCCGGCCGTTTTTCGCCGCCGATACCCGACAGCCCGCTGCCGCAGCGGTATAAAAGCGCGTTTACGAGAGTGCCCGACGAATGCCCGGGGGCAGGATGAACCACCATACCCTTGGGTTTATTTACTACGATGACGTCCTCATCCTCGTAGCGCACATCCAGCGCTATTTTTTCCGGTATAAGAAGGCTGTCCTCCGGCTCGGGCAAATCAAAACAGACGGCCTCGCCCGGCGTCATTCTGTGATTTTTTTTAAGCGAAGCGCCGCCTTCGGACAAGACGGCGCCCTTATCAATAAGATTCTGAGCGGCGTTTCTGGACAAATCCTCAACAACCGCGGCAAGAAAAGCGTCAAGCCGCATACCCTCGTGCTCGGTTCCCGCGGTGATTTTCAAGGGAGTACGCCTCCCGAACCTTCCCCGGGGCCGCCCGACGGATGCGTTTTCTTTTCCTTATCGGATTTACTTCCCGCGATGATGATGTACAGGCAAAACACAATACCGCCGATTGTTATAAAGCAGTCGGCTATGTTGAATATGGCAAAATCGACAAATTCAAAGCTGAACATATCCACGACATAACCCTGAGCCAATCTGTCAACCGCATTGCCTGCAGCTCCGCCGAGCACCATAGAAAGACCGAGACAGCCCCAGGTGTTTCGTATTCTGCCTGTCAGCAGTATGACCACCGCAAAAGCAATGAAAAGCGCTGTGAGCACCAAAAGAATCTCCCTGCGCCCGGCAAGTATGGAAAAAGCGGCGCCGTCGTTTCGCAGATGGGTGATACCGATTATGCCCGGGACAAACCTGTGGTAAGTTCCGAGAGTGATGTTGAGCACGATCCATTTTTTAAACAATGCGTCGACGGCAACAATCACTGCCGCAAGAAGGATATATATCACGTTGAAATAACCTCTGCGCACCTCGAGCAGAGCTCGGGGTGCATAGTATTTTCACCTACGCTCCGGTCGTGTGTCCAGCAGCGTGAGCACTTCGGCTGCGCGGAGGCGGCAACCGCTATAACCGTGCCTGTCTGCTCTCCGGTATAGCCCTCGCCCTTGCCGGTCAGCAGTGTGACTCCGGAAACGATGAATATGGTTTTCAAGTCGAAGGCATCGTATGACCTCACTCCTTCATCATCCATATACAAGGTCACCTCGGCGTCCAGAGGCTTTCCGATTATTTTCTCATTGCGCGCGAGCTCAAGCGCTTTGTTTACGTCCGCACGAAGCGCCATCAGACCCTCCCATGCACTCCGTCGATCCTCCGGGAGGGCACGGTCCGCTTTAACCTGCGGCATTTGGTTATACATAACACTGACGGGGTCCTCATCCCGGCGATGAGGCATGGACTGCCATATTTCCTCGGCTGTAAAAGACAATACAGGTGCCAGAAGGCGCACCATCGAATCGAGGATCTCAAACAATACAGTCTGCGCCGAACGGCGGAGCAGACCGTCCCGCGCTTCGCAGTAAAGGCGATCCTTGATAATGTCCAGATAAAAGTTAGACATTTCCACGACACAGAAATTGTGGACCGATGAGGAAATCAGGTGAAATTCATAGCGCTCATATGCCGCCAGGCACTTTTCGATGAGCGCGTTCAGGCGGGAAAGAGCCCATCTGTCGAGCTCGCACAGTTCATCATAGCCGACACGGTCGTTCGGGTCAAAGCCGTCCAGATTGCCGAGTATAAAGCGCGCCGTGTTTCTGATTTTCAGATATTTGTCGGAAAGCTGTTTGAATATCGTATCGGAAGCCCGAACATCCACTCTGTAATCCGCCGAGGCAGCCCAAAGACGCAGGATGTCCGCGCCGTATTGGCTTATTATCTCCTCCGGAGCTATTCCGTTGCCCAGCGATTTGTGCATCGCGCGGCCTTCTCCGTCCACGACCCAGCCGTGTGAGAGCACCTCGCGGAAGGGAGCGGCTCCTTTTGTCGCGACAGCCGTCAGCAAAGAGGATTGAAACCATCCCCTGTACTGGTCCGCGCCTTCCAGATACAGATCCGCGGGCCATGAGTCGGGATCGTCAGCTTCAAGCGAGGCATAATGTGTGGAGCCTGAATCAAACCAGCCGTCAAGCGTATCGGCTTCCATTGTGAAAGAGTCCGAACCGCAGAAAGGACACTTGAAGCCGGCGGGCAGAATATCCGCGGCCTCGGATTCGTACCACGCGTTAGAACCCCTTTCGGCAAAAAGAGCGGAAACGGCGTCAATAGTCTGTTCATTGCATATCGGTTTGCCGCAGTCGGAGCAGTAGAACACCGGAATCGGCAGTCCCCACCGGCGCTGTCGGGAAATGCACCAGTCGGAGCGGTCACGGATCATAGACACAATTCGCTCGCCGCCCCATTCGGGGGTCCAGCGGACGTCCGCGCAGGCATTGACCGCGGCCTCGCGAAAAGCCTCGACCGAACAGAACCATTGGTCTGTAGCCCTGTAGATAACGGGATTCTTGCATCTCCAGCAGTGCGGATACTGGTGTGAAATATCCTCATAGGCAAGCAGCGCGTCCCGCTGCCTGAGCTCGTCAAAAATAGCGTCGTTGGCTTCTTCATAGCGAAGGCCCGCGAACTTTCCGGCCTCTTCATTCATATAGCCCTTGTCATCTACCGGTACGACAACACCTATATCGGTAATCTTTTTGTCATCGTACATGCGGCAGACGGCATAGTCCTCCATGCCGTGCCCGGGCGCCGTGTGTACGCAGCCGGTGCC
This sequence comes from Clostridiales bacterium, assembly GCA_012729975.1. Lineage (GTDB taxonomy): Bacteria > Bacillota > Clostridia > Oscillospirales > Oscillospiraceae > JAAYBW01. The sequence continues at coordinate 3,382 of JAAYBW010000097.1, forward strand.
GGCCTCGAGCGTGACGTGGTCTGCGCACAGTATTACCGAGTCTCTGTCAAAGAACGGATGACGCGCCCTCATCAGCTCAAAATCGCGGCCCTTAAGCACAGCGAGAACTTCCCCGTCCGATATGCCGGCAGCCTTCATAACTTCGGGCGCCAGCTTTTCCGCAAGTATATAGCACTCGCCGGACGGCACGCGCAACAGCACATAATCGAAATCCGCGTTAAGGCAAATGGCGAGGTTTCCGGGAAGAGTCCATGTGGTCGTTGTCCATATGACAAAGTAAGTGTTTTTTATGTCACAAATTGAAGAAAGCCTGCCTTTGTCGTCTGAAAGGGGGAACTTGACGTATATCGAGCGGCAGTTATCGTCGGCATACTCAATCTCGGCTTCGGCGAGGGCGGTTTCGTCGTGCGAACACCAATAAACCGGTTTTTTACCCTTATAGATGTAGCCTTTTTCAAACATACGGCCGAAAACACGAACCTCAAGGGATTCAAAGGAAGGAGACATCGTAAGGTATGGATTGTCCCACTGGCCCAGTATGCCCAGTCGGATAAACTGACTCTTCTGCAAGTCCACAAAATGCTGAGCGAACTCTCTGCAGGCATCGCGGAACTCGGAAACGGACATGCTCTTCCTGTCGAGCCTGTTCTTTTTTATTATGGCCGATTCTATCGGCATGCCGTGGTTATCCCAGCCCGGCACATAAGGCGCGCGGAAGCCCGACATATTTTTATAGCGGATAATGAAGTCCTTTAAGAGCTTGTTAAGGGCGTGGCCCATGTGTGTATCGCCGTTTGAAAAGGGAGGTCCGTCGTGCAGCACAAAGCGCGGCTTTCCCTTGCCCTTTTTCATCAAACCGGCATACAGATCCTTTTCCCTCCACTGTTCGAGCATGCCGGGCTCCCTTTTCGGGAGACCGGCACGCATCGGAAAGTCGGTGTTGGGCAGGTTGAGCGTTTTATTATAATCCGTGGACATAACGATTGTCTTCCCTTCGGTCATCTATTTGTGTCAGCGTTTTGCAGGCGCTTATTTCTTTTTGCCTGTATCGTAATTATGGCCGAACTGAAGATTTTCAATATCAAATTTCGGCTTTAAGGATTTTACGGGCTCCTCGGACAATTCCTCAAATAATGTCGCGGGGTCAAAAACCTGTGTCGAGTCATGCGCGGCCGAAACAGACTGCTTCGCCGGAGCGGGCGTCGGCTCATCGCTTGTCGTTATGCTCTCTTCAATAATGCGGACGAAATTGTCCTGGATCCGTCTGGCGGTTTCATCCGCTATTTGTTCCTGACTGGGTCCGGGCGGCTCAGGCTCGGCGCCGGGGGGAAAGTCCAATCCGGAAAGCTCATCAAGAAACTGAAGCTGCCTTGTACAGATAGTCCGAACCGCGCTTGAAAAATCAGAGGTCTTTTTTCTGGCGGCCTCAAGACGTCTTTCTTCCTCAAGTACATCAAGGCGCAGCGCTTCGATTCTGCCCCTCGCATCCGCTTCGGCCTTGTCAACCAGAGTCCTGCTTTTTTCCTCGGCCTGATCTACAATGTCCCTGCTCATCTTCTGCGCGGTGAGAAGAGCCAAACGCATTGAATCCTCGGTACTCCGATACTCTTCAACCTTTTCGACAAGAACCTTAAGCTTATTTTTTAAGATAGCGTTTTCTTTATACAGCGCTGCGTAGTCTTCGGCAACCGTTTCGAGGAACTCATCGACCGTAGCCATATCATAGCCGCCGAAAACGGCTTTGGTAAACATTTTGTCTTTTATATCCTGTGCAGTAAGCATGTCCAGAATGTCCTTTCTTTTATGTACCCGGTCAGAAATACAAACCGTTGTTTTCGAGCTCGTCGATCAGATCGCCCAAAATATCAACATTGTATGGTGTGATTATGTAGGTCGAAACCGCGACCTTTTTAATTTTACCGTCCTGAGCATAAGCTACGCCGGACAAAAAGTCCAAAACCCGACGGGCAACATCTTTGTTGGTCGATTCAAGGTTCAAAACCACAGTCCGTTTGTCGCGCAGATGGTCTGCGATTTCAGCGGAATTCTCAAAGCGCTCCGGTTTAACGAGAACTACCTGCAGCTGAGCCGTCGCGTGGATATTTACAACTTTGTTTTTATCCTCATAAACAGCCCGCTGGGAGGAGACCGCCGGTTTCTGCTGCGGTACGGGGATTCGCTCTGTCGCTTTTGGGGTGTACTCCTCATAATCGTCGTCATCGTCATATGGTTTGGCGAGGCGTTTTAATTCATCCAACAGACCCATTTTCGTGTTTCCTTTCATCTGTGTATTCATATGAAATCGCAGTCCGCAGGGCAGATCGGCGGATAATAAGCCTTTTAATACTTAAAATGCTTAAGATAAACATAGATACAGGTTATTGCCGTGCCCCGAAGACGGCGCTGCCGATGCGGACCATGTTTGCTCCGCAGGAAACAGCTGCTTCATAATCAGCACTCATGCCCATGGAGAGATAATCCATACGAATATTATTATATTTTTTTGATTTTATGTCAACAAAAATATTGTACATTTCCTGAAAACAGCGCAGTTCGGAGGTTTGTCCGGGGCTATACGGCGGAATAGCCATGAGCCCCCGCACACATACTCCATCAACCGTGCCTGCGAAAGCTGCCAGTTCCGCGGCAGCACGGGGGTCAACTCCGCTTTTTGCGGCTTCGCGGCCTATGTTGACCTCTATGAGCACATCCTGGCATATTCCTAAATGCAAGGCTCGTTTTGAGATCATTTCGATCAATTCGGCCGAATCGGCGGACTGAATAAGCGAAGCGACACCAACGATCTGCCGTACCTTGTTTTTTTGAAGATGTCCGATAAAATGGAGAGGGCAGCCGGCGTAAACGCCGGCTGCGTTTTTTTCAATAAGCTCCTGCACTCTGTTTTCACCGCAGGCGTCGACCCCCGCGGATATTGCTTCGCGAATTTTTTCCTTAACGTTTGACTTGCACGCGGCAACCAGGATTACATCCGACCCGTTTCCGCCGGAGCGCGCTGCGGCGCGTTCGATATTTTCCCGTATCCGCATAACGTTTTCGGAGACAGACATTTAACCCACAACTTTCCCGTCGTAAAGATCTTTTCCCGATATGATTATCTGGTCACCCGCGCGCAGAGAGTTCTCTCTGGCCGTTTCAGCTTCTACTATGTAGAAATCTCCCGTATCCAGAAGTATGGTGACAGTCTTTTTTTCAGCCTGCAGGCCGGTTACGACATACACATAAGCGTTCTCGCCGTCGGTGTGCATGGCCTTTCTGGGAACCCTGATCCCGGAATAGGCGTTATCTATTATCTCTACCTTCTGCTTGCGAAGCGAAATAATGTTCATCAGGTTCTTATTGCTGCCGAGTATTACGCTTTTCATTCCGTTCTCCGGTTTGCCGATTGAAATGACCTGCATCTTCACCGGGACTGAGTAGCTTGCTCCGAATGATACTTCCAGAGTATCGCCTATATCGAGTGTATAAACCTCCTTTTCGGGAAGCGCTATCGCAAGATACCACCATGAACCGTATACAAGTCTGCCCACGGCTCCGTCCGGAGCAGTTCGCTCGGTGTTGTAAATTTCGGAAATGTCGGAGGGAGACAGAGCATTGAGCGACTCGGGCCTTAAAGATTCCCAGCCGTCCGAGAACGAAGAAAACATGCCCGAAGACGGCGCTTCTATAGTGGCAAGACGCAGGTTTGAGACCATTCCGAGATCTTCCAGCTCCGCCTTGAGCGAATCCAGAGTAGCGTCTATTTGCGAAGCCTCGCTGTCTTTAAATCGGGCCAGAGTAGTAAGCGCCAGCATCATATCCGTAAGGTCTGCCAGGTCGTGCTTTTCAAGTACGCGGCGCAGCTCAATTATCCGGTCTTTAATATCGCTGTCGAGCTTGACAAGATCGGAAGCGCTCTCCAGCGTAGACTCGATGGTTTCAAGCTGGGTAACCTGAGTCTCCAGCTCAGCTATGCGTTCGGCGGTTTCCATGTCGTCGGTATCACGGTAAGCCACGGCGATTTCGCTGCCTGCGGATACGCGCACGCCGTCTCTCGCGGTGACATATACAATGCCGCCGTTGTAGATAATTACCTCCTCGTCACGCACTACTATGCCCTTGGCTTCGTGGCTGTCATATACGGAATATGCCGCCGCCACAGCCGTTTTAAACGGATTGTCCAGCGACTGGTACACATATACGCCGATATAGGCAAGTATCGCGATGAAAAAGACCAGTGCCGTGATCCTTATGGCCAGATCGGTTTTTTTCACGGAATCCTCCTTTGCGGCAAACTGCGGCAGGCATTAGATTTCGAGTGTAAGCTCCTGTGAAAAATCGATAGGATGCGCGGGTATCATAGTGGATATAGCGTGTTTATAGATCATCTGCTGCTTTCCGTCGGTGTCGAGTACCACGGTAAAGCTGTCAAATCCGGTGACAACGCCCCGAAGCTGAAAACCATTAACCAGAAACATAGTCATCTGCTGCTTATCTTTCCTTGCCCTGTTTAGAAAAATGTCCTGAATGTTAGCGGGTTTCTGCATATAAACCATCCTTTCACGGGCGGTATGCCGCCCTCTGTATGATGGTCATATTATACCAGAATCCGCCACGAACTTGGTCGAATAAGCAAGGCCTGACTCATAATCGGGCATATTTTTCCACAGGATCCAATTCAGACCGGTCCCGCGGGCCAACCAGGTAAGCTGTCGTTTTGCATATCTCCGGGATGCCTGTTTAATAGCCCCGACAGCGATTTCCGGGGAAAGTCCCGAATCGAGAGCAGCAGCGATTTCCTTGTAGCCGATGGCCTGCATTGCGGTAGCAGAGCGGGGTACCCCCTGTTCAAGAAGACGGCGGACCTCGCAAACCAGACCGCGGTGCATCATATCATCCACACGGGCGTCTATGCGGGCGTATAAATCCGCGCGATCGGCATAAGAGAGCGCGATGCGGCAGGCGTTATACCGAGGCGCCCTAAGTTTTGTTTCGAGGTCAAACTCGGACTTTGTCTGTCCCGTAAGCGTATAAACCTCAAGCGCGCGAACGATCCGCTTTTTATCGTTGGGATGCAGTTTCGCGGCGGACTCGGCATCGGCCTCGGCGAGTTTTTCAAGCATCGCCGCGCCGCCCGAGCTGTCGTATTCGTCAGACAGCCGCCTGCGAAGCGCGGTATCGGACGGTACGAAGCCGGTACCGGATATGAGAGAGTCTATATATAGCCCCGTTCCCCCTACAATAATCGGCAGAAGTCCTCTCGAGAGGATGTCATCAGCGGCAAGCGAAGCGTCGGCCACATAGCGGGAAACGCTGTAATTTTCGAAAGCGGGAACACAGCCTATAAGGTGATGCGCAACGCCGCGCATTTCTTCCTCGGTCGGTGCGGCCGTGCCGATGCTCATTCCCTTATAAATCTGCATGGAGTCCGCGGAGATTATTTCGCCGCCGAAGCGCTCGGCAAGTAAAACGCCCATGCGCGTTTTTCCGACTGCCGTAGGCCCGGTTATTACCAGCAGCCCGTTTGCCATATCAGTTGCGAAGACTGCCCAGAGGAGCCGGTATCCTGCCCCCGCGGGCTACAAAGGCGTCCGCGGACAGCTTATGCACGGGCATAACGGGAGCCGAACCCAGAAGCCCGCCGAAATTGACAGTCTCTCCGACATCCATACCGGGAGCCGGGATAATGCGCACGGCAGTGGTTTTCGAGTTAATAACGCCGATTGCGGCCTCGTCGGCGATTATCGCCGCAATAGTTGAGGCCGGCGTGTCGCCCGGGACGGCTATCATATCCAGGCCGACGGAGCATACGCAGGTCATGGCTTCGAGCTTGTCAATACACAGCGCGCCGGACCTCGCAGCCCTTATCATCCCCGCATCCTCGCTGACCGGTATGAACGCGCCCGAAAGACCGCCGACATGCCCCGAAGCCATCACTCCGCCCTTTTTTACCGCATCGTTGAGAAGCGCGAGCGCGGCAGTGGTGCCGTGCCCCCCGACCGATTCCAGACCCATCTCCTCAAGGATGTCGGCTACGCTGTCGCCGATGTCGGGCGTGGGCGCCAGGGAAAGGTCCACAACACCGAACGGCACTCCGAGGCGCCGGGATGCCTCGCGGGCAACCAGCTGTCCCATTCTGGTGACGCGGAAGGCGGTTTTTTTAATTGTTTCGGCTACTACGTCAAAGGGCTCGCCCTTGCAGGCGAGCAGCGCGTGGTGCACAACTCCGGGGCCGGATACGCCTACATTGATGACGCACTCGGGTTCGCCCGTGCCGTGAAATGCGCCTGCCATGAAAGGGTTGTCTTCAACGGCGTTGGCGAAAGTAACCAGCTTGGCGCAGGCCATACCGCCGCTTGAGGCTGTGGCCTTCGCGGCCGAGACGACGGTTTCACCCATCAGACGTACGGCGTCCATATTAATTCCCGCTCGCGTTGTAGCCACGTTTACGCTCGAGCACACCCTGGAGGTGAGGGCGAGAGCTTCGGGTATGGAGGCTATGAGCTTTCTGTCGGCATCCGTGAATCCTTTGTGAACCAGCGCCGAAAAGCCGCCGATGAAATTTACGCCTACGGTACCCGAGGCTTTATCCATAGCTTCAGCCAGTGATACAAAGGATGAGGCGCGGCAGGCGGCCGCGACAAGCGCTGCAGGCGTTACCGAAACGCGCTTGTTGACAATGGGTATACCGAATTCATGCTCTATTTCACTGCAGACAGAAACGAGCTTTTCCGCTTTTTTAGAAATTTTATCGTAAATTTTGACACAGCAGCGCCCGATGTCCTCGTCGGCGCAGTCGAGCAGGCTTATTCCCATGGTAACCGTGCGGATGTCCAAATGCTGCTGGTCTATCATGTCTATGGTTTGAAGTATCTCATTTCTGTTTATCACTTAAGCGTCCTCCGGTAATGCCGTTAAATGCGGTGCATCGCTTCAAATATGTCTTCCCTTTGTATGCGTACGGAAAGCTCCGCTGCTTCGCCGCCGGAACGCAGCAGGTCGGAAAGGGCGGAAAAGTCTAGCAGGCAGCCGGAGATATCGACAAGCATAATCATCGTAAAATATTCCCTCATGACTGTCTGGCTTATATCAAGCACATTCACGCCGTTTTTCGCGAGCAGCCCGCAAACGTCCGCTATGATGCCTACCCGGTCTTTTCCGATAACAGTTACGATCGCTCTCATTATTATTCCTCTTTCATAGTCAGCTCGTCGAGGGTCATGCCGAAGGCCGGCATAAAACGCTCCATAAAGTATTGAACCTCGGGCATTGCGTAATTGTCCAGAGTAGTCCGTATCTGCCCGGAGGCGCTTTCAAACTCGTGGTTTCCCGCCCTGAGCTCTTCGACGCATTTTATATAGGCCGAAAGCTTGTCCGCCGCTTTTATGATTTCAAGCACGCCCGGGTCTTCGCACAGGATGAGATTTTCATATTCGCCGCGCAGTTTTTCCGGCAGCATAGCCGTAAGCTTTTCGACGGCGAGGCGTTCAACCTCTTTGTAAGATACTTTGATGTCGCGGTTGGCATATTTAACGGGGGTCGGCAGGTCACCGGTCAATATCTCCGAAGCGTCATGGAAAAGCGCTGCCGCCGCGCAGCGATCCGGGTCTGATTCGCCGCCGAATACATCGCGCCGTATAACGGCAAGCGCATGGGCGAGAACCGCGGTCATATGCGAGTGTTCCTGCACGTTTTCCTCGTAGGTATTGCGCATGAGCCCCCAGCGGCGGATATTCCTCATTCTCGATATCAGGGCGAAAAAGGCTCCGTTCATATGCCGCACCTCCCGTATGTTACTGGATGATTGAGCAGACATAATAACATCATTCGGTAAAAAAAGCAAAATAAAGCGGTTTAGAAAGCTGTTTCGGTCCCCGAGGCTTATACTTCGCCGGTCGGCGGTTTGCGCAGGGAAGAAAAAAATCCGGAAAGAAGGGCGGAAGACTCTTTTTCCATAATCCCGCCGTACACCCTCGGAAAATATCCGAAGTTTTCGTAATAAAGATCGATAACGCCGCCCAGAGCTCCCATTGACGGATCCCGCGCCGCAAATATCACCTCATCCAGCCGTGCGTTCATGATTGCGCCCGCGCACATGGGACAGGGCTCCAGCGAGACATATAAGGAACAGCCGTTCAAGCGCCATGAGCCGAGCGTTTTACAGGCCTGTTCTATTGCCAGAATCTCCGCGTGCGCGAGCGCGCTGCGCTCGCGTTCTCTTCGGTTGTACCCTCGTCCGATTATCAGGCCGTCTTTTACTATGACGCAGCCGACCGGGACCTCGCCGTCCCGGGCCGCCTCCCGGGCGAGGCAGAGGGCTTCAAGCATATATTTTTCCCGTTCCATTCCGGGGCCTCCGAATAAACCGCGCGAAGGGCGGCGAGAATAGATACATCCAAATAAAACAGGAGGTAAACTTATATGTTGGTATCGGAAATCATGCATACGGGCGCGGTCACTGTCCTGCCGACGGATAGCGCGGATAAGGCCGCCAGGCTCCTGGCTCGCCATAACATAGGGGTTTTGCCCGTCGTGTCCGAAGACGGCAAGCTTCGCGGCATGGTCACGGACAGGGACATAGTCGTTCGCTGCGTCGCCGCGGAAAATGACCCTGCGGAAACCCCGCTCAAGGAAATAATGAGCCGCATCGTGGTCACGGTCTCCGCGTCTGACGATATTCGCGAAGCAGCCAGAAAGATGACCGCGGAGCAGGTTCGGCGTCTGCCCGTCACTGAAAACGGCAAGCTTGTCGGGATGCTTTCTCTGGGGGATCTCGCGCGTTCCGGAAACTGCTCCATGGAAGCCGCGAAAGCGTTGTCAGAAATCTCTTCCAATCTCCACAGGCGTGTGTAAACAAGGAACCGTTTTATAACTCAGGCCGAGTCTGACAGCCGGGACGGTGCCGGAGCTTATCTCCGAAACGGTGCGGACAAGTTCGGCTTCCCGCTCCTCCGGCACCAGCACCTCAAAAGTCACATTCTCGCCGTACTGCGCGGAATCTATGGCGGTAATGCTTTCCAGAGCGTATCTTATCCGGTCGCACAGTGAGTATGAGCAGGGTATGCCGTATCGGGCTACGGCTATACGTTCGCCTATTCCGGCAGCGTCCAATGCGAGTTTGGCGGTTTGCGAATAGGCGCGTACAAGCCCGCCGGAACCAAGAAGAACACCGCCGAAATAACGGGTGACCACGCAGCAGAAGTCGCCTACGTTCATTTTTCTGAAAACATCAAGCACGGGCATACCGGCGGTGCCCTGCGGTTCGCCGTCGTCGGAATGCCGCATAAGGCCGGATTGACGGATCTTATAAGCATACACATTGTGAGTGGCGTCGGCGTTTCGCTTTTTAATCTCCTGCACCATGGCCAGCGCGTCTTCGGCTGTAAAGACAGGCCGAACGCAGCCTATGAAGCGGGAGCGTTTTTCGATAAACTCCGAGATTCCTTCTCCCAGCGGTACCAGTACGCTCAAATCACATACTCCTTGATCGTTCTGTAGACGGACGCGGGACAAAGCGCGTCTATTTCGATACCTTCGTCCTTGTATTCAAGGCTGATTACGCGGCAGTCACGGTGCAGCGGTTCAAGCAGCTTCGCCGAAGCGTAAGGTAAAAGAAGCTTTAACCGCTTTGAGCCGCTCGCCAGCGCTTTGTATATAAGCTCGCCGAGTCTTGAAAGGCCCTCGCCGGTCGCCGCGGATATGCATACGGAGTCCTCGCTCTCCTGAGGACGTTCGGCTGCGATGTCGCATTTATTATAAACATCTATCCGCGGCGTTGAGGCAGCGTCCAGCTGAGTTATCAGATCCTGCGTTATACGCGCCTGTTCGCGCCAGTCCGGATTGGATACGTCTATCACATGAAGCAGGAGATCGGCTTCGGCCAGTTCTTCCAGCGTAGCCTTAAAGGCCTCCACCAGCTGATGCGGCAGCTTTCGTATAAAGCCTACCGTATCCGATACCAGAGTTTCCGTGACTCCGTCCGGCGAGTATCGCCGGGTAGTGGTGTCGAGCGTGTCGAAAAGCCGGTCGCCCGTGTGTATGCTCTCGCCCGTCATCGCGTTTAAAAGCGTGGACTTACCCGCGTTTGTATAGCCGACAAGCGCAATGACGGGTATGCTGTTTTTCTCGCGCAGGCGCCGCTGCGTTCCCCGAACCCTGCGAACTTCCTCAAGCTCCTGCTCAAGCCCCGATATCTTCCGTCGTATGTGACGGCGGTCGGACTCAAGCTGTGTCTCTCCGGGTCCGCGGGTGCCGATGGGGCTTGTTCCGCCCGAGGCAGTCTGGCGAACAAGATGTCTCCACATTCCGGTCAGGCGCGGAAGAAGATATTTATACTGCGCAAGCTCGACCTGCAGCTGCCCTTCACGCGAGCGAGCCCTGCCCGCGAAAATGTCAAGGATCAGGCCGCTGCGGTCCAGCACCCGCACGTCGAGTTCTTCGGTAAGCGCGCGCATCTGAGAGGGAGACAGTTCGTTGTCGAAAACCACAAGGTCAAGCCCCTGCGCTTTAATCAGTTCTTTTATTTCCCGGACCTTGCCGACACCGATAAAGGTGCCGGGCTCGGGCGACTCCCGGTTTTGCAGAACCGTAGCCTCGGCCGTGCCGCCGGCTGTTTCCAGCAGGGCTTCCAGTTCCGCCAGCGTCGTTTCCGTAGAACGCTCCTCCGGCTCCATTGAGGCGGCGGAGAGACCGACAAGTACCGCCCGCTCTTTTTTTTCGGTTGTATTCTCTATTGCTCTTCCTCCCGCAGGATGATCACTGCCGTGCGTCATTGCGATAAAGCCCGAGTATTTCCCCGATGTACATTTTGTGTATGCCGCTGCCTGCGGCGTATACGGAAAGCCCGTCTTCGCCCATGTTTTCGGCGCGAAGATTATCGGAGTATATCTTTTTGCAAATAAAAACGGTTTCGGCTTCGGCATAGGCGGGCACCCCGTCTATAAAAACGGGACTAAGCCCGCACGCGGCCGGCTTATCCATATCTCTTCCGCTTTTTGTTCCCATCACAACAAGTGCCTCGCGGTGCTTCTCGCCGAAAAGACACAGTGAAAACCGGTCGTTTGTTTCAAGGAACCCATAGGTGTAACGCTCCGGCCGAACGTAGACAGTAGCGGTGTATTTGTTCCACAGCACACCGAATGCGCCCCAGCTCGCCGTCATGGAGTTGAAGCTTTTTTCGGTTCCCGCCGAAATCAGAAGCCATTGCTTGCCTATCATTTGAAAAACGCTGCTCTTTAATTCAACATCGGATTTTATAAACGCCATAATACCCTCCCGTCACTCACAACCCTGTGATGCTTGCTTTCCGGTATATTTTATATCTCCGGAACTTTTTATTCAAGCCTTCGGTATACCGCTTCGACGCCTGCAAAACAATAATTTATTATCTGTTATTGCGGCCATCATATCATAAGCCGGCGGCGCTGTCTAATGCGCCGGTGCTTATTTGCCCGCGGCCCGAATAAAACTTTACCGTTATCCCGATAAATATGTGATAAAAGCACAAAACCCCCGCGCATCAAGGCGCGGGGGCCGCTTATTCGGATATCATTTGCCGGAAAGACCGAACTTCCTGTTGAACTTATCTACGCGGCCGCTGGTGTCTACCAGCTTCTGCTTGCCGGTGAAAAACGGGTGACACTTTGAGCAGATCTCGACCTTGATATCCTTTTTGGTGGAGCCGGTCTCAATAACCTCTCCGCAGGCGCACCTTATGGTGGTCTTGTTATAGTTGGGATGGATACCTTCCTTCATGCGTTTCACCTCTTTCTGCCCGAATATCACATATGCCGTAATGCGGCAAAGGGTATAATAGCACATAGACGCTCGGATTGCAACAGTTTTTTGCCCTATTTTTTAAGC
>JAAYBW010000098.1 GCA_012729975.1 Clostridiales bacterium
GCACCGGTGAAAATGACATAGTTTAATATGGGGGAATTCCCGAGTGGCCAAAGGGGGCAGACTGTAAATCTGTTGTCAGTGACTTCGGTGGTTCGAATCCACCTTCCCCCACCAAAATTCCGAAGGCGAAGCCTTCGGAATTTTACTTATTGCCTATTACTTTTTCACTCTTACTTAAAACGCGTCTTCGGAATTCAAAGTAAAAAGTAATAGTGAATCGGTAAGAAGTTGGATGCGGTGAACGAAGTAATATAAGGATGAAGTGCGATGAAAGACAGCCCCTTACTTACAAAATCGAAAGCGTTTGCACTGGAGATTATCAGGGTATGTAATGCCGTAAAACTGCAAAGCGTGAAACTGTGCTGACGAATCAGCTTATCCGAAGCGGAACTTCGGTCGGCGCGAATATACGCGAGGCTTTTTGCGCTCACGGTACGGCGGACTTTATCGCCAAGCTGCAGATCGCACTTAAGGAATGTGCTGAAAGCGAATACTGGCTCGAATTACTCATTGAAAGTGGGTATTACGACGATAGTTCGGTACTCGAACACTGTGTTGAAATGAAAAAGCTTCTCATCGCTTCCGTAAACACCGCGAGGAAAAACAACGTTTGAAAATGCCGGTAGCCGTAGTTGCCTCTTAGCCCAAAAGCGTTTCCCGCGTGTGTTTACGCGATCGATTATCCCCCGATCTGGCCCTGCAGCCCGTAGGACCCAACAATCGACAGCAGATGCTGCATATGCTCGTCCGAGGGGATGTCTGTGCTCAGATCCATTTTCTTGCCCAGGCTCTCATTCTTGCTCTCTCCGAGCCGGTGATACGGCAGCAGATGCACTGCAATATCGGTTCCCAGTTCCTCCGCCGTGAAACGAGCTGTTGCGGCAATGTTCTCGTCGGAGTCGTTGTATCCGGGTATCGTCGGGACACGGATAATTACCGGTACATGCAAATCGTTATGAATGTGCCTGATGTTAGCTAAGATAGTCTCGTTCGGTACACCCGTCAGGCGCCTGTGCTCGGCGGAATCCATATGTTTTATATCCAGCAGACCAAGATCGACGTACTTGAAAACCTCATCGACGATACCCGGGCTTGCAAACGAGCAGCTCTCAATTGCGGTGTGCAGCCCGGCTTCCTGCGCCGCGTACAGCAGGCAAGCCGTAAACTCCGGATGCATCAGGGGCTCACCCCCGCTTATCGTCATGCCGCCGCCGGAGGCGTCGATAAAGAGCTTGTCCTTGAGCACCTTGTCCAGCACCTGCCGCACGGTCATCGTCTTGCCGGCAATTTCGCGGGCTTCATTCGGACAGGCTTCGATGCACTTGCCGCAGTTGACGCAGAGCTTCCGGTCGGTTATCTCCCGCCCTTTGCCGCCCTCGATATTCAGGCTGATGGCGTTTTTCGGGCAGGCGGAAAAGCAGGCGCCGCAGCCGGTACATTTGCTGGAGTATGTCATCAGCTGAGGAAAGGTCTCGTTGCTCTCCGGGTTGGCGCACCACTTACAGCGCAGCTGGCAGCCTTTCAGGAAAACAGTCACGCGGATGCCCGGCCCGTCGTGAATTGAATAGGTCTGGATATTAAACACCGTGCCCGTCACGTCCATATAATCTTCTCTCATGGCTTGTCCTCCTATGTGTCGTATGTAAGCCGCCGTGAGCGGCTTTGGGAGCTGCACTGCTTGATTATATCACAGTAAGCAGACCTGAAACAAAAAGTTACATCCAGCGCCGGAGGGAGAACGGAACAGTCCCTTGCAGCCCGTCGATCAGAAAGCCGCGGCCGGAGTCTCTCGCAGCATTTCACGGATAAGCTCCAATTGGTAAGGGGTATATTCACCCGGGAGGAAAATCCAGACCGGGTAATTCCGGTACGTTTCAACAACATGGGACACTAGGGAAATTGCTTCTTCATCCGTAAGAGGCGTCTCGGCGAATGCCTCCACGCCAAAACGGAATGTACTGCCGAATCTGCGAACCAGCGAAAGCTTGTCATTCATGGGCTGTCCGCGCCAGGTATCCGCGCCGGACTCGATAATGCTCGGAACCAACTCCTCAATTTTTCCGCAGGAGTGCTGTTCAATCATTATTCCTTCCGCGTGCATCGCGTCATAAAGGCGTTTCACATAGGGGAAAATCATCTCCCGGTGTGTCTGCGCCGAGAACATCAGACTCCGTTGGTTGCCCCAGTCATCGTGGAACTCGATCCATTCGACATTGAGATAGTTGTGAAGAAGCCGCGCATACTCGATATAGAAATCGGTAAGCTTTTCAAACAGGCGGTGTACTGCCTGTTTCCGGTCCTCGTCCACAAGTGCGATCGCGGCGTTTTCAAATCCCACAAAAGATATAAGCCGCTCAAAATAACCTGTGTAGATTGTAGAGAAGATGATGAGGTTTGTCTTGAGGTATTCTCGATTCCGCGATGAGCAGCCCTCCCAGTCAAAGGAAGAAAGGTCCGGGAACCGGACATGAAGGTCCCAATCCCCGATATCCTCGAAAAGCGCTCCCGTCTCAATGGAGCCGCGGATTTCAGGCTCGTAGACCCAGTCAACGCCAAAGAAATCCTTTCCGCCAAGCGGGCCTGTGTAAGGTGTCTGCTCAAGGATAAGGCCTCGCGCTGTGTTTTCCGGAATTATATCCGGAAGAATGCGATGTCTGTCCAGCGAACTCGGCATCCGGTCATAGTGTCTTCCCTGTAAAAAATTCAGGAAATTTTCTCTCGGTGTAACCATGTTTCTCCTCCCGAAATTTCTTGTTTTTCGCTGCGTCGGACAAAAAATCACAAAAATTCGCCCGGTCTTCGTAAGAATGGCCGGGCGAAAACGTCGGAACAGATCTCCGCGACTCGGCCGTCGGAGATTAGAAATGTTGTTCTGTCCGGTTGATTACGTCGTCCTGAATTTGCTCGGACAGCTGCACAAAGTATGCGCTGAACCCGCCTACACGGACGATCAGATCCTGATGCTCCTGCGGATTGACCTTCGCGTCCAGCAGTTCTTTGTTGTCAACGATATTATACTGGATGTGGGTACCTCCGGCGCGGAGAAAAGCATCGGTATAGGCGGCGAGGTTTTCCACGTTTGCGTCGGTGGTCAGCGCGTTTTTCGGGAACTTCTGGTTGAGCGCGACAACATAGCTCCCCTTACCGAAATCCGCCCGGAGAACGGAGCGCAGGACTGCGGTCGGGCCTTCCTTATCCATGCCGCGCATAGGAGACGCGGAGCCGTCGTTGAGCGGCTCAAAAGCAAGGCGGCCGTTAGGAAGCGCGCCGACACCGAGACCGGCTGCAAAATGCCAGGAAAGCCCCTCGCGAACAGACTTAAAGCGCGGGTACGGGTCGTGGTTCCAGGAGGTGAGAGAATCCGAAGACATCTGTCCGATCTTTCCGGCCAAATCGTCGGCCTCGTCAATGCCATTGCCGAACTTCGGGGCTGCCAGGCACATCCGTCTGATTTCCTGTCCGCGCTCGCCCTCGAAATTGTTGTTCAGCGCGCCAAGCAGCTCGGCCATTGTGAGTTTTTTCTCCTCAAAGACCAGCTTCTTTACAGCCATCAGTGAATCTGCTACGTCAATGATAGCCCGATCCGTGATGGCGTATTCGCAAAGAGGATCCGGAATCATCGTGTCTCTGCCGACGTCCATGCACTGCTGCAGAGAGAAAACCGTGAGTGCGGGCAGACGGATGGATTTATACTGGCTCTCGCGGGCAATGTCGGCGAGCCAAAGAGTACGGTGCATCACATAGTAGTGCTGCTTAACATATGCGTCATAGAGTTCATCAAAGGTCTCAAACTTTGTCGGATCGCCGGTTTCCAGTCCGAGCATCTTTCCGGTGATAATGTCAACGCCGTTATGGAAAACAAGCTGTAAGCAAGCGGCGGAGTTAAAGCCCGCGGCGCCTCCCTTGTACTCGGAACGTTGGGGGAGCGCCGGCCAGACGCAGCCGCGTCCGATCCAGGTACGTGCTTCCTCGAGCTCGACACCGTCCTTCACAAAGCACTCCACCATATGGTCGTCATTTTCAAAAAGCGGGATGCCGCCGCCGGTCATCTTATTGACTTTAATTGCCTTTTTCAGGAACCAGCGCGGTGTGGCATTCGACCAGTTGAGCGTTACGGTCGGGGAGGATTGATGCAGCAGGCCGACCGCATGCAAAAACAGATAGCTCAGTTCGTTAGCGTTCTCAACGCCGTCGGGCCCGACGCCTCCGAGATTAATGGAGTTAATACCGTAGGTGATTTGATGCGTCTGCTTGTGCAGACCGCTCTGAACCATCAACTGGGTTCCCCAGCGTCCGATAACCTCTGCAAGCAGGCTGAGCGCTTCCTGCACGGTAATTGTTCCGTTGTTTATATCGTTAATAAAGAACGGGTAGAGATAGGTGTCGCCCCGACCCCACTGCGGCTGGTTGTGCATCGGGTGCTCCATTGCCTTGGCGAGACCTACGAGAACCATAGACTGCAGCGCTTCCCGGAAATTGCGCGCCGGGTTCTCCGGAACATACTCGCACATATCCGCTATCTGCAGCAGTTCCGCCCTGCGCGCTTCATTTGTCTCTGCGGCCGCCTTTTCGCGTGCCAGCGATGCGTAGCGGTGAGCATGGTTGATGGTGGCGTCACATACAATGATGGCGGCACGCCAGAACAGGTAAGAGTCCACGTTCTGTCCTTTTTTTTGAAGAAACTCGTCGATATGCATCTGCGCTTCTTCTTTAAATGCCCGAACACCCTTTGTCAGAATCTTTTCGAAGTCATATGTATTGGTGCAGTTGCCGAAATTGCCGCTGGAGAGATCGGGATCCTTCAGGTGCGCCGTGACGACGTCACGCGGCCAGTCGCCGAGGACGTCGGCAAAAACCTCGTTTACGCAGTCAACCGGATTTTGTCCGCGGAATGTCCGCACTGCCTCGCGCAAAATTTCCAAATCCTCGTGAGAGAGCATGGTTTTATCGTGAAGTGTAGCCTGGATGCCCTCTTCGCTCCAGAGGCCGTCCAGATAGTCGCCCACAATGTCGATCTCCGTATAGTTGCCGATTATAGTGGGACCGATTCTGCCGACAATGTGATCGTAATCCAGAATGTCGATCGCTACGTTATCCGCGATTTTCCGGAACAACTTTGCTCGGCGAATCTCCAGGTCTTCTCCGACGGTCTCCTTCCAGGATTCTGTAGCATATTTTTGACGATCGGTGTGAATCTTGTAAGGCGCCTGTTTAATATCCTCCCGCCAGCGAAGGCGGTCTTCGTCGAGTGTTGTCTTGTCAATTTCGGCAAGCAAGTCCATGTTGACAGTTCGTGTCGGATGCATGGCATTTCCTCCTAAAAACAATAGTAAACGTTAATTTGATACAAGGGATAAGGTTTTGCCAAATCGGAAGAAGACATATAAAAAACAAGATAACAACCGTATCGAGCTGCGGCAAAACCGGATCTTTATTCTTCTTCCGCGGCAGTGCGGTTCAATCTAACTTGCTGTCCGGAGAGGCAACCCGATGGCAAGCGACAAAATGGTCCCTGGAAACTTCAATAAGCGGCGGAATCCCGTTGTCGCAGGCCTCGCAATAGTAGCCGCAGCGCTTGGCGAAGCGGCACTCATTGGGTGGGTCGATAGGAGATGAAAGCTCTCCGCGCAGCGGGACACGCTTTTGATTCGCGCCTACCTCCGGCACAAGGATGGCGGATAACAAAGCCCGGGTATATGGGTGCAGCGGATGATCGAAGAGTTCTGCGGAAGGCGCTTTTTCCACGACCATGCCGAGGTACATAACAACGATGTTGTCGGAAAAATAGTTAACAACCGCGAGATTGTGCGTGACAAAGACGAAAGTCAGATTTCGCTCCTCCTGCAGTTCTTTGAGCAGGTTTAGAATCTGCGCCTGAATAGATACATCCAATGCGGAGACAGGTTCATCGCAGACAATGAACTTCGGCTCCACCGCAAGGGCACGGGCAATACCGATTCTCTGGCGTCGTCCGCCGTCCAGCTCATGAGGATATGCGTTAATGAGACGTTCCGCGAGACCGACGGTCTTCATCATCTCCAACACGCGAGCTTCAATATCTCCTTTTGTCGCATTCGGTATAATTTTATGATACCTGAGCGGCTCGGCAATCGTGTCGAATACCGTACGGCGCGGGTTAAGAGACGAAAACGGATCCTGGAAGATGATCTGAACCTTCTTGCGCAGCTTATGCATCTCTGCCTTGTTCATGTCATAGATATTCTGTCCCTCAAACAGGACCTCCCCGGAGGTCGGTTCCAGGAGGCGGATGACGGTCTTTCCTATGGTTGTCTTTCCGCAGCCGGATTCTCCGACAATGCCAAGCGTCTCTCCGCGATTTATGGTAAAAGAGACATCGTCAACGGCGTGCACCACGCCGGTCGGACTCTTGAAATATTTCTTCAGATTTTTAACCTCTAAGAGTGTGTCAGCCATTGGATTCACCGCCTCGCGCAAAATCAATGTCGAAGTCAGGCTCTTCATAGCGTGCGCACAAGGCCGTGTGCGTACCGCCGAAAGAGTGTATGCCGAACTTCCTCCCGCACGCCTGCGCAGCGTAGGCGCAGCGCGGCGCGAACGCACAGCCTTCCGGCAGAGCCGTCGGGTCGGGCATAAGGCCGGGGATCGGTTTGAGTTTTTCCTCCCTGTGCCTGATGTTCGGAAGAGAGTTGAACAAGCCCTTTGTGTAGGGATGCTTCGGCGTATTGAATACTTCCTCCAGCGTGCCGTATTCAACGATTTTTCCGGCGTACATGATTGCCACGGTATCGCAGATCTTCGCCACGACACCGAGATCGTGGGTCACCAGAAGCAGCGCCATGCCCATCTTTTCCCGCAAGTCCTGAATCATATCCAGGACCTGTGCCTGAATCGTAACATCCAAAGCAGAAGTAGGTTCATCCGCCAACAGGATTTTGGGGCTGCATGCCAAGGCAATAGCAATTACCACACGCTGCTTCATGCCTCCGGAGAACTGGTGCGGATACTCCACCGAGCGAACGCCCTGGATGCCTACAAGCTCCAGCATATCGATAGCTTTTTGGATGCATTCCTTGTCGCTTAGACCCTCGTGGTACTTTATGCTCTCAGCTATCTGGTCACCGACCGTCATTACGGGATTGAGCGCTGTCATGGGATCCTGAAAGATCATGGAAACATCCTTGCCGCGAATCTTCTCCAGCTGCTTAGAGGTCATTTCCAGAACGTTCTGTCCGCATACTTTCACGGTACCGCTCTTGATCACACCGGGAGGTGTCTGCACCAGATTCAGGACAGACAGGCAGGTTGAGGTCTTGCCCGCCCCGGTTTCGCCGACGAGGCCAAGGGTCTGTCCCTTCTTCAGGCGCAGGGAGACGCCGTTTACCGCCTCAACGGTTTCTTGTTCCAGCTCATAATGAACAACAAGGTCCCGAATATCAAGAACTACATCCGTATCATCCTTTATAGCGGAACTGCTGCCTATAATTTCATTTTCCATCATCGGCTTACCTCTTCAGTTTCGGATCGAGGGCGTCTCTGAGGCCATCACCTACAAGGTTGAAGGCTAACACAGTGATCATAATGAACAGGCCGGGGAAGGTAATCAAATATGGTTGTGTACGGATAAAGTCGCGGCTGGAGGAAATCATCGCGCCCCATTCCGGATGCGGCACCGGCACGCCGAAGCCCAGATAGGAGAGGGATGCCGCCAGGATGATAACCGTGCCGAGTGTTGTAGAAATCAGTACGATTACCGGGCTAAGACCGTTCGGCAAAACCTGTGTAAAAAGAATGCGGTTGTCGGAAAAGCCGATGGCCTTTGCCGCCTCAACGAACTCGTTATCTTTTATCGTTAAGATCGAGGCTCGTGTGATACGCAGAAACTGCGGAACGCACTGTACGCCAACGGCGATAATAAGGTTTCTCACGCTGGTACCCAGCACCGTGACTATTACCATACCCAGAAGCATACCCGGAATTGATGCCAGCACATCGGAGCAGCGCAGGATGATGTCGTCCACTTTGCCGCCGTAATAGCCTGCATAAGAGCCCGCGACAGTTCCTATGACAAGGCCGAAGGCGACCGAGCCCAGTCCGATAGCAAGGGAATAACGAGTTCCGTAAATCACGCGGTAAAAGACGTTTCGTCCCTGGTTGTCGGTGCCAAAGGGATACTGCCAGCTCGGCGCGGTAAAGCGGATTTTACCGCTGCCGCCTGTAGCAAGCTTAAAGGGCATGAAAAGCGAGACTATCAGAAGTAAGACAAGAATTGCAAGGATGATCAGTCCGATGACAGCTCCCTTGTTTTTCTTGATGCGGTGCCATATTTCGCCCAGCTGTCCGCGTTTATTCCTTCTATGCAATACCGGCCGGCTTGCACCGGGTTTCAATTTCTTCATGTGCTCCTCTTTCTCCTTTTAGCATACTTGGTGTACTGTGCCTTAATTCTCGGATCAACAAAGGCATAGAGCAGATCGACCACCAGCTGCACCAGTACATACATGATTGAGGTCAGGATAATAACGCCTGTAGCCAAGGTGGCATCACGCTGCGTTACGGCTTCCACGGCCAGACGTCCTATTCCCGGCCAGGCAAATACTGTTTCAATTACGACAGAGCCCGCCAGTTGTGCGGACAAGCCGATGCCGATGGTCGTAAGTATGGGAATCCAGGCGTTGCCGAGCGCGTGCTTCCAGATCACAACAGACTCGGGGACGCCTTTTGCGCGGGCTGTGCGGAGAAAATCGGCATGCAGAACTTCCAGCATGTTGGAGCGAGTCTGACGCGCGGTATTCGCGATCATGCCGAGGCTTCCGCAGACAGCCGGAAGGATAATACTTCGAATTCCTTCGCGGTTTCCCCCGCCGGGCAGCCAGCCAAACTTATAGGAGAAGAGCAAAAGCAGCAGCAGACCGAGCCAGAAGATTGGCATCGACATACCGAAAAGAGAGAAGACGGTGACACTGTTATCAAGCAGTGAACCCGCGTGCCGCGAAGCGAGGATGCCCAGCGGGATCGAGACTGCTGCGCCGATAATCAAAGAGGAAAATGCGAGGACCACGGTATTCGGCAATCTGGTAAGAAAGGTCTCCCAAACATTAACCTGCGTTATCTGGGATGTGCCGAGATCACCTTTCAGTAAATTAAGCATATACAGTCCATAGCGGTAAATCATGGGCTTATCTAGATTATATTTTGCCAGCAGTTCCGCTTTCTGCTCCGGGGTCATATCCTCAACCATCATAGCGTCAACGACGGTTCCCGGCGCCAGTTCCATCAATACGAAAACGATCAGCGAAACCACAATAATGACGGGGATTAACCAAATAAGGCGGCGTATAATATATCGTAGCATTCACGTTTCTCCTTACAGGCAATGTTCTGACCTGCCGATGATATCATCCTGAATTTGTGGCGAGGGCTGCGCAAAATATGCGCTGAAACCGCCGATGCGAGCAAACAGGTCCCCGTGCGCTTACGGTTTGAGCTTTGTGCAGAGCTTGCGGCCTGCCTCTCGCATAGCTGCTTTCCGTTGAATGCGGCGTTCGTCGGGCACGGTTTTGTCTGTCTCGGCAAGCGGCGAATCGTCGACATTTGCAGTATTTGCGCTGCTTTTCTCCTCGCCTTAAACGCTGCGCGGGATCTTCGGCCGGGTTACCCGAAAATGTGTTTGCAGGGGATGGAACATGAAAATCCATCCCCTACGTTCCGCATGTATCTATAGGTTATTTGTTCGCGTTAAGATGTCATTCCTCAATAAGATACAGACCCCTGAGGTCAACGGCATAAGTATCGCTGGGGATTACCCAACCGCCGAGGTTCTTGTTGGCAACAACATTGAGGACAAGCCATAACAGCTGCACTCCGGGGAGGTCTTCCGCGACCTGTTCCTGCACCTGCTTATAGAGCTCGCCGCGCTTTGTCACATCGCCTTCAACCATTGCCTGGTTGAGAAGCTCGGTGACCTTATCGTTATTGTACTGCGATCTGTTGTTTGAGCCGCCCGGCAGATAGAGGTTGTTGACAGAGGTGGCGCTCATGTTAAATCCAAAACTTGCGGCACTGATCATGGACTGATTGTTTCCGTAAGCGTTGTAGGCGTTCAGGCTGGCGGTGTCCATATTCTTAACTTCGATTTTGATGCCGATCTGCTCCAACTGCCGCTGAATGGTCTCGGCGGCGAGGACGTTGGTCGGGTTGCCGACAGCAATCTCAATCGTCTCGCCGTTATAGACAGACTGCGCTAAGAACTCGGCTGCCTTATCGGGATCGTACGGAATCAAGGGGATATCGTTGTTGCGGAACTCTGTCTCATATCCCCAGATGGTGCCGTCAGACGGAGGATCGGCCCAATCGCCGCGGGCAATGACTGCAATTTCTTCGCGGTCAATGCCGTAGATGAACGCTTTTCTGAAGTTTATATCGCCGACGATCGGGTCATCCAGGTTAAACTGCAAACCCTGCGGGTTGTTTGCGAGTTCCGGAATCACAACGTAATTGTCATCCTGCTGGAACATGGAAGCGTCATCGTTTCCGATACCGAAACTGAGCTGGCACTCGTTATTTTGCATCATGATGGTTCTGGTGCTGGTCTCGGGGACGTAGCGCAGCGTAATTTCACGCGTCGGTGCGGGATCGCCGCGGTAGCTGTCGCTGCGAACCATCGTTACATGGTCTCCGGAAAGGAAGTCGTCGACTTTGAACGGCCCGGTACCGACCCAGGGGCCGCGCTCAGTATCGGCTTCCGCTGCCTTGCGGTTAAGGATACAGGTCATGATATTTGACATATTGAATAAGAAGTTTACATTTACGTTTTTCAGTACCATTTCGACTTCGTAGTCACCCAGGGCTTTAATTGTCTCAACGGAGGCCCATTGACCTGCCGCCGGCGAACCGGGTGCGTTGAGTGCGCGCTCGCAGGTGAACACGACGTCATCCGCGGTGAGCTTTTCGCCATTGTCGAAAACGATGTCATCACGGAGCTTGAAGTTGTAAGTCTTGAAATCTTCGGTACTCCACTCGGTGGCTATATTGGGGTCATAATTGCCGTTTCCGGCGGAAGTCACAAGAGTGTCATGGGTCATTATCAGTGCCCAGTATGTACCCGGAGACTGCGACGCGGGAACGGCGGGGTCAAGGTTCGTGATCGGGTTGTTGTCAACCACGACATCGATAGCGTCGGCCAGCTTTTCCGCGGTATCCGCGGGAGGAGGCGTTGGTGCGGCAGTGGCCCCTGCGGCCATATCCGCGGCGCTCTGCTTGGTTTCCTGAGGAGCAGCCGGCTGACCGGCCGGTTCTTTCGTTGAACTTCCGCACCCGGCAAGCAATGAGACGACCATTGCCGCAACGAGCAGGATTGCAAGGACGTGCTTTGCGTTTTTCATTTTCCTCTTTACCTCCATAAAATTTCACGTATTTCGATATTAACTTGTTCTCTTGAAATACCTTTACAATTGTTATTTTAGACTCTGCATCAAATGTAGAGTCAAGCGATAAAACATACGATAATGTTCAAAAAGAATTCACGTTATTTTGTTTAAATTGAACAGGTAAAATAATACATAAACTTTCTATTCGTGCGGTACTTACTTAAGCTGCAGTTTCCGCAAAATTCATAAAGCTCTGTAAGCTCTGAAAACTTTCCTATTTGAGTAATACGATAAATCGTTAATACAATTGATTGCCCCGGTATGGCGCTTTAACGGCTTTTCGAAGCTTTTAATAAATAATACGCATAGCTTGACGTCTCGGCAGCGTCTGCGATACAATATCCAAACTATACAGTTGGTATAGATAATATGCCGATCAAAGTTTAGCGGCGCATAATGATACTTCGTTTTTGGGAGAAATCAAATGGAAAGTGAGAAATCGGGACTGCTGAAAATCGGAGAAGTGTCTGAGCTGTTCAACATCTCCGTTCCGGCGCTTCGTCTCTATGAAAAGCTGGGACTGTTCACCCCTGTTATGGTCAATGAAACAACAGGATACCGCTTCTATGACCATATACAGTTTGACCGGCTGCGCATGATTATTTTCCTTAAGGATGTCGGTCTGCCGCTCAAAGAGATAAGAAATATCATCAACGTACCGAACAGCGAGGAATACATACAGGCTCTGGAGAGTAATCGTGACCTGTTGGAGAAGAGGATCCGGGAGGATACCGTCAGAAAGAAGTATCTCGACGAAAAGATCGGGAATTTGCGAATGACCAACAATCTTCCGGTGAGCCGGGTGTTGTTTCTCCACTTTCCGGAATTACGTGTGGTTCGATACAACAAGTCAATTGTAAATGGCAGAGATCACGAGCTTGCGCTGCTCGACTTTATGAAAAGCTGCCGGCTCTCTCCTAATATCTGCAACATCGGGCAGTTGTTTGACCCTGCGCATTTGGTCATTAATAACGATATCGTTTCATGTGCGATGTACACACGTGAGGAACTGTGCGAGGTTATCCCTCCTAATATGGGAGATCGTGTTCAGCACGACGTATTTCCGGAGGGAATCTATGCCACCATGTCCTATCGGCGCCACACCGAGCACTCTCTGCCATTTATAAACAAGCTGCTTAATGAGGTGAAGCGCCATTCCTTTACCCCGCACGGCAGCATAATCCGTACGGTCGAGTTCAGTACAGGCTGCACAGACGATCAGGAGGACGCATATCTCGCCTGTATTCGCATTCTTGTCAAGCCGTTCTAGTCGGAGCAATTGCGGCAATATGGCGAAAAATACCGATCTTCATTTTTATTGAGGATCGGTATTATTTAGTGCTTGACAAATTAGAACAATTGTACTATTATCTGTTTTATAAA
>JAAYBW010000099.1 GCA_012729975.1 Clostridiales bacterium
GCGGTGGGCGCGGCTGTCGGTGCGGGTGTGGCTGTTGCCGCGGCTGTCGGCGCGGCAGTCGGCGCCGGAGTCTGTGCGGGCGTTTTATCGCCGCAGGCGGCGAGTGCCAGCAGCATCGCCATAGCCATTACAAGGGAAAGAATTCGTTTGACTTTTTTGCTCATGTTCTTCGTTTTCTCCTTATTAATGTAAATATTATCTTCTAACGTACCGCGTGCCGTACGCGTGGGAAACAATGTTGCAGAAAACGCTGTGTGCTGCCGCGCCGCGGCTTTTTTCATTATACACCGGCCGCGAAAAAGCTCCGAATGTATATTTTTACAGGAGAGTATTATTCCGGCAGTATTGTAAATGCCGATCTGCGCAGGAGAGCAAACACGGCGAATGCGCATATAAGCGCGGCTCCCGCCGAAAACACAGCGTCCCCGGGGAGCATGGTTTCGGGGGCTGTCAGCGCGCTTATGCCTTCGCCGATAAGCGGAACCGCGCTGAGTATGACGGTAAAAATCGCGCTGATCGGATATCGGCTTGCTATTTTGTCGGCATCCGAACGGATCAGCGGTTCTCTTCGGCGCAATATAAGAATTATCGCTGCCGTCAGGTAACCCAAAGAGAGAGGAACAAAGGCAAACGGCAGCAGGACGTAAAAAATCTTCGATGCGGCGCTCTGAAAAGCCAGCGCCGCTATAAAAGCCGCCCAGGCAGGGACGCACAGGGCCAGAAGGAGTTTTGCGCTTGCCGTAGCGCGCGCGCCGTCTTTCATGCGGTGGTAGCTTCCGACATAAACGGTTTGCCTTATGACGCGGCCTTTTTCATTTACGCTCTCGGTTAAGCGGTAATCGTTTAGATACTTTCTGTTTAACATGAATCAGTCTTCCTCAAAGAGCTTCGATGCCGGAACGGAAAGCTTTTCGCTTATCATAAAGAGCGTCTCAAGCGAAACACCTTTCACGGTAAGCGAGTTGTTGGCCTCAACTTGACTGATAAAGCTGACGCTGCGCCCTATAGCTTCCGCGAGCTGTTCCTGAGTAAGGCCGCGGAGCTTACGGTAGTAGGCAATGCGCAGCCCCAGTACTCTGTATTTTTGCCTGTAATCCTCACGCATGTCCGGCCCTCCGGCAGCCTGTGCACAGATTTATGATCAACCTACGTCAACTTAATATTTTAAAACAAAATCCGACATATGGTAATAATCTAATAGCAATAATACTTTCGCTATCAGTGTATAATTTCAGGATAGAGGCGAAAATCGTATCATAATTTGACGAATAAGCGCCCGTTTTGTCGAAAGGATTCGTCCGGCGTTTTATTTTGGGCGGCATGCTGACTTAAATCCGGATAAAAAGGATCCTCAGGGGCTGTCCGCAATAAGAGGGTTGCGGATATATATGCCTGACTCAAACATTTCCCGATACCGCCGAAAAAACGCTGCCAACCGCATGGGCAGGCAGCAATACGGCAAGTTCGTGTTTAACCGGTCTCCTTTAAGAAGTCATACAATTCGGACAGCGGCCGTGCAAAGTAAGATAATGCCGGTCAACGCGAAGACCGTACAGCTTCTCGGCTTTCCGGTCTATGCCCGTATCATCCTGGAGAGCCGCGAGATCTAAAACGGCACCGCAGGTGTCGCATACAAAATGGGGATGCAGACCGGTGTTGGCGTCAAAACGTTCCTGACCTCCGACTACACCCACACAGACTATCAGGCCCTCGTCTTTGAAGCGGGAGATATTCCTGTATACCGTGCCCAGCGAGAGATCCGGATAACCGGGCTTGAGGCAATTATATATCCATTCGGCGGTGGGATGGGTATCGGTGCTGCACAGAAGATCATATATAGCTTCGCGTTTTCTGCTATACCTGGCCGTCTTATCCATTTTACGCTCCCTAAAAAAACAATAACTATTACTGTTTCAACAGACAAAATAACACAAACACCCGGATTTGTAAAGCGATTTGGGTAATATTTGGGTAATATATATATTTATTTTGATCGGTTGATGTCGGTCTTGTTTATTTTAAGACCGGATTTCCCGAAAGCGGCCGGAGCTGATAACCCGCGTGTTTGCACCGCGGGATCGTACCCGGCGGGAGCCTGTCCCGCTCCGGGGTTCTGCCGGTTTCGCCCCGCGCTTAAATTCTTGAGGCCACTTGTAATCGCGTGATAAAATTTGTATAATAAGCAGCAGACACAGCAGTATGAATATCCCACGGCTCGATTAAATCGCCAACAGTACTACTTTATACAACCTAACACAATATGGAGGGAATAACACGATGAAAATTCAAGCAGCTGTCACTCGCGAAAAGGGAAAGATCGCAATTGAGACGGTAGAACTCGCCGAACCGAAAGCCGGAGAGGTTCTCGTTAAAATGATCGCCAGCGGAATCTGCCACACGGATACGGTCGTTATAGAGCAGTATCTGCCGGTTGTTTTTCCGGTGGTCGCAGGTCATGAGGGTGTCGGCGTGGTCGAGAAGGTCGGCCCCGGCGTCCAGTCACTTGCACCCGGGGACCGTGTCGTACTGACCTACCCCTCCTGCGGAGTATGCAGCAACTGTCAGAACGCCCATCCCTATTCCTGTGACGATAACTTTAACATGCTCTTCGGCGGCAAATACCGCGACGGAACAACTCGCATGACAACGGAAGACGGCAAAGAGATCAGCACGATGTTTATGCAGAGCTCTTTTGCCACATATACCGTCGCCAACCAGGATAACACCATAAAGGTCGACGTAGACACAGAGGATCTCAAAAAGCTCTGCTCGCTGGGCTGCGGGGTACAAACGGGCGCCGGCGCCGTGTTAAACAGAATGAAACCGAATCCCGGTTCAAGCATAGCGGTCTTCGGCTGCGGCGCCGTCGGACTTGCCGCGATAATGGCGGCTAAGGCCTCCGGCTGCACTACGATTATAGCCGTTCACGGCTCCAAAGGCCGCGAGGAGGCGCTTGAATTCGGCGCGACTCACACCATCAACGGACGCAATGAGGACGCGGCCGCGAAGATCCTTGAATTAACCGGCGGAAAGGGCGTAAATTATGCGCTGGAATCCTCCGGCCAGCCGCCTATGGCCGTTACAATGCTCAGATCCATGGCCAAAGAAGGCCTGGCCGTTACCGTAAGCGTTACAGCCGGAGCGGAAGTGCCCATCGCTCTCGAGCCTCTGATCATGAACCCCAGCGTAACCTTCGCGGGCTGCGTCGAGGGCCACAGCAACCCAAAGGTATTTATACCGCAGCTGGTGAAGCTGTACAAAGAGGGAATGCTTCCCGTTGACAAAATGAATAAGTACTATGACTTCGCCGATATCGAGACAGCATTCAAGGAAAACCATACCGGCGGAGTGCTAAAGCCCATCCTGATTTTCTGAGCCGCCTGAATACTTACGGGCAGGGCAGCGCCTCACGGCGCGCTGCCCTGCCCGTCTTCTCGGGGTAAAAAAGCATGAGCTTTTTAGCGGACGCGAAACTTAGGAGGAGCGGTGGGAGCCTTATCGGGAGGAGGGCAGGTATGAGGATCCTTGCGGTGTCGGATATAGAAAGCAAATATATCTGGGATTACTTCGATCCCGCCGTATTCGCCGGTGTGGACCTGATGATTTCCTGCGGTGACCTCAAGGCCGCGTATCTGAGTTATCTTGTCACGATGATCCCGGCGCCGCTGTTTTACGTGCACGGGAACCATGATTATTCCTACTTCGCGGATCCGCCCGAGGGCTGCGTTAATATAGACGGAAAGGTAATAACGTACCGGGGGCTGCGCATAGCGGGATTAGGCGGCTGCCGCGGGAACATGCCCGAAAAACTTCAGTTCAGTGAGCCGCATATGGAAAAGCGAGTGAGAAGACTGGAACAGGAAATCAAAAAGGGGAGAGAGGTGGACATATTCGTAACGCACGCCCCGCCGCTCGGGTTCGGAGACGGCAAGGACGAATTCCACCGGGGATTTAAGTCCTTCCTCGTCTTCGACGAGGTTCACTGCCCGAAAATCCACCTGTTCGGGCATCATCATCTTCCTGCCTCTCCCGTAAACAGGCAGGCTGTGTTCAGACATGAGTGCACGACAATGATAAACGCCTCGGGGTACAGGCTCGTGGACATAGACTCGCTTTAAGCCGGCAAAGCGGCAAGGAGCAAGCAGCTTACGCTGCTCGAGCGGCAGACGGCGGTTTTATATTAAACTTAGGAGGTTTTGTATTAATATGAAAGTCCTTATGATTAACGGCAGCCCTCATGAGGCGGGCTGTACATACACAGCGCTTTCGGAAATTGCAGGCGCGCTCGGCTTATACGGCATTGAAAACGAGATATGGCAGTTGGGTAAAGCGCCCCGTGCCGGCTGCACTGCCTGCGGCGCCTGTTTTATGACCCGCGACAAATGCGTTCTCGACGACGGGGCAAACGAACTCATCGGCAAGATAAATGCCGCGGACGGCCTGGTCATAGGCTCGCCGGTGTATTACGCCTCCGCCAACGGGATACTTTGCGCTCTGCTCGACAGAGTGTTTTTCGCTAAAAAAAGCTTCGCAGGCAAGCCCGCGTGCGCTGTCGTTTCCTGCCGCAGGGGCGGCTCTACCGCAGCCTTTGACAGGCTCAACAAGTATTTTTCGATATCCGAGATGCCGATCGTGACCTCCTGTTACTGGAACGGTGTTCACGGAATAAATCCCGATGATGTCAAAAAGGACGAGGAAGGCATGCAGGTGATGCGCACGCTCGGAAAAAACATGGCCTGGATGCTCAGATGCATTGAGGCGGGCAAGGCGGCCGGCATCGAATATCCGGCTCCGGAAGCAAAGAAAATGACAAAC
The DNA here is from genome assembly GCA_012729975.1 of Clostridiales bacterium. Classification (GTDB taxonomy): domain Bacteria; phylum Bacillota; class Clostridia; order Oscillospirales; family Oscillospiraceae; genus JAAYBW01. Next base: position 4,816 of record JAAYBW010000099.1, read on the forward strand.
TTCATCAGGTAGTCAGAATATGACGGAGTTCGAACAGAAATATTATGTGGACAGGCGCGGATCGGACAGCGCGAAGTGGGACGGGCTGCAATCTCTATTCAAGCGTACGGATCTGATGCCGTTCTGGGTAGCGGATATGGATTTTCGCTGCCCGGACGGAGTTCGCGCGGCACTGATGAAAATGGCCGAGTATAACCTATACGGCTACTACTCCGCCCCGCCGGCGGTAGACGAGGCTTTTATCGGGTGGGAGAAGTCTCGCCACGGCTATCAGGTCAAAAGAGAATGGCTGCGGAATACACCGGGTGTCGTTTCCGGAATATACCGCTTAATAAACGCTTTCACACAGCCGGGGGACGCGTGTATAATACTGAGTCCCTGCTATTATCCATTTATGAACGCGGTTTCAGACTGCGGGAGGCGGCTCGTGTGCTCCATGCTGAAAAACGACGCGGGTTATTATTCACCGGATCCGGAGGATTTTGAAAGAAATATCGTTTCAAACTCCGTCAGGCTGTTTATCCTCTGCTCGCCCCATAACCCCGTGGGAAGGGTATGGACAAAAAACGAGCTGGCGGCGCTGCTTGATATCTGCCGCAGGCACGGCGTAATTGTGATATCGGACGAGATACACCAGGATATTTTGCTCGGCGGCAGTGTCCATGTCCCGACGGCCATGGCCGCGCCCTGCGATGACCTCGCCGTTACACTGACCGCGCCTTCAAAAACCTTTAACCTCGCGGGGATGTCATTTAGCTATATGATAGCTCCGGACGCCGGGCTCCTCAAACGCTATGATAAATATATAAAGACCATTCACGGGGGGCTTTCGACTCCGGCCCGGATTGCCGCTCGGGCTGCCTATGAGACCGGCGCGCAGTGGCTGGACGGACTTCTCGCGCAGCTGAACGAAAACGCTCTGCTGCTGCGGGAGATATTGTCCGAAAAGCTGCCCGGGGCTGTTTTGTCGCCTCTTCAGGGAACTTATCTTCAGTGGATAGATCTGTCCGCGTATGTGACGGCGCAAAACATAAAGGAAAAGGTACAGGACACATGCGGTCTTGCCGTTGACTACGGCAGCTGGTTTTTTACACCGGAGGACGGTTCGGACGACTGCCATATCCGGGTGAACCTCGCCACCGGCAGCGGCAATGTAATAGAACTGGCCGAAAGGCTCGCGCACGGCCTTAAATAATAATAAACGGAGGCGGGACTTGAAGAGGATCAAATATAATTCGCCGGTAGTGCTCACTTTCGCGCTCATTTCGCTGGCGGTTCTCGGACTTAACAAAATAACGGGCGGCTGGACGAACGCGCACTTTTTCTCAGTATACCGCTCTTCGCTTGCTTCGCTGTACACCTATCCCCGCTTCTTCCTGTATGTGCTCGGACACGGAAGCTGGACACATTTTATTTCAAATATGCTGCTGATACTTGTGGTAGGCCCGCCTCTCGAGGAAAAGCTCGGCAGCAGAAAGCTTCTTATCGCCATTGCGATTACGGCGTTTGCCGGAGGGATAGTTCAGTTTGTTTTGTTCCCGGGCTACGCGCTGCTCGGCGCCTCCGGAATAGTTTTTATGATGATAATCATGTCCTCCTTCGCCGGCTCGAAAAAAGGCACGATTCCCCTGACGCTTATCGTGGTTTTCGTGCTGTATCTCGGCGGAGAGCTCGTTGACGCCGTTACGCGTCAGGACAGTGTCTCTCAGCTCACGCACATAATCGGCGGTATATGCGGAGCCGTCATGGGGTTCGTTATGAAAAAATAATGCGAAAATCAAGCGCTGTTATTGATAATATCCACATATAAACAATCCCCCTCTAAAAGGGAGTTCAACTTAGGGATTTACGAAGTCAAGTAAATTTTTGACCGACTCTCTTCAAGCGGATGTAAAAGAAACCAGTCAAATTCAAGCGTGGGTGCTTGAGTTGGCTGGTTTCTTTTCTTTAGTTTGCGCATTCCACTGTATCATCATCTCTAATGCCTTTGTAGAATTTGCACAAGGCAATATGTAGCTTCTTCATATCCTCGTACCCACTTAATTCATATAGTTCGGAAATATTGAACTTCCTGCAAATATTGAGATCCTTGGGTGACAATGAATGTTTCTTTATAAATTCCTCGCTGATCTGCTCATTATCATTAAAATAACCTAGTCTATTCTCAGCATCGGAGAAATCAGGATCTAACAAAGTCTTTTTATATAGATCTGTAATAAGTGGTTTCAAAATCTTTTGTACTCGGTCTAATGAGTTTATATATTTCGATATTTTGTCATCTATTGTGGTTTGAGAAGTGATCGTAATATTTCCGTTTGCATGTGCGTATTTATTTCGTTCTTCAACCAATTTCTTTAATTCTCCTTGCAGGTCTGAATCAATCCCTGCAATTTTAAATAAAAGGAATACGTCACTTTCTCCCAGAACAGCAAAGCTGCCAAAATATAATTCATTGTCTCTAGTGTTGCTGCTACCATAAAAATCTTTCACTCGGGTTTTATCTTTAATCATGTAAAAGAGTGCATTTTCAAGGTCTGCTGGTGTAACAGTATTAATTTTTAACAGCATGTAATAAATGCATACCATGAAAATCATATGGAGTTGAATATACGCAAATTGATACAAAGCATTAGAATAGCTGAGTTCTAATGCTTTAAACAATGTTTTTAAATACTCACTTTCACTCTCATTCTTATAAAGTATAGGCAAATAGTCATAGAGTTCAAATATTTCTTCGTTTATTGGATAAATTTCAATATCAGCATTTTCTGGATTTGTGGATTTTGATACTGGCTCAACTATTTTTTCATCATCAAAATAAACAGTTTCTCCCATTTTAATCACCCCAAACTTCGGATATTTTATCCTTAATTTTTTGATCAAATATTTCTATAAGTCGCTTATTTTGCTCAACAATTGCTATTTCTTCGTTGATTTGCATCATGATTTTTTGTTGTAATTCAGCGGTAGGTAATGGAATCGGGAAATTTTTAAAGGCATTCATATCAGTTCTGGGCATTCTTGCACCAGTATTTGTGCCCATTGCAAAATTAACGGAATCCTCACTTCTTAACATAATGCTTAAGAAATCTTTATTTATCCGATCGCTAACCAATATAGGAATCAACTCAGTACTGCATCTTCCACTAAAAGCCGGAGTAGCAACTTTATTTAAATATGGTCGTAATCTTCCATATAAAATATGGTTCTCATTAAATAGGTAAGCTCCGGCGTTGCCTATATTGTTTGTTTTGTTATAAACACCTTTTGATATAATGCCCGTATTACTTTCAATATCTTCCATGCCGATATAAGGTAATTGATTGTCATCGTTATTAATCATTTGCCTATCATATTCACAAACATCACCCAACCTCACAATTTCCCAGCTTGGTTCAACTTTGAAAGTCGGCTTGTAATTATCAACGACCTGTCTAGCACCATCAATAATCTTTTGAAATCCTTCTATTTCATTTACAATTTTCTCTTGAATGTGTAAAGGAGGGAGGGGGATTTTGACTTGCTTAATAATTGACTGAGAAATATTTGGTTGTGCACCACCAACTGATAGTGAAATCAAATAATCTCTTTTTGCCTTTAAAATTGAATATAAATATTCTGGAATAACTTTATCATTTGGCAAAATTCCGCAAATCGCTTGATTGGTTGTGCTCTCGACTTTCAATAAACCTACTTGCCCTACTGTGGCTCCATACATAGCTACCAAAACAGTATTCTTAGGCAGCATTTTAGCTGACGAATTATTTAACCCTAATGTGGTTATTTTACTATCTACATCAAAAATAATCCGATTAGCAATATCTCCACTTTTTAACCAGTTAATATCACCATTTTCATAGTACTCCTTAATATTGCTTTTAGGAGTACCACCTGATGTTGTTTCACAAATATCTCCAATTTCAAACATAGGATAATTGCTGTCAGCCGTAACAGAACCTTTATACCTCTCCCCAACTAGAATATAATCCTGCTCGGAGATGTCCTCTTTACTTGCTATCGTTGCCAAATCACAATCTGATACATCATGACCTTCTTTATAGTCCTTAAGAATTTTAATGACATCAGGAATATCACTTCCGGTGATTTCTCTTCTTTGTGCACCAAGACCATAACCATCATTGTTGATTTTAACAAACAGAATTTCATCCTTTTGTTTCGCAATTTTCCTATCAAAAAGCAATATACATGTTTTAACACCGCTATATGGATTGAATACACCTGATGGAAGAGAGATCACAGCAAAAAGAAGCCCATCATCCACAAGGAATTTTCTAAGTGATTTGTAGGCACCGGCTGATTGAAAAACAATCCCTTCAGGGACAATAATGCCAGCCTTTCCAGTTGGATTCAAATGCTCGGCTATATAATCGACAAACAAAACTTCAGAGCGCTTGGCCGGAACTCTGTATCTGTTATGCGGGATAATACCACCTTTTGGAGTCATAAAAGGTGGATTAGCCAGTATCACATCATATGTTTCATCCCATCTTTCAAGGCTTGTTAACGTATCGTATTCATATATCTTAGGCTTTATAAATTTATGCAGATACATATTTACCCTGGACAATCGGACCATGTCGGGAGAAATATCATATCCGGCAAAATTATCCGTCATCCTTTTTCTGTCATCAGCGGATAGAGTGCTGTTGCCATCTGCATCTTTATTTTTTTCTAATATGTGCTTGTAGGAACTGATCAAAAATCCTGCTGTACCACAAGCCGGATCTAAAACGCTGTCTGTTTTCTGTGGATCAACAATTTCAACTATCATGTCAATTATGTGCCTTGGTGTTCTGAATTGACCAGCATCACCTTGACTGCCCATGATTGATAGAAGATATTCAAAAGCA
>JAAYBW010000100.1 GCA_012729975.1 Clostridiales bacterium
ACCTTGTTGTCAGGATCGCGGGCTTCAGCGCTTACTTTGTCGAGCTCAGCCGGGACTGCCAGAACGACCTTATAAGAAGGCACGATCATAACGTTTAGAGATGACGTTTCAGACACCTTGTCCGCTCTCGAACAATCCGGACTCAGTGTCCTACATAAACTTTATACCGGCGTCCCATTAAACGGGATGCCGGTATAAATGTCATTTAAAGCCGCAGGGGCGCTGCGCTCTGTTTTCCTGCGTTCTTCCCGCAGCAACAACAGTACCCCGGACAATCGTTTTTCATGTACTCTGCCGCCTGTTACGGCTCAATCTCACAACAACTTAATGTATTATCACATTAAGCCCCATATCCCCGAGCTGCTTTTTACGGGCTTCCATCAGCTCATCCGAAGGCGGTGCTGCTTCCAGGATCGGGGCGTTTCTTTGCAGTCGCTCCCATTTGACGGTGCCGAGGTTGTGGTACGGCAGGAGCTGAACAACCTCTACGGCATCTCCGAGCTCCTTAATAAATCGCCCCATATCGTCAAAAGCCTTGACTGAATCGTTGTACATCGGGATAATCGGTATCCTTATCTGGAACCTGCCGCCCGCCTTCGCAATTTTCCGGGCGTTATCCAGGATAAGTTCATTTGGTACGCCTATAATCCTTCTATGCAGCTCGGAGTCAATACCCTTGATATCCAGCAGGAAAAGATCCGTGTACGGCAGGATCGGCTCGATTGTTTCCCATTTTGCATAGCCTGTCGTATCCACGGCCGTATGGATACCCTCGGCCTTGCAGGTTTTCAACAGCTCCAGCAGGAATTCCGGCTGGCAAAGGCACTCGCCGCCGGATACCGTCACGCCGCCGCCGGACTTTTTAAAGAAGGGAATGTCGCGCCTGACCCGCCCCATGATCTCGTCGACGGTATAATCCGTGCCGCACATATAAAGGGCTTTAGATGTGCAGGCCTCGGCGCATTTACCGCAGTTGTCACACTTTGAGCGATCAACGGTTACGAGGGTGATTTCCTCGTCGCCGGTCACTGATGCCTTCTTTTTACCGACGGAAATGGCATCATGGGGGCATACATTCAGGCAGTAACCGCACTTTTCCGTACCTATGCATTTAATCTCCATCCAGTTGAGCTCCGTCGGGAAGGCCTGAGACTCGGGGCTGTGGCACCACGGGCATCTTAAGGGACAGCCCTTCATAAACAATGTTATCCGTATGGCGGGGCCGTCATGAACGGAAAAGCCCTGAATATCGTAAAATTTGCCGGTCAGCTTATTGTTATCCATATCGATTTCTCCAAATGCTTTTAAATTGTCTTTTAACATGCGAAGCAGCGGGTTTGTGTGCCCGCCGGCCGCATATAATGCGAAAAAAGCCGATTCCAAGACTAATGTACAGTCGCGCCACGCAGCTGGCTTTAACTTTGAATACAGCTGTTTATATATTATCAGTCTTCGCGAAGAAAAGCATTGTGCGTAAAGATTAATATAGCATAGACTATACTGTCCTCACAGCACATGCTTACGGCTGTACGATTTATATCTTGCTCTGTGCGTATGGATAATACTTCGGGAAGAAAACGACATCCCCCGGCAGCAGAATTTTAGAGGAATAGACGTAAATGTTATAAAAGCTCCATTATTGCCGATACAGATTTCTCCACTCCCTGATAATTAAATCAGTAAGCGATGCTTGATCCCCGAAATCCGGCGCCGGCGTCAATATGCACTCAATTACAGCATCCGGATTGGATTTATAATGAAAAAGGATTACACTATCCGTACTTCCTTTAGGCATTGATACATAACCCTTTGCTATAACCCTGTTCCCGGCGGAAAGCCATACTTCGAAACTGCCCTTATCATGTAAACAGACAACAGCTATATTTAAGCCCTTATCCTTTAAGGATTCGGTTCACAATGAAAAATACGACATATCCATACAACCCTGATATAAGCCGCTTACTTCGTAACGCGGGTGTTTCCTGACAAACCCGGCCTCAGCATCCTTAAAAACTCCATTATTCCTTTATAAGCAGCTCCGCCCTGTTGAAGGATGTATATCCCTTAATAAGCTCATTCAGAGTCTTCATATTCCGCCTCCCGTGCGTTTATTTTCTCAATGTTAAAAAGCTTTGGATCTGATTGCCGCTTAATACCGTTTTATTGTAAATCAGTTTTATTTTGCTTCTTTGACGGCCCGAAAGCTTAAGTAGCTTTGTTCGTCCGTTTTCATTTTCGTATAAACGCCGCCGTGATACACAATGATATACGCCCTGCGCTCGTCATCGGCGGGGGTATCCAGGGTCCAATAATATATTACTTTCGAATGAACGTCCCACAAAGGAGACTCTTTGTCCGGCGTACGTTCATAAACGGATTTTTCCTTTAATGCATCCCAAACTCCGCCTGCGTTTTGCCCATGGAGCATCATGGAACGAACCGCTTCATCCGCCGTAGGCAGGCGCCAGATATTCTGCTCTTCTTCCATAATTTCAGTTCCGTCTTCCGACAAAAACCTGCAAATCCTCCGCGCCTCATCCCATGATGTCCCCCGGTCGGGCCAGCCGGGTCCTCTCGGCGCCCAGACCAGAGTTAAGCCGTTGCCCGGCACTGTTCTTAATCCGAAATCATTGTCATTTATTCTTTGCGAAACTCTTATCCCCT
>JAAYBW010000101.1 GCA_012729975.1 Clostridiales bacterium
TACGGTGTTCCCGTGCCGGATTACACGGACGAAAACGTAAGCGGCAAGGTGGTAAAGATAATCCAGTCCTATACAGGCGTGGTAGACAAAATGGTATGGCGAAAATACTGACGAGATAGCGTTATTCTCAATTATATCCATTTATTCCGCACTTGGCAAAGTCAATGATTCAGGAAGACTAGTTTGTCAGCGCAAAAACTAGTAGAGCACCAAAGACTCTACTCAACAAACTCGTTATAAAGCAATACCCACTCATTGCTTAATATTTTTGTTAAATAAATCTGTGATCTTTACGGCAATTTGATCCGCGAGTTTTGGTAATCTTACTAGCACAAAAATGCGACTCCTTAAAAAATCAACCAACGCCAAAACAATGTAGACGGAAATTGAAATGCCTATTGTGCCCATCAAAAGAGCACCTAGTGGAGCTGTAGATAAAAAAGTAAAACGGTTTATAAAAATAGTATCCCAAAGTACGGGGTGGGTTTGGATTATATATACCGCAAGCGATATGGGTGAGAAGAATAAAATGATTTTAATGATGATTCCAGCCTTTATTTGCAGACGCGAAAAGAAAATAAGTAAAAATATTGCCGCAAAAAGCATAAATGGCGATGAGTACTTCACAAGAATTAAGCTAAAATCACCCGTACTAAATAGCTTTCTTGAAACAATCTCAATAACAATTTTACTTAACCACGTTAAACAAACACATGCGGCATAAAGTAATAATTGTGATTTATTGAAGCGTTTGAGAGGATCGTATTTCTTAATATAAGCGCCAATGATATATAAGGAAATGAGCCATATAGTGCTGACACCGTTCCTCGTGGCAAATAAATCTTGATAAAAAACCGTCGGCAATATAGAGAACATAACAATAATGCATAATACAAGCTTTTGCATGTTATTCTTATCGAAAGAGTTAATAGCCTTATTTATAAATGGTATAAAAAAGAATAGTCCGACATAAGCGGTTACATACCAATACAAACTCGTCAATATGGGAAAAAAGCTTTTTACAATTACTTTTGCGCTGATTGCATTTTTATCAACTATAAGAAAAGCAACAGTGATACCAATTGAATAAAACAACACCTGCATCCAAAGTTTAATTATCCTTGAAACTTTAAAATTCTCGTTTACCATTACATACCCTGATATTAAAGCATAACAATTAACTGCGCAAAACGCTGCAATATCTAAAAACCAAGCTGCATAATAATTACCGGTTCCGTAAGTCGTGTTATCCAAGATCCCGCCTCGCCCTAATGTATGTAAGACGACTATCATTAGCATTGAAACTATTCTTAACAGATCAATACCATATTCTCTTTCTGTTTTTGTAACCATCCATTCAACTCCAATAATAACTTTGATAAACTAAATAAATATACTCGATACTAAATAAAAGTAATATGATCTGCGCAATAAATTAAACCTTTTGTCGTCTTTTAATGTATTGCATGAGAAATCGGGTGCCTGTGAGCGATGCAAAATTGACATTCGATATGGCAACGCAAGAACTGTTGAGTTACATCTTGAAATCAGACAGCAAGGCAATAACGATAACAAAAAAAGGCGATTGAAAGCGTTCGGTCAACACGCGCACAAGCGGAAAAAGATTTTCAAGTGCTATCTGAGAAAAATTGCCAAATGTACGCGCAAGCTAGAACATAACGGCATAGGAAATACTGTACCAGTATTTGGACATTGTTCGAAATAGCAAATGTTCGATTTACATCATATCCATCAATCAATAGAATCACCGGGGGTCGCTTTGCACTGAGCGAAATGCGGATGAACATCGGTTAGCAAAGGAATGATTGGGTATATCCCGGATGCTGTATTTAACCAGCCATTACAATTTTTAACGTTATCGTTCTGAAACGAATACAGCCAGGGCATCCTCATGCCAATGCAAACACAATTGCCATCCGCCTTATTAGTTTGATGAATTGAACCATTTTACATAATCAAATGCATCATAATATCTTTTCCCAAAGATATTCTTGTATGAGTACAGCAAGCCAACGTGAGGTTGATTATCAAATCCTTTTATATAAAAAGCGGATTTATATTGAGGGTAGTTCTTGTGCGTAAATATTACTTTATTCTTAAATGGTAACTTGTCGAATGCTTCTATATCAGCATCGGTGCATCCGTCACGATCAGTCATCATTATGAAAATATTGTCATAATTTATTCTTGCGGAACGCTCCTTCCATTTTTCTCTTGCATCTTCAATGCTGTCAAAATGTACAAAATGGATCACTACATCACCAAGTTGCCCGATCGGATATTCGTCGTGGCTTATTAGTTCAATTTCTTTACCAATGTAATTTTTCATATCTCCGACAAATTTAATAAAGTCCATTGCGGGGAAGTATAAATTAACCGTTGGAGATCGAAATTCTAAATTAAGATCATGAAGAATAAAAGCCCCGTTACAATTACTTTATATTAAAGAGAAATCTCTGTTAATCAGTCTCTGCTTGTTTTTATGATTAATAAAACGTTTTCTATTGTGAGCGTTGAGACTGGTAATTATATTTCATAACATCAACATATTTTCACCTTCAATATCTATATAAGGTAAATATACAACGATATTACAAAGCTCGCAACGACAATCAGGTCTGCCAATTAAACCTACATTTTTAAAGACGGTACCGGAGGACGATGATATGTACTTTGACACGCACGCTCATTACGATGACGAAAGCTTTTCCGAAGACAGGGATTCGGTTCTCGCGGCCCTGCCCGGCGCGGGAGTGGAGCTTGTGGTAAACCCCGGTCAGGACGCGGAGACTTCGTGCATTGCCATGCGGCTTGCCGGGAAGTATCCATATATATACGCCGCCGCGGGCATACATCCGCACGAGGCCTCAAAGGCAACCGATGAAGAGCTCGGCTCTATAGAAAAGCTCCTGCGTATGCCGCGCTGTGTCGCGCTCGGCGAGGTGGGACTTGATTATCATTATGATTTCAGCCCGAGAGAACAGCAGAAAGAGGCTCTTTACAAACAGCTCGAGCTCGCCCGCTCTTATGACCTCCCCGTAATATTCCACAACAGGGAGGCACACGCGGACTCTCTGAGCGCGGTTCGCGCGTTTCCGGGCCTGCGCGGTGTTTTTCATTGTTTTTCCGGGAGTCTCGAGACGGCGCTTGAGCTTGTGTCGCTGGGCTGGTATATTTCCTTTACCGGCTCGATTACATTTAAAAACGCCAGGCGTGCCCCGGAGATTGCAGCATCGCTGCCGTCGGACAGGATAATGATAGAGACGGACAGCCCGTATATGTCACCGGTACCGGTAAGAGGCACGCGCAACGATTCAAGGAATCTTAAGCATATATGCGCCGCACTTTCCGCATACAGAGGAATCTCGATTGAGGAAGCGGCTGCACAGACGCTTAATAACGGGAAGACTTTCTTCGGGATACGGTGAGCTTTACGTATTATCGGAGAGCGGAGGAGCGAATATGTACGGATCACCGAAGAAAATTTGTATTTAAGCGTAAGAAAACTATTGACATCGATTTTTGTTTTTGATATTATACCCAAGCGCCTAAATGGGCGAAGGGTCAAACAGGCCCAAAATGCGATGAAACGGGAGATTGCTCAAGTGTTTGAGGTAACTTCCGCGGAGTATGTCCGATAAATCGGGCGGCTTGAGTTTTTTGCACACGCTGTATGCCGATCCGCTTCCTGCCGGGATGCGGAAAAGTATATCGACGCGTCCAGGAGAAAGCCGGTTTACGCCGGTTAGATTTATGGAGCGAAATGATACGCACGGCATAGTGTACGAAAAATTATCGCGTATGTAACACTCACCATACGAAGGAGGATACACAATGGCATCCGGCAACAAAAAAATGATTAGAATCAGACTTAAGGCGTATGATCACCAGCTCATAGATCAGAGCGCGGAACGGATAGTCGAGACCGCCAAGCGCACTGACGCGAGAGTTTCGGGCCCCATCCCCCTGCCGACCAAGAAAGAGGTAGTAACGGTGCTTCGCGCGGTCCATAAATATAAGGACAGCCGCGAGCAGTTTGAGCGCAGAACCCACAAAAGGCTCATCGACATCCTCAATCCCTCCCAGAAGACTATAGAAGCTCTGATGTCTCTGGATCTCCCGGCCGGTGTGGAAATAGAGATAAAGCTTTAAGGCCGAAGCGAACAACAGCATACCATTATAAATACAGAGCGTTCACCCTTGCCCGCAACTTGCGTGAGCGGGCGGGTCATGTTGGATACGGCAGCCCCCGCATTCAACCAATAACCTGTAAGGAGGATAAATCACATGAAGAAAGCTATTATCGGCAAAAAAGTCGGTATGACGCAGATCTTCGACGAGACGGGCAAGGTCATACCTGTTACTGTTATTGAAGCAGGCCCGTGCGTAGTAGTACAAAAGAAGACAGTTGAAAAAGAAGGTTACGTTTCCGTACAGCTCGGATTCGAGGAAGTACCGGAAAAAAAGCTCAGCAAGCCCGAAAAAGGGCACCTGAGCAAGGCCGGCGTGACCATGCGCAAACACCTTAAAGAATTTCGCCTGGAAGGCGCCGGATCAATGAACGTCGGCGATGTGCTCAAGGCGGATGTTTTCGCGGAGGGCGACAGGGTGGATGTGACCGGAATCAGCAAGGGCAAGGGATATGCCGGTGTCATAAAGCGCTGGAACGCCCACAGGACCCCGATGAGCCACGGCGGCGGCCCCGTACACAGACACGCGGGCTCGATGAACTCCGCCACAGACCCCTCCCGTATCTTCCCGGGAAAGATCGGTGCCGGACACATGGGCGTCGAGCAGGTCACGGTTCAGAACCTGGACGTAGTCAAGGTCGACCCCGAGCTTAACATCATCGCGGTCAGAGGCGCGATACCCGGCCCCAACGGCGGTATCGTCTACCTCAAGAACACCGTGAAGAACGCTTGAGGAAAGGAGACTCAAAGATGCCTACAGCCAAAGTATACAACATGGCCGGAGAAGAGCTCCGCGAGATAGAACTCTCACAGGCCGTTTTCGGGATTGAGCCCAACGGGCCCGTCCTGCACGAATCCGTTAAGAATTATCTTGCAAATCAGAGGCAGGGCACGCAGAGCTCGCTGACCCGCGCCGAGGTTTCCGGCGGCGGCAGAAAGCCCTGGCGTCAGAAAGGCACGGGCCGTGCACGCACGGGTTCCACAAGATCTCCCGTATGGACGCACGGCGGCGTCGCTTTTGCTCCCAAGCCGAGAAGCTACCGTTATACGCTTAACAAGAAAGTAAGAAAGCTCGCGATGAAAAGCGCCCTTTCAAACGTGGCCCTGGACGGCGGAGTTATAGTTGTCGAGGATTTAAATCTTGACAACATTAAGACCAAGGATTTCGCTAAATTCCTGAACGCGGTCGGAGCGACCGGCAAGGCTCTTGTCGTTATGCCCGAACCCCGCGATACCATAATCAAGAGCGCTCGCAACATCCCCGGAGTCAAGACCACCATTTGCGGCGTACTCTCCCCCTACGATGTCCTCAATCACCCGAGATTCATTGTGGACGAGGCGGCCCTGCGCAAGATCGAGGAGGTTTATGCCTGATGAAAAACGTTTACGATGTCATCATAAGGCCTGTAATTACCGAGCAGTCGATGGAGCAGGTCGATATTAAAAAATATGTGTTTGAAGTTGCTCCTACCGCCAACAAAGCCGAAATCAAAGCTGCGGTTGAGCAAATATTCGATGTAAACGTCCGGAAGGTTACAACGACAAACGTGCCCGGAAAGAAAAAACGTCAGGGAGCGTACCCCTCGGGTTACACAAAGACCTGGAAAAAAGCGGTCGTCAAGCTGACCGAGGACTCGAAGACCATTGAGTTCTTTGAAGGGATGGTGTGATAAATGTCAATAAAAAGCTTTAAGCCAACCACTCCCTCCAGAAGGCATATGACCGTTTCGGGCTTTGACGGCGTAAATAAAAACGCCAAACCCGAAAAGAAACTCACGGAAGTGCTCAAGAAGAACTCCGGACGCAACAGCTACGGCAGAATAACGGTTCGCCACCGCGGCGGCGGCGAAAGGCGCAAGTACAGAATTATTGATTTCAAGCGCGACAAGTTCGATGTCGAGGGGACTGTTATTCAGATAGAATACGACCCCAACCGCAGCGCCAACATAGCTCTCATTGAGTATAAAGACGGGGAGCGCCGCTATATACTCGCCCCTGTCGGCCTGATGCCGGGCGACTCGGTGATTTCTTCCGAATCGGCAGATATTAAACCGGGCAACACGCTGCCCATATCGGCTATACCCCTGGGAACGATAATCCACAATATAGAGATCAACCCCGGTAAAGGCGGGCAGCTTGTCCGCAGCGCGGGCGGAGCCGCTCAGCTCATGGCCAAGGAAGGCAAGCTTGCGCAGGTCAGACTGCCGAGCGGAGAGGTGCGTTATGTGCGCATGAACTGCCTGGCGACCATCGGACAGGTCGGCAACATCGATCACGAAAACATTTCGATCGGCAAGGCCGGCAGAAAACGCCATATGGGCTGGAGACCGACGGTGCGCGGCTCTGTTATGAACCCGGTCGACCACCCGCACGGCGGCGGTGAAGGCAAGGCTCCCGTCGGACGTTCCGGACCTGTCACCCCCTGGGGCAAGCCGACACTGGGCTACAAAACCCGTAAGACGAAGAACCGCACGGATAAGTTCATCGTCAAACGCCGCAATTCGAAGTAAGGAGGGAAACGAGGATGAGCAGAAGCATTAAGAAAGGCCCTTTCGCAGCTCCCGAGCTGCTTAAGAGAGTCGATGAAATGAACAAGACCGGCGACAAGAAAGTTCTTAAGACATGGTCGCGCGCCTCGACGATTTTCCCGTCCTTCGTCGGACACACTATCGCGGTGCACGACGGCCGCCGCCATGTGCCGGTATATGTTACCGAGGACATGGTCGGACATAAGCTCGGCGAATTTGCCCCCACGCGCACTTTCAGGGGACATGCCGGCGCCAAGACCGGTAAGTAAGGAGGAGTGCTGACATGGAAGAAGTAAAGACCGCAAGGGCTCATCTCAAATATGCCCGTATTTCTCCCCGCAAGGTAAAGATCGTCTGCGATCTTATCCGCGGCAAAAGAATAAAGACCGCAGAGGCGATTCTGCTGCAGACTCCGAAGGCAGCGTCCGAACTGATGGTTAAGCTCTTAAAGAGCGCGGTTGCCAATGCGGAGAACAACTTTGAGATGGATCCCGATAACCTTTTCGTGAGCGAATGCCACGCCGATCCGGGCCCGATCCTCAAAAGAGGAATGCCGAGAGCGCGCGGCAGCAGCTCCAGGATAAACAAGAGAACGTCGCACATAACCATAGTCGTGAAGGAGATGGAGTAATTATGGGACAGAAAGTTAATCCGCACGGCTTCAGGGTTGGCGTTATCATGGACTGGGATTCACGCTGGTACGCAAGAAACGACAAGGTAGGAGATCTTGTTGTCGAAGACTATAAGATCCGCAAATATCTTAAAGAACTCCTGTACGGAGCGGGTGTGCCGAAGATAGAGATCGAAAGAGACAGCGCAAAGATAAAAATATTCATCCACTGCTCCAGACCGGGCGTTGTTATAGGCAAAGGCGGCGCCGAGATCGAAAAGCTCAGACTGACGCTTGAGAAAAAGTTCGGCAAGCCCGTAGCTTTGTCTATAGTAGAAATAAAGAATCCCGACGCCAACGCACAGCTCGTTGCCGAAAATATCGCACAGCAGCTTGAAAAGAGAATAAGCTTCCGCCGCGCCATGAAAAACGCTATGCAAAGAGCCATGAGGCTCGGTGTCCGCGGTATCAAGGTAAATGTTTCCGGACGGCTCGGCGGCGCCGAGATAGCTCGCAGCGAAAGCTATCATGAGGGCACGATTCCTCTGCAGACAATACGCGCCGATATCGATTACGGCTTTGCCGAGGCAGCCACGACTTACGGCCGTATAGGTGTTAAGGTTTGGATATATAAGGGAGAGATACTCAGCCAAACCCTTCGCACGACCCCGAGAGTCATGGATATGAGCAGGCTCAATGAGCGCGACCACAAGGACCGCAGAGGCAGCCGCGGCGGCAATCGTCAGGGCGGCGGCTACAGCGGCGGCAATCGTCAGGGCGGCAGCTACGGCGGCAATCGCCAGGGCGGCGGCAGCTACGGCGGCGGCAATCGTCAGGGCGGCAGCGGCAGTTACGGCGGCAACCGTCCGAGCGGCGGCGGCAGCTACGGCGGCAACCGTCCGGGCGGCGGCTACGGCGCAAACCGTCCGAGCGGCGCAAATCAACCGGGCGCAGCAAACCCCGGAAGCAATTCCGCACCCAGGGAAGGAGGAGCTAACTGATGCTTCTGCCGAAAAGAGTTAAATATCGCAAGCAGCAGCGCGGACGTATGAAAGGCGCTGCCACTCGCGGAAACAAGATAAATTACGGCGAGTTTGGCCTTGTCGCTCTCGAGCCGGCCTGGATAACCAGCAACCAGATCGAAGCGGCTCGTATCGCCATGACTCGGTACACAAAGCGCGGAGGCCAGGTATGGATCAAGATTTTCCCCGACAAACCTGTCACACAAAAGCCGGCCGAAACCCGAATGGGCTCAGGCAAAGGCTCTCCCGAATACTGGGTGGCAGTAGTTAAGCCGGGCAGGGTTTTGTTCGAGATGTCCGGCGTCAGCGAGGAAAGCGCGCGCGAAGCATTGCGTCTGGCGAGCCATAAGCTGCCGATAAAGACCAAGTTCGTAAGCCGCGATGAAGAGACAGGCGGTGCAGAATGATGAAGGCCAGCGAAGTAAGAGGATTGACCACCGAGGAACTCAACAGCAAGCTTGAGGAGCTCAAAAAGGATCTTTTCTTCCTTAGGATGCAGCACGCCACGAACCAGCTTGACAACCCGGTAAAGATCGCCGAAGTAAAGCGCAATATAGCCCGTGTCAAGACAGTTCTCAGAGAAAAAGAGCTCGGGAGGTAACCGGAATGAATGAGAGAACGACATCAAGAAAAACAAGAGTCGGTATCGTCGTTTCCGATAAAATGGACAAAACGATAGTAGTCGCCGTAGCCAACCGCGTTGCTCACCCCCTCTATAAGAAAATAATCAAATCAACTTACAAGCTCAAAGCTCACGACGAGAACAATGAATGCCGTATAGGCGACAGGGTCCGTGTCATGGAGACCAGACCCATTTCCAAGGACAAAAGATGGCGTCTTGTGGAAATCGTCGAGAAGGCTAAGTAAGGAGGCCCATAATGATACAACAGGAAACCTATCTGAAGGTTGCCGACAATACCGGCGCCAAGGAATTGAAGTGTATCCGCGTTCTGGGCGGCTCCATGAGAAGGTACGGAAATATCGGGGATGTTATTGTTGCCTCCGTACGAAAAGCCGCTCCCGGCGGTACAGTTAAAAAGGGCGAGGTAGTCCGCGCGGTTATCGTGCGCAGCGCCAAGGGCGTGCGCCGTGCCGACGGCACCTATGTCCGCTTTGACGAGAATGCCGCGGTCCTTATAAAAGAGGACAAAAACCCCAGAGGCACACGTATCTTTGGCCCCGTGGCCAGGGAGCTGCGCGACAAGGATTATATGAAGATCCTGTCTCTCGCTCCCGAAGTAATTTAAGGGGGCTGTGGTATGAATATACGAACAGACGACACAGTCGTAGTCCTGTCCGGTAAGGACAAGGGCAAAGAGGGAAAGGTATTGCGCGCAATGCCGGACTCCAACAAGCTCATCGTTCAGGGCGTGAACGTAGCGACCAAACACCAGAAGCCCCGCAAGCAGGGCGACCAGGGCGGTATAATCAAGGTTGAAACCCCCATATACGCCAGCAAAGTAATGCGCGTATGCCCTAAGTGCGGAAAACCCACAAGACACGCAGTTAAGTTTCTTAATGACGGGAAAAAGGTTCGCGTCTGCAAGAAATGCGGCGAGACGATATGAGGAGGGAGCAGATATGCCCAGACTGAAAACCAAATACCAGGAAGAGGTCGCTCCCGCCCTCATGAAGAAATTCGAGTATAAAAGCCCTATGCAGATACCCCGCCTTGAAAAGGTAGTGGTAAATGTAGGCTGCGGCGATGTTAAGGACAACGCCAAGGCGCTTGAAGCCGTCGTTAACGAGATATCCGCCATAACCGGCCAGCGCGCCGTTGTTACCAAGGCGAGAAAATCCGTTGCGAACTTTAAGCTCAGGGCCGGAATGAATGTCGGCGTGAAGGTAACCCTTCGTCAGGATAAAATGTGGGAGTTTCTGGACAAATTCCTGAACGTGGCTCTTCCCCGAGTCCGCGACTTCCGCGGAATAAGCCCCAACTCCTTCGACGGGCGCGGCAACTACGCCGTCGGCGTCAGGGAACAGCTTATATTCCCTGAGATCGACTATGACAAGATCGACAAAATCCGCGGTATGGATATTGTAATCTGCACCACGGCCAAAACGGATGAGGAAGCGCGTGAGATGCTCTCACTGTTGGGCGCGCCCTTCACTCAGAACTGAGGAGGAGAAAAATGGCTAAGAAATCGATGATACTCAAACAGAAAGCGCCTGCAAAATTCTCCACCCGCAGCTATAACAGGTGCAAGATTTGCGGACGTCCTCACGCGTATCTGAGAGATTACGGCGTCTGCCGTATATGCTTCCGCAATTTGGCGTATAAAGGCCAGCTGCCGGGCGTCAGGAAGGCTTCCTGGTAAGACCCGTCCGCAAGGGCATAAGACGCAGCGCGGCTAACCCGGCGGGACGGCGAAAGGCCGGAATCATATGGTGTTCGGAACCTCGCCGCCTGAACAGGCCGACGGCCTGTAACTTTCACAAGGAGGAAAAGATAATATGCAGATCACGGATCCAATTGCGGATATGCTCACAAGAATCCGCAACGCAAACTCCGCAAAGCATGACACTGTCGATATCCCCGCCTCCAATATGAAGAAGGCCATCGCAGAGATTCTTCTTCAGGAAGGCTTCATCAAGAATTACCAGATAATCGACGACGGCACGCAGGGTGTCATAAGGATCGCTCTCAAATACAACACCGGCAAGGAAAAGGTTATCTCAGGGCTTCGCAGAGTGAGCAAACCCGGCCTGCGCGTTTACGCCGGAGCCGAAGAGCTCCCGAGAGTACTCAGAGGTCTGGGAGTTGCCATCGTCAGCACATCCAAGGGCATCATGACCGACAAGAAGGCAAGAAGCCTTCACATCGGCGGAGAAGTCCTTGCGTTCGTGTGGTAAGGGGGAGCGAGGATGTCAAGAATAGGAAGAACACCGATAACCGTTCCCAATACGGTCGACGTTAAAATCGACGGCAGTCATATTACGGTTAAAGGCCCCAAGGGAACCCTCGAGCGCACGGTCCATCACGACATGCATTTGGAGTTCAGGGACGGCGTGATAAATGTTTCCCGCCCCGGTGACGATAAGCTTCATCGCTCTTTGCACGGGCTCACACGTACGCTTGTAGCCAATATGGTCAAGGGCGTTACGGACGGCTTTTCGAAGGAACTTCAGGTGAACGGAGTCGGATACAGAGCGCAGAAGCAGGGCACACAGCTCGTTATGAACCTGGGCTATTCCCATCAGGTTTTCGTGGATGAGATTCCCGGAATAACGATAGAAGTGCCGGAGGCAACCAAGATAATCATCAGGGGAATCGATAATCAGCTGGTCGGTCAGTTTGCGGCCGATGTTCGAGGAAAAAGACCGCCGGAGCCTTATAAGGGCAAAGGAATCAAGTATGCCAACGAGATTCTGCGCCATAAAGAAGGCAAGACCGGATCTAAATAAAAGGAGGTGTACACAGAATGATAAAAAGACCCGATACAAACGGTGCCCGTTTAAAGCGCCACAGAAGAGTCAGGGCGAAGATCTCTGGTACGCCCGAAAGACCCAGGCTTTGCGTATTCAGGAGCCTGAGCCATATTTACGCTCAGATTATAGACGATACAAACGGCAACACGATCGTGTCCGCCTCCTCGGTGGAGAAGGATTTCGGCGGTTCCGGAGGCAATTGCGAGGCCGCAAAGAAGGTAGGAAAGATCGTTGCGGAGCGCGCGTTGGCAAAAGGTATTGACACTGTGATATTTGACCGCGGCGGCTATGTCTACCACGGCAGAGTCCAGAACCTGGCTGAAGGCGCCCGCGAGGGCGGCCTGAAATTCTGACCGGAAGGAGACGGAATAATGGCTTATAACAACAACAGAAGACAGGATGAACCCCAGTCCGAATTCGTGGAAAAAGTGGTTTCCCTCAACCGTGTCTCTAAAACGGTCAAGGGCGGGCGCATATTCAAGTTCGCTGCGCTTTGCGTTGTAGGAGACGGCAAGGGCAGGGTAGGCTACGGCCTTGGCAAGGCTTCCGAAGTGGCGGAAGCTATTCGCAAGGGAATAGACGACGCGAAAAAGAACCTCGTGACCATCACTCTTTCGGGAGGCACGATACCTCACGAGGTAACCGGTGAGTTCGGAGCCGGCAGAGTTCTGCTTAAACCTGCGGCACCCGGAACCGGAGTTATAGCCGGCGGCCCGGTGCGCGCCGTAGTAGAGGCCGCGGGCATAACGGATATCAGGACCAAGTGCCTTAGGTCAAACAACCCGAACAATGTGGTTGCGGCAACGATGAAGGGACTCATTGCTCTGCGCGACGCGGAGCAGGTTGGCAGAGTCCGCGGAAAAACAGCAGCCGAGATTCTGGGTTAGGAGGAGCAGTCATGGCAAACCTTAAGATAGAGCTCGTCAAGAGCCTGAGCGGCAGGATGGATAAACACATTGATACCGCGCGCTCCCTCGGCCTGAGGAAGATCGGCAATGTTACCATCCAGCCCGACAATGAGCAGACCAGAGGGAAAATTGCCCAGATTGGTTACCTGGTGAAGGTAACGGAGACAGAGGAGGTGTCTGCATGAAGCTTAGCGAACTTTCTCCCGTTGCCGGCTCCGTCAAGGAAGCCAAGCGCAAGGGCAGAGGAATAGGAAGCGGAAACGGAAAGACCGCGGGCCGAGGCCACAAAGGACAGAAAGCGCGCAGCGGCGGCGGTGTGAGAGTCGGCTTTGAAGGCGGACAGATGCCGCTTGCAAGGCGTGTTCCCAAAAGGGGTTTCAATAACATTTTCGCAAAGCCCCTTGAATTCGTGAACGTTTCCGCGCTTGACAGATTTGAAGACGGTGCCGAAATCGACGCTCAGGCTCTTTTAAGCGCCGGCCTGCTGTCTAAATGTAAATACGGCGTAAAAATCCTTGGCAACGGCGAGATTACAAAGAAACTCACCGTTCGTGCCTCTGCGTTTTCCGAGACTGCGAAAGAAAAGATTGAAGCGGCAGGCGGAAAGACAGAGGTGGTATGATTGTTCCAGGTATTCCGAAACGCATGGAAGTTAGAAGATCTGCGTAAAAAGATCCTTTTCACGCTATTCATAATTCTCCTGTACCGTATCGGCAACGCCGTACCTGTGCCTTATATCGATACGGCGCAGCTGCAGAGTTATTTCTCGACACTGCAGAATACCGTGTTAGGCCTCTACAACGTGATGTCAGGCAACGCATTTTCGACTGCGACGATATTCGCGCTGTCCATACAGCCTTATATTAACAGCTCGATCATAATCCAGCTGCTGACGATCGCGATACCTGCCCTTGAACGCCTCCAGAAGGAAGGCGGAGAAGAAGGCAGAAAGAAAATAGTTTCGATTACCCGATACACCACCGTCGGTATAGGACTCCTGCAGGGCTTTGCCTATTATCTGCTGATAAGCAATAACGGGCTTGTTACTCAGCCGGGCATTTGGACCGCCATCGTTATTATTCTGACGTTCGGCGCCGGTTCCGCGCTTTTAATGTGGCTCGGCGAGCAGATTACGGAGTTCGGAATCGGAAACGGCATAAGCATTATCCTTTTCACAAGCATTATCTCCAGACTGCCCAGCGGCACTTTCGCCATGTTTACGAATCTTTCAACCGGCGCTCTTGCCTGGTATCAGTTCGCGCTGATTATAATCGGGGCACTCGCCATAGTGGTTTTGATAGTGTTCATGTCGAAGGCGGAGCGCAGGATACCGGTACAGTACGCCAAGAGAGTTGTGGGCAGAAAAATGTACGGCGGGCAGAGCTCGCACCTTCCGATGAAGGTAAACATGAGCGGTGTTATGCCGATTATCTTCGCTCAGTCGATAGCATCGCTTCCGGCAACCATGGCTATGTTCTTCCCGAAGCCGGAGACAGGCTCGTTCTGGGCAGGGGTTCTCAAAGCGATAGACAGCACGTCGGTCGTATATATCGTAGCGTACTTCCTGCTGATCATCGCGTTTTCGTTTTTCTACTCGACGGTCCAGTTCAATCCGGTGGAGATCGCGAACAATCTCAAACGCAACGGCGGCTTCATCCCCGGCTTCAGACCCGGCAAGCCGACATCGGAGTTTATACGCAAGGTATTAAACAAGATTACGCTTTTCGGCGCTGTCTATCTCGGGGTGCTGGCAGTGTTGCCTCTTATATTCAGCAGTGTATCCAACATGACAGGAATATCGCTCGGCGGAACCTCCATACTCATCGCGGTAGGAGTAGCGCTTGAAATAGTGCAGTCGCTCGAGACTCAGATGATGATGAGGCATTACAAGGGATTCCTTGAATAGCCGAAAGGAGCGACAAGTTTGAAGCTCATAATCCTGGGACCACCCGGAGCAGGAAAGGGCACGCAAGCGGCACTTTTATCAGCAAGGCTGGGCATTCCGACGCTATCCACCGGCAATATTCTGCGCGCAGCGATAAATGAAGGCAGACCGGTGGGACTAAAGGCAAAAGAATACATGGACGCGGGGAAGCTGGTTCCTGACGACATCATAATAAGCGTCGTAAAGGAAGTTCTCTCCGATGAAAAATACAAGGACGGGTATATCCTCGACGGTATCCCCAGAACTCAGATACAGGCGGAAATGCTCGAGAACATGAATGTTGGCATAGACGCGGTCTTGTTTCTTGACATATCCGACAGCAGGGTACAAAAAAGAATTTCGTCACGCAGAGTGTGCCTCCACTGCGGAGCTACCTACAGTCTTTCGTCTTTCCCGCCTAAAAAGAAAGGTTTGTGCGACGTGTGCGGCAGCGATGTGGTTAACCGCGATGATGACAAACCCGAAGCGGTCAAAGAACGTTTGATTGTGTACCATGCTCAGACAGCACCGATCATAGATTACTACAGGTCTCGCGGAAAGCTTGTTGCAATTGACGGAATGAGCGATGTGGAGGATACCACGAAAGCGATCCTCAAGGCCCTGGAGAATTTGTGATGTCGGGTGAAATGCTTTTACTCAAGTCCGCGAGGGATATCGAGATGATGCGCAGGGCCGGAAAAATTACCGCGGCTGCCCGTGCTCTGGCAGGGGAAATGGTTAAGCCCGGCGTATCGACTAGAGCCATCGACAGGGCAGTGAGAGAGTATATTATATCCGAGGGCGCCAGACCTTCATTCCTGAACTACAACGGTTACCCCGCCAGCGTTTGCATATCCATCAACGAACAGGTTATACACGGCATACCGGGGCACCGCACCATTCAGGAGGGTGACATTGTAAGCGTGGACGTAGGCGCTTTTATTACGGATGATTTCAAAGAGTACCACGGAGACTGCGCGGCGACTTTTTTCGCGGGAGAATGCAGTCAAGAGGTTAAAGACCTCGTCTCGGTTACGCGCCAAAGCTTTTTTGAGGGCATCAAATTCGCAAAGGCGGGAAACCGGGTGCCGGATATCTCCGGCGCGATACAAAAATACTGCGAAAGCCGCGGATATTCGGTAGTCAGGGAGTTTGTGGGGCATGGCATAGGCTACAGGATGCACGAGCCTCCCGAAATCCCGAACTATGTTACAGGCTTACCCGGCCGGGGAATAAGGCTTGTTCCCGGAATGACCCTTGCAGTAGAGCCCATGGTTAACATGGGCGGAGCCGAGATCAGGGTTCTTCACGACGGTTGGACGGTGGAAACGGCTGATCGAAAACCCTCCGCTCACTATGAAAACACCATTCTGATAACCGACGGAGAGCCGGAAATCCTTACACCGGCAGACGGAGACCGCAGTTATGGAGCGTAAGCTTCTGGGACTGGCCGTCTCCACGGCCGGAAGAGATAAAGGCGGCGTGTTTTTCGTTCTTGAGATGGAATCCGGATACGCGCTGCTGGCAGACGGCAACGCGAGAAAGCTCGCGAAACCGAAACGAAAGAGCCTCCGTCACCTGCAGATACTGCCGCAGACAGATTTTACAGCGGCATTACGGGGTATCGGCGGCCCGGTTACCGACCGACAGTTAAAAAGGGCGCTGGCGATTTACCGCGCCGAGATCCGCAGGGGAGGGACGTAATTTGGCAAAAGACGATATGATCGAGCTCGAGGGTACCGTAGTCGAGTCACTGCCCAACACTATGTTTAAAGTAGATATCGGAAACGGACACACTATCCTCGCGCACATATCGGGTAAACTCAGGATGAATTTTATCAGGATACTGCCGGGCGACCGGGTTACGGTACAGATGTCTCCATACGACCTTACCCGCGGCAGGATAACATGGCGGAGCAAATAATCTTTAACAGGAGGATTTTCATATGAAAGTTAAACCTTCAGTCAAGCCCATGTGTGAAAAGTGCAAGGTTATAAAGCGCAAGGGCAGAGTCATGGTTATCTGCGAAAATCCCAAGCATAAGCAGAGACAGGGCTGACAACTTTAAACGAAAGGATTGATTATTAAGTATGGCACGTATTGCCGGCGTAGACCTGCCTAAGGACAAAAGAGTCGAGATCGGCCTCACTTATGTCTATGGTATCGGCAGAAAAAGCGCGACGGACATCCTTAAGGCTACCGGAATTAATCCGGACACCAGAGTCAAGGATCTTACTGAAGCAGACGAAGCTACGATACGCGAATATATAGACAAACATTTCACGGTGGAAGGCGACCTGAGAAGAAGCGTTGCTCTTGATATCAAGAGGCTTACCGAGATCGGCAGCTATCGCGGCTTAAGGCACAGGAAGGGACTTCCTGTCCGTGGCCAGCGCAGCAAGACCAACGCTCGTACGCGCAAGGGTCCCAAGAGAACCATTGCCAATAAGAAGAAGTAAGGGAGGGATATGCTGTGGCAACTCAAAAAAACGCAAAGCAGCGCGTGAGAACAAAGCGGCGCGAGCGTAAGAATATCGAAAAGGGAGCGGTGCATATCCGCTCGTCCTTCAACAACACAATGGTTACTATTACGGACCTGAACGGAAACGCTATTTCATGGGCGTCCGCCGGTGAGATGGGATTCCGCGGCAGCAGAAAATCAACTCCGTTTGCCGCACAGACCGCCGCGGAAACCGCGGCCAAGGCAGCTATGGAGCACGGGCTCAAAACCGTTGAGGTCTATGTAAAAGGCCCCGGTTCAGGAAGAGAAGCGGCCATCCGCGCCCTGCAGACCGCCGGGCTTGAGGTCGAGATGATAAAAGACGTTACACCGATTCCGCATAACGGATGCCGCCCGCCCAAAAGGCGCCGCGTCTGATCCGAAACAGGAGGTTACAATATGGCAAGATATACCGACGCCGTTTGCCGGCTTTGCCGCAGAGAAGGGCAAAAGCTGTTCCTGAAGGGCGATAGATGCTATACGGATAAGTGCGCCGTGGAGCGCCGCGCTTACCCGCCCGGACAGCATGGCCAAGGCCGCAAGAAAAACTCCGAATATGGACAGCAGCTGCGCGAGAAGCAGAAGGCCAAGAGATATTACGGCGTTCTGGAGGATCAGTTCCGCGGTTATTTCGATATAGCGTCACGTATGAAGGGACAGACCGGTGAAAACCTGCTCTCACTGCTCGAATCCCGTTTGGACAACACGGTCTACAGACTTGGTTTTGCCATGTCAAGGCCTGAGGCAAGACAGCTCGTCCTCCACGGCCATTTTACCGTAAACGGACGCAAGGTGAATATTCCCTCGTTTCTCGTCAAGCCCGGGATGGTTATAGCGCTCAAGGAATCGAGCAGAGATCTGGAGAAGTTCAAGTCCTCGATTGAAGCCAACAGCTTCCGCCAGCCGCCGAAATGGCTCGATTACGACAGGAACCTGTCTGTGGCTAAAGTCATCGGTACTCCTGAAAAAGAGGACATAGATCTTCCGATCGAAGAGCATCTGATCGTTGAGCTTTATTCCAAGTAAATAGAACCCTCACTATTGGTAAGCTGACAGTACGCACCTTTGTGCATATACGAGGTCTTATGTATCCGACTTCAGCAATCGGATCCCGGAGCTGACAGTACGCACCTATGTGCAAACACGAGGAGGGTATAATTTTGGTAGAAATTGAAAAGCCGCGCATTGAATGCATAGAAAATCCGGGCGATAACTCTTATGGCAAATATGTCATTGAACCCCTGGAGAGGGGATACGGTACTACACTCGGCAACTCGCTTCGCAGGATACTGCTCAGTTCACTGCCCGGCACGGCTGTTACTTCCGTCCGGATTGCCGGCGTCGCGCATGAGTATTCGACAATCCCGGGAGTTAAGGAAGACGTAACGGAAATTGTTTTAAACCTGAAAAACATCATAGCGAACCTGCACTGCGAAGGTACTAAAACCGTTTATATAGAGGCATCCGGCAAGTGCGAGGTGACCGCCGGAGACATCAAGGCGGACAGCGAGGTCGAAATTCGCAATCCTGAGCTGCATATTGCCACTCTGGGACCGGACGCCACGCTCTCCATGGAACTGACTTTGAGCCACGGCAGGGGATATGTACCGGCTGAAAGGAATAAACCCGCGCAGGCAGTGGTTGGGGTCATACCGATAGATTCCATATACACCCCGGTCCAAAAGGTGAATTACACCGTAGAGAATACCCGCGTCGGCAACGTGACGGACTATGACAAGCTGACGATAGAGGTTTGGACCAATAAAACGATTACCGCCCGCGATGCGATATCTCTCGGCGCTAAGATACTCTGCGATCACTTTACTCTTTTCATCGATCTGTCCGAGACAATAGGAAGCAAATCCACGGTTGTTGAGAAAGCGGAGACACAGAGAGATAAAGTTCTTGAAATGACGATTGAGGAGCTGGACCTCTCGGTTCGAAGCTTCAATTGCCTGAAGAGAGCGAATATCAACACGGTCGAGGATCTAATAAGCAAGACCGAGGAAGAGATGATAAAAGTCAGGAACCTCGGAAGAAAGTCGCTTGAGGAAGTTATACACAAACTCACCATGATGGGTCTGTCCCTAGCAAGCGATGACACCAACTAATCCAAACAGGAGGAAACGCCAATGCCCGGAACACGCAAACTCGGCAAGCCAACTGACCAGCGTATGGCCATGCTCAGGCAGCAGGTAACCGATCTGCTCAAGAACGGACGCATGGAGACCACGGTCACCAGGGCTAAGGAAATCAGACCTATAGCCGAGAGTATGATAACCCTCGGGAAAAGAAATACGCTCGCTGCCCGCCGTCAGGCTCTTTCATTCATGACAGACGAGGATACGGTAACCAAAGTTTTCAGCGAGATAGCAAAAAAATACGCCGAGCGCAACGGAGGTTACTGCCGTATCGTGCGTATAGGCCCCCGCCGCGGAGATGCGGCTGAAATGGCTGTAATAGAGCTGGTCGACTGACCACAGGCCGCCGACCCGAGACGGGCTGGCTCAAGGCGCACTGCAGGCGCTTTGAGTCAGCCCGTTTTACCGTTAATCGGTATAAATATATATACTCCGTTTGCGGAAGAATAAGATCATCACGCGGAAAACGGAGTAATATAAATGATAAAGATGACCAACAGCGAATACGCGCGCCTTGTTAAAGAAATGTCGCCGAATTCTCCGCTGGCAAAAAACATGCTTAAGGCTTTTATAGCGGGAGGCATCATTTGCACAATCGGGCAGATTATCTATAACGGCTGGAGCAGCGCGGGCTTAAATGAGAAGTTCGCTTCCGGCGCGACATCGGTAAGTATGGTGTTCCTGGGCGCTCTGCTCACGGGTCTCGGTATATATGACACACTGGCGAAATTCGGCGGGGCGGGGACTCTTGTGCCTATAACGGGCTTTGCAAATTCGGTTGTTTCACCCGCGCTCGAGTTCAAATCGGAGGGCCTGATCGCCGGAATGAGCGCGAAAATGTTTGTTATCGCGGGCCCGGTGATAGTTTTCGGCCTCGCTGCTTCGGTGCTGTACGGACTGATTTTGATTATTTTCACATAGAAACAGGCTGCAGGAAGCCTGAATTTTAAATTGATTAAAAGCGTCTAGCGCCTGTAGCCCAAAAGCTTTGCTCCCGCGGTTATGACCCTGTAGACCGGAGTCTCTAGGGCCCCGGCCGCTGCCTTGAGCTCCTCGCGTATTTGTATTTGCTGCGGGCATAAAGGCTCGCAGCGGCCGCAGCCGACACAGCGCGAAGCGACTGTTGGTACGGGGCGAAGAGAGGTTGTCATCACATACTCGGTCATCGCGGCGGCGCGGCCTTCGGAGCGAAGGGTATTAAACGCAGAAAAACAGACAGGTATATCGACCCCATGCGGACAGGGCATACAGTAGCCGCAGCCTGTACAGGGGACACTTATGCCTGTGAGTACGGCAGAGCGAAGCTTCGTATAAAACGCTTCTTCGCCGGGCGCAACGCATCCCGGGGCAGAGGCGGAAGCTATCCGACAGTTTTCCCTGATCATTTCATCGCTGTTCATACCGGACAAAACAACGCTGACGGCCGGTTTGTCCCAGAGCCAGCGAAGACCCCACTCGGCGGCGCTTCGCCCGGTGCCCTCAATAAGCTTTTTCGCGGCTGTCGGCAGCTTATATGTAAGCCTGCCGCCGCGGAGCGGTTCCATCACAATTACGTCCAGACCCTTTGAGGCGGCGTAGTTGAGCCCGCGCGTTCCCGCCTGGGTGTTTTCGTCAACATAGTTGTACTGTATCTGGCAAAAATCCCAGTCGTAGGCGTCAACTACGCCCGAAAAGCTGTCTGCTCCGCCGTGATAGGAAAAGCCCGCGAAGCCTATTTCCCCGATGCGCTTTTTTCGCTCCAGCCATTCCTCAATCCCGAGGTTTTTCAGACGTTCCCATGAAGAGGAATCGTTGAGCATGTGCATCAGGTAGTAGTCTATCCTGTCGGTGCGGAGTCTTCTTTTCTGTTCATCGAAAAATCTGTCAAAGTCCGAAGAACTTTTTACCTTGTAATGAGGCAGCTTTGAAGCAATGGAAA
>JAAYBW010000102.1 GCA_012729975.1 Clostridiales bacterium
GGCGCAGATGATATGATACTGCGGCGCGTTTTCATAGAAGTATTTGAGGGAGGAAAGAGCTCTCGGCACTTCCTGCACCTCATCGAAAATAAGCAGAGTATTATCTGCCTCAATCCTGTGACCGGCATAAAGCTCCAGCCCCATAATGAAACGGTCTGTGTTCAGGTCCGACCCGAACAGCTCCGCCATTCCGGAGTTGGAGTCAAAGTTGATATATATTGATATATCCAGTATTCGCATACGCCTTGCTGCCGAATTCTTTCATCAGCCGGGTCTTACCGGCCAGACGCGCTCCTTCGATAATCACCCGCTTACAAAAATTACAACGATAATCGTAAGCAATATCACACTTTTTACGACGAATAATGTGCTTACTATGCCAAAATCTGCGGCTGAAGGAAGTCGTGCCGAAATACAGTGCTTTCGCTCACTCCGTCACCTCCTGTGTACGGGGCGCGTTGCCGCGCCGCGCGGAGCGTGCGGACAGCAGGTACCAGATAAAAACCCAGCCCCCGCGAATTACCGCGGCCAGGCAGATGCCGAGCCATACGCCGTAAACACCGAGCGTCGTTCTCGACAGTATCCACGCGAGCAGAACGCGAAGCGCGTTTGATGCAATGCTGGCAACAGATGGCGGAACGGTCCGCCCCGTGCCCTTAAACACGCTGGCGGCAACCGCCTCAAGGCATTGCGGAACCTGACACATAGACGTGATCAGCAAATAGGCGACGCCGAGGGGAATATATTCCGTCTCGGTTATAAAAAGAGAAATCAGCGCGCGACCGCCCCAAATCATTATCGCCGTCACACAAAGCCCGTACCCCGTCATGACAAGAGCGGACAAACGAAAGCCGCGCCGAATCCGGTCACTTTTACCCGCGCCGTAGTTCTGACCCATAAACGCCGTCAGCGCGGTGCCGAATCCGCCGCCTAAAAGCCATGTCAAAGACTCTACCTGTGATCCTACGCGGCTTGC
The DNA here is from genome assembly GCA_012729975.1 of Clostridiales bacterium. Lineage (GTDB taxonomy): Bacteria > Bacillota > Clostridia > Oscillospirales > Oscillospiraceae > JAAYBW01. The sequence continues at coordinate 977 of JAAYBW010000102.1, forward strand.
GGCCAGAGCGCCCGTGCCGAATACCGCGGTGAAGCGTGTGGTCACCATAGCCATGGCGGTGAAAAACATGCTCTCAAGTCCCACCGGAATTCCCCAGCGGAGGATTTGCGAAATACGTGCCGCGGACGGCCGGGTAAACAGGCGAAAGCTTTCATAAGGACGATGGCGGCTTCGATGCATGGCTATAAGCATAACCGTAAACGTTACAAGCTGCCCGATAACCGTGGCGATCGCCGCTCCGGCGACACCGGCTTTAAACGTGAAAATAAACAAGGGATCCAGCGACGCGTTCACGCACAACCCGATAATGTTGATCAGAAAAGGTGTGCGTGCGTTGCCGGAAGAAGCAAACGTGCTGTCAAAAATCGAGGTAAGGAAAGAGAAGGGTATTCCGATCGCTACAATAAGAAGATACAGCTCCGCGTTTTGCGTAACATTCGTGTCCTGTATGGCAAAGAACGAAATGAAAGGCCCGCGGAATACCGCCAGAAGCAATCCGTAAAAAACACCGAGCGCGAGTGCGACATAAACGGCGTTCTGCGTATATCGCTGCGCGTCTTCCCGGTCATTTCGCCCAAAGCCCTGCGAAACTCCGATCAAAGCGCCCATCCGGCCGATCATGAGAAAGCCGAATGACAGCCACATAAACATGCCGGCAGTACCCGAAGCCGCTATTGCGTCCGCCCCCAGCCGACCGAGCCAAAACATATCGGTGAGATTGTAGAGCATCTGCAGGGCCTGCGAGCCCATAATAGGCAAAGCCACCAGCAGCAGCTTTTGAAGAATTCCGCCCTCTGTAAGATCGTATTTGCTTTTCATCCATTCAGCCTCTTCCCGAATCATCCCTGCACTTGCCGCATCTCATCTTCCGAGCGGAACAGCGATTATTGATGATCTCATCTTTTCGAAGTGTATTCTACCAAAATAAAAGCCGAATGTCATCACGTTACAATAATACCGTCCCCCTGTCCCTGCCGAATCCTGCGGAATTGTGTTTTTTAGTGCTTGCAGTAATGATAATAATTAGTTATAATATGGATGGTATTATTCAGTTCTTTATATGATTACTAACACTTTTGTACAAACTGAAAGGAGAATTACTTATGGATAATCTGCATACTATCGACTTTTCAATTCCCCTGAGCGGTTCGAAACTGTTTGACGTATACATTCAGGTAACGGCGAGAAAACTGTGCGAAAAGTTCCCCGGATTGGATTATGATTACAGCGATCCGAAAAAAATCAGGATATACGGAGAGCTCAACGATTACTGGTACGAACAATTTAACAAAGCGGTATTCGAACTCGGTACGCTGGGCGATTAGTGTTTTATACCGATATCACATAAAATATGAGATATCGGTATAAAGCTTATTTAAGGCCATAGCCGCAAATTAAAACGCTCCCCTTTGAACAGACACCTGAAACAGTAAAAATTCAGGACTGCGCAAAGGGGAGCTTTTTTTATCCTTACAGGCCTTTTTGTCCGCGCCCTCGGTTTACATAAATATTCAGACGCGTTCCGGGCTCCGGGCATAAATCTACGGCAGCGAAACGCGTTTTTTCATCAGCACCTTGCCCTGGCATATTACGTTTGAACCGCTGTTGTGCCATATCGTGCGGTCGGCGTCGGCCCTTTTGCGGTTTAGTGAAAACAGATAGAGATTTCCGACATGGTCAACGCAAAACTGCTTAACCAGCGTTTCGCCGTCAACAAACCATATTCCCACGTCCCCGTTTCTCATATCGGTGTCGCGGGCAACGTACACAATGGAGCCGTCCTTTATATAAGGCTCCATGCTGTCTCCCGAAACGGTAAGGGCATAGTCCGCGTCCGGCGGTGCGGACGAGGCGTCTATCATCTCGTAGTCCTCGCTGAGAACCGGGTTTACATAACCTGCCGCGGCCGGATGCAGATAATGGCGTATCATGCGCGGCTGCTTGGGTTCCGCGGGCAGAAAAACCTTCTTTTCGCCCGGCTGCGCGCGGTATTTAGGCTGGCTTTTCAGATAATGTCCGTAGTCGACCCATGCCGATGTGCCCTCGTCATTGAGCTCGGCCAGAATCTGCGCTACTCCCGCGGGAAGCGCCGGAGCGGGATAAGTCGAGCCGGCTCCGCTCATGCCGCCCGAAGCATCGTCCCATTCACCCTCCCGGTCGCCGAAAAGCGAGGGTACGGAGATGATCTTCGACAGCGGCGTATTGTACAAAGCGCACAGCTTAATCAGCGTGGCCGTGTCAACTCGGGATTTACCGCGTTCATAGTTGCTTACAGCCTGATATGTCACGCCGAGAGTCTCGGCGACCTGTGCCTGAGTCAGGCCCGCCTCAAGCCGCGCCTTCCTGATTCTGTCCGCAATCGTATCCGGGCTCACGTCAATCACCTCTTGAGATAATTATATCCGATCAAACCGATGTGTCAACAAATATTTGAAATATTCAAAAATAATGCTTGACAATCAAATAATAATTGAGTATTCTAAAGCTAAAACTCAATGATATATTGAAATTGGAGAGAAAAAAGCCTTGTCGGCCTTGTCTAATCGCTTAAATCGGGGGGGGGGAAACGAACAAAGCCGCCCCGGAAAGCAATCCGGTAGCGGCTTATGGCTATGTGAATCAATCCTGCTGCAGCTCGAGTATTCTTTCTTTAATGGCCAGGCAGCCGTCTTCCCATTTCTCAATTGCGGCCGTGTCCTTCTCGTTTCTGGCCCTTATCAGTCCGTTTCTATACGCTTGCAGCTTGCATTCCATCAGCTTTATCAGGCTTGCAGTATTCATTGTCGACCACCTCCGAGAATTATTTGTAACCATTATAACATAAATTAGTCCCATTTAGCAAATAGTAGTTACAAAATGTTCTTTCGCGTTCATTTTATCGAAAACAGCTGCAACGTCAGCGGGTGCGAATCACAACAAATACAAAAGGAAACCGCCTCGGCGGGCGGAAATGAAAGGATAGTAAATATGAAAGGCATGTACAGAAAAATAGATCGTCTCGGCAGGATAGTCCTGCCGATCGAAATACGCAGAAGCTTCGGTCTTGAACACGGCTCGGAAGTAAATATACAGGTGGTCAGCGGCGGAATATTGCTCTCGCCTGTCAATGAGTCATGTGTTTTTTGCGGCAGAGCCGACGACCTGCTCGCCTTCAAAAGCACACCCGTCTGCGAGCGGTGCGTGAGCGAGCTTCAAAGAGACTGAGCTTGTTTACCGGGGCAGGGAGGTGCCGCTGACCCAAGCCGTGTCAGCGCTCCGTATCATATCGCAATATCGCCTCGTGCACGGCCCGATTGTGCGTTACCACCATAACGTCCGGTTTTGTCGCTGCCCAGAATCGGACGTGCAGCCCCTCCGGCACATCGGTTCCGTACTGCATCTGGAATATGGTATATCCCATGCCGTGTAATATTTCGGCTGCCTTGCTCCATTTTTCCAACGTTTCCACCGTCATGCCCGCACCTCCCGCCGTTCCCCCGTAAACCGTTCCCCGCGCTGGTAGGGGCGAGCATAGCCCTCCGCCGGCGGAAGCACCGCGAGCTCAGCATAGCTCAATCCGGCAAAGTCCCGAGTGTATTGCTCCAAAACCCTGAATATCCCGGCGTATAAATCCCGGACTTCGGTGTCGGTGTACATATCCTTCAGATACCCGTCAACCATCGCTTTGTCCGGAGACACTGTTTCGAAGGCATTTCTTCCGACGTTATAGACGTAGTTTACATAGGAATTCACTTTTTCTATTCTTATGTCGTATAGGTTTTCATCCGGGCGGTACCAGAGCAGCGCTCTGTATTCACCGAACGGATATGAGAATTGGAACAGGCTGTTTTTGTCCACCGCACCCCATTCGGTAGAATAGAACGCAATATTGCTGTAGCCGTCATCATGGTTTTCATGCAAGCTCATACCGCTGTCGGAGGAAAACCATAAACCGTAGTCTTCCATAGAGATCGGTTTTCATATTCACTTATCGCGGTGTCCGGTATGCCTTTGCATGTCTGATATATGTGCATGGTCCCATTGTCGATGTCAAACACGGCACTCGCAAAAAGTATTCCGTAACTATAACTGAATACTCCGCTGTTTTCGTAATAGTGGGAATAGCGTCCCGCACTCAGAACATTTTCAACAACGCCGGCTATATCCTCAGACCGGTAAACCACGCTAAAGCTTGCCTTCTTCATATCGTCACGATCGATGTATACGGTGTCGATTTTATATTCGCGCGGTATGGGAGTCAGATCCATTTCTTCACAGATACCCGCCAATAAAGTCATGTTGAAATTGTCTTCGATAAACTTTTAAATACCGGCCCTCATTCTTCTCCGGTATCTCAGACACAAGGTGTACTTGCCAGCCGTCGGGTTTGTCCGTGATGTATATTTCAGCCACGCAATCGCGCATTCCTGCCGAGTTGTAGCCGTCGAACATCAGCCATCCCTCTTGCCGAAACGTACCGATATATCCCGCGATCTTGTCTTCCGACTCCACACCCATGATAAGCGCCAGCGCTCTGACACTTTCGTCTTCTTTCGGAACGACATAATACATATGGTACTGGACCATATCGCCGATGATATCTTCCCAACCGGGCGTGTGTATCATGACCGACTCCAAATAAAAGCTATCCGGGAGGTCAAGATCATAAAACGGGTTGAGTTCCGCGCTCCCCAGTATGTCCGCGGGTGAATAGAGCTTTGGCTCCGGTTCGTGAGTTGCCATCGGTCTCGCCGTGGGCGAGGGTTTTATATCCGGAGCTTGTGCTGCGGTATTTTCAGGCTCCGGAGCATTCTGTTCCTCTACCGGCGCAGAACATGAGGAAAGCAACAGCGCTGCCGCTAACAGCACAAATAAAATCTTTCTCATAGCGGAGCTCCTTTTGCCATTTTATAACATTTGATTATTATGTTGATAACAACACTAAAGCTCGGACGATAATAATTGATCACACCAACAATGCCTGAACAGCTTATCCCGGAGCCGCGCTTACAGATATCATGTGATATTACGCATGTAGGTCCGCCATGATA
>JAAYBW010000103.1 GCA_012729975.1 Clostridiales bacterium
CCAAGGTTCAGTCCGAGATGGAAATTGCGGTAAAGCAAAACGCACTGGCAATCCGTCAGGCCGAGCTCAAGCAGCTCTCCGACGTGAAAAAAGCCGAAGCCGATGCGGCCTACTCCATCCAGGAGCAGGAACAGCGCAAAACCATCGAAATATCTACCGCCAATGCCAATATCGCAAAGGCTGAACGCGATGCCGAACTCAAATCCCGCGAAGTCGACGTCATGAAACAGACTCTGGACGCTCAGATTCGCGCTAAGGCCGATGCGGAACGCTACCGTCAGGAGCAGGAAGCCGAAGCCGAGCTTTACAAGCGCCAGAAGGATGCCGAAGCCCGTCGTTATGAGCAGGAGCAGGAAGCTGCCGCCGCCATGAAGATTGCCGAGGCTCAGAAGTACGCCAAGGAGAAGGAAGCCGACGGCATCGCCGCTGTAGGTAAGGCCCAGGCCGAGGCTATTCGCGCGAAGGCACTGGCAGAAGCGGAAGGCATCGATAAAAAGGCGGAAGCTATGCGCAAGTACGGCGAAGCCGCAGTTGTGGAAATGGTTATGGCTGCCCTGCCTGAGATCGCCAGGAATATCGCCGAGCCTCTGTCCAAGGTTGACAAGATAACCATGTACGGCGAAGGCAACACTGCCAAGCTTCTGGCCGATATCGTCAACGGGACAACCCAGGTTACGGAGGGTTTCAGCGCGGGTATGGGCATTGACCTCAAGAGTCTTATTCTGGGCGCCCTGGGCGGCAAGCTGGCAGCAGGCGCTCCGGCCACGGCGGCCGCTGCCGCTCCCCTTCCGGATTCTGACCATAGCTGACAGCCGCTAGAGGTATACGAGCCCGCATAGAGAAGCAACAGACAGCAAAGAGGCCTCACAGAGATGTGGGGCCCCTTGTGCAAATATTGTTCGGCAACCGCGAATAAGCAAAAAATGCGAGGAGTTATTATGAAACTATATATAAGAGAAAAGGTCTTTTCATGGAAAGACCGGTTTACAATCAAGGACGAGTTCGGGCAGGATCGCTATTTCGTTGAGGGAGAGCTGTTCTCCTGGGGCAAAAAGCTCCATGTTTACGGCACGGATGGCTCAGAGGCTGCCTTCATCCGGCAGAAGGTGTGGAGTTTCCTGCCAAAGTATCATGTATTCGTGAACGGACGGCAGATCGCGCAGATCGTCAAGGAGTTTACTTTCCTGTTCCCCAGATACAGGATCGACGGACCGGGATGGGAAGTTGACGGCAGCTTTACGGCTCATGACTATCGGATAACGCAATCCGGTCGTCCGATTGCGAACATCCACAAAAAGTGGATGACCTGGGGAGACTGCTATGAACTGGATATCGCAAATTCCAACGATGAGATCGTTGCTTTGGCGGTGGTGCTGACTATCGACTGTGTTACGGAAGCAGCAGCTGCCGCAGGTGCCGCATCAGCATCCGCCGGGAGCTGACTTTACACACTCGAGAATCTCGTGCCTTTCCGGCATCGCCGATAAAGCTCCCTTTCTGGTGGTAACAATCCCGGCGGCAGCGCTTGCGAACCGCAGCATCTTTAATATTTTCTCGATCGTTAAATTACCGAGTCCCTCACCGAGCACAGCATCCAGGCAGCAGCCGCAGAAGGTGTCGCCGGCTCCGGTGGTGTCGATCGTATTCGGAAACCTGAAGGCTTCGGCGCAAACGACAAGGTCACGGTATAAAGCGATGCTGCCGTTTCGTCCGCATGTGATAAAAATGAGTCCGATATTCGGGAAGCGGCCCCGAATGGCCATTCCTGCTTCCTTCGCGGAAGTGATCCCGGTTAAAAATTCCGCCTCGTCGTCCGAAATTTTCAGTATGTCGCAATGGGCGCAGCCCCATTCGATCTGCGCCTTTGCTTCCGCCGTGCTGTCCCAGAGCGGCGGGCGCAGGTTTGGATCAAACGATATAAGCGCCCCGCTACGGAGTGCGATGTCCGCGGCGGCCCGCGTTGCTTCGCGCACGCCGGTGTGCGTCATGGACAGTGTTCCGAAATGAAATATCCGGCAGTTTTCAAGGAGCGTCTTGTCGAGCTCCTCCTGCCTGAGCATCATATCGGCTCCGGGTTTTCTGCAGAACGCGAAGCTGCGCTCTCCGCCCGCGCCGGTATCGACAAAGGCCAGAGTCGTACTGACGCTTCGGTCGAAAACGATTCCGCGCGTATCAATTCCGAGTTCTTCGACCGCCTTTTTAAGACGCTGCCCGAACATATCATCACCGAGCTTGCCGATAAACGCGGTTTTCCTTCCGAGCCTGCTGAGCATCGCCAGCACATTGCACGGCGCGCCGCCCGGACAGGCTTCAAAAAGGCCGTTTCCCTGTGCGCTTTTTCCGCAGCTTACAAAATCAATAAGCAGCTCTCCGAGAGCGACCACTTCGACCATCGCCGCGCGCCTCCTTCAGATATCGAGGATTTCAGGCCCAAGCGGCCCCGAATAACGGATCGTAAAGGTCTTCTTAATAAAATCGGCATCCAGCTCGGCATATTCCGCGCCGTTTGCGCGGCGCACACGCAGCGTGCTCTCGCTGCAATCCAAAAGCTCAAAACCACCGTCAAAAGCGGTATGAGTATTTCGGAAGTCCATCAGCCTGAGCAGCTTTTGAACAACCGGTCTTTGCGCTTCGCGGGCGGCCTCATCCGCGCTGTAGTAATGTCTGTTGATGTTGCGGCCCTCTTTTGTTCTCTCCAGGAGCTCAATATCGTTTCTTCCGGCCAGGAGGCCGACATAATAAACCTGAGGTGTTCCGGGCGCGAAAAACTGCACCGCGCGCGCGAGAAGATACGCATCGTCATCGTCACCCAGCGCCGAATAATACGTGCAGTTGATCTGATATATGTCGAGGTTATTGTAGCCGGGCGAATTGTATATCTTCTTTACATTGGCTCCATATCGAAAGATATCTTCCCGGGTTCTATCAAGTTCCTCGTCCGGCAGCAGCCCCCTGACGTCAACGACACCGAGTCCGTCATGTGTATCCAGCGTAGTGTACTGCTTTCTCGGACATATCCCGAGCCAGTTTTTCAGAAATGTTGTCCTGCCGTAATAAATGGCGTTTATGAGCAGCATAGGCAGCGCGAAATCATATACAGCGAAGCCTTTTTCAGCCAGCTTGAGCGAAATGGAGTAGTGCTCGTGTATCTCCGGCAAAATCGATGCCCGGTACGGCTTTAAGACATCCGCGCAGAAGGACAGGAGCTCCCATATTTCCGGTTCGATAAAAAAGCAGCTTGTTCCGGCTTTCTTAACGGCATAGGCAAACGCGTCCAGCCGGATGACCGAAGAGCCCGTCTGTGCCAGATGCGCCAGGGTTCGCTTAATAAAATCCCGAGTTGTCACGGTTCTGCAATCAAGGTCTATCTGCTCTTCGCCGAAAGTGCACCACACCTTTTCTTCCGTGCCGTCGGCAAATCGCGCAACGGTATAAGGCGCTTTAGGTTTTCGTTTATAGATAAGCTCTATATCATCATCGCTCGGCTCTCCGTTCGGCCAGAAATCCTTATACCTGATAAACATATCACGGTAAGCCGAATTATCTTTAAGAGAAAGAAAGTCGCGATAAAAAGCGCTTTGAGCCGAGATGTGGTTAATCATGAAATCCGCCATAAGTATATAGCTTCCGGCCAGCCGCTCAACGTCGTCCCATGTGCCGAAGGCGCTGTCGATTTTACTGTAATCCGTGGTAGCAAAGCCTCTGTCTCCCGACGACGGAAAGAACGGCAAAAGATGCACGCCGCCTATGGCTTTGTTAAAATGCGTATCCAGGATTTGATGAAGCTCCCGTATGTTCCTGCCCAGCGAGTCCGGATATGTAATCAGAAAAATTCTGTTTTCAGGCTTTGCCATCATAAAATCTCCGTTGTATTGAAGTCAGATCCATTTTTTCAGAACATCGGCCAGCTCTTTTCCCATGCGCTCATGTGTTTTCACAGACGGATGGCCAAGCGCGCCGGAGCCTTCCTCCCAAATGAACATGCCGCCGAATTTAAAACAGAATATCCGTGTATCGCCGGTTTCAGACCGATACGCATCCGCCGCTCTTAAGATATTGTCGTAGAGATAGTAATCCATGGAGCCAAGCGTGCAGCCGATCACCGGGCCGGGGCCGTTGAGGCGGCGCAGCAGATATATAAATTCCTTATAGCGCCGCTCGAAATGCCGCTCCTCTTCCGGGTCATTCCCCGAGGCCTTGCAGCGGAACGCGTCGTTCGTGCCCAGGTTCACGATGATCGCGTCGGGCAGGAACTTATTAAAATCCCATTCTTCAAAGCCGGATGTTAAGCCCGAGGCTTCCTGACCGAACCGATCCGTGTACGCATAGTAATCCTCCATCGCGCGCCGCGGCGGCCGGAAATCGGAAAAATCGGGGAGTTTTATAGAAAAGTTCTCGTTATAGGAATTGCAAAGCGGAATACCGGAAATACAGATGCTGTTATAGTCGGCATCCAGAAGCTCCGCCGCGACCGCGCTGTACGCCTTAAAGCCGTTTTCAAGCGCCGTTTTAAACATGCCCGTCTCGTCGGTCTCGTTTCCGAACCCGCAGGTGATGGAATCACCGATGAATTCAAGACGCGGGCGGCGTGCGCTGAGCTTCGGCGGCAGTATATCACCCGTAACGCCGAGGCTGCGGATACCGACACGTCCCTTATTGTTCTCCGAACGTTTGAGTACTCTGAGGGTATGTGTTTCGGGCGCCGGGCTCTCAAAAAGTATATAGGAACGAACGCCGTCCGGAACCTCAGTAATCTGAACCGGCAGGCGTTCGCCATCCAGGAAAACAGCCAGCCAGGGAACATTCGTCCCCTCCGTCGGATAATAATCCGTACTTCCGGCAAGCGCCGCTTCGACCTTTGCCCCCCGGAAGGTAATCTCGAAACCGGAGCCGGTCCAGTTGAAATGTATGATACCCTCTTGTCTGTCAAAAAGTGTTCTGCCGAAAAAAGTTATGTTTTCTCCGAAAGCATCCGCGCGCAGCTCCATCGCAATCTTCCCCCTGTGATAAGTGATCGGTTAATACCGACTTATTTTCCGATAAGGAATAATTAAGTTATAAAAGAATAAAGCATGTTTAAGGTCGTGTTCGTAAAAAAGCGCCCGCATGGCCGTTAATACCGTTCTTCCATTTCGCAGGAGAACGGTATTGCCTGTTTTCAGCAGCGAAAAGCAGTGACGGCTTCCGGTGCCGGTGCTCCGAATGTTCCTGTTCCCAGGGTCGAAACAGTGCACTGCGTTCCCACAAACCGGAATTCCAGCCTTTGAATAAAGCAGCCTTCAATCATGCGAATCGTTAAAAGAAGCGTATCCTGCGCTGTCCAGGCGGCGCTGACAAGCGTTTGCTCACCATCGAGCATGTTATGCCTTCGCGTGCCGTCGATCGCCGCGGTCAGCGCCAGCTGCCCTGCACCGCTGCTGAAATCGAAGGTACAGGTGTCCTCGCGAAAACGCAATCCGAAGGCCGTCACCGCCGCTGGCAGCTGCGCTCCGGTCATGAACTGACGGATCCTGTCACCCACAATCAGTGTGCCGTCGGTAATACGCCACTCTGTCCCGTCCACCGTCTCCGCGATCGGACTGAAGGGCGCATACGGCTCGCTTGGCAGCGCCAGCCGCCGCATCCGGGATGCCAGGGCCGCGGCCGCCGCCGCATCTTCCGGCAATTTATCGGCATCGGGGATTTTTTTAAGGAAGTCCCACATAGCGTCCAGGGTTGTCTGCGCCGCATGGGCACCCGAGGCGTTTTCCGTTATGGCAATTAGGAGGTCTTTATCCGGAACCGCGATGGTGAACTGACCCATAGCGCCGTCGGCTCTGTAAACGCCCTTGGGACGGCACATCCAGATTTGAAAGCCGTAACCGACAAAATTATCCTTAGCCGGCGGATTGACCTTCTCTTCGCCGGCGCTGTCGTTTTGAAGCGATGTTGCCAGACGGACATAATCCTCCGCGAGAATCCTCTCGCCATCCCAGACTCCGCCATCCAGGTAGAGCTTCATCAAACGCAGATTATCTTCCGTTGTAGCCTTGAGCCCGCCGCCGCCGACCTCCATGCCGTCCGGCATGCGCATCCACCGCAGGTTTCGCGCATCGATGCCGAGCTTGTCAAACAGACGCGGCTTGAGGTAGTCGTGCAGCCCTAGACCCGTTTTCGCGCAGACTATTGAGCCCAGCAAGGTCGACCCCATGCTGTTGTACATGTACGTCGTGCCGGGAACATGGTTTACGGGAGTCGCCAGAAACTCCCTGATCCAGTCAACGCTCGGCCTCGGCATCACGTCCATACCGCAGCCCATGCATAAAACGTCCCGAACGGTAAGCTTTTTTAGATTCTCCGATGGCTCCGTCGGCGCTTTATCCGGGAAAATATCGATGATCCGCTCATCCAGCTTCACAAGTCCTTCCGTGCAGGCGATCCCGACGGCAGTCGCGGCATAGGTTTTCGTATGAGATTGCAGTCCGTGGCGGATACCCGGCGCGTAAGGAGCCCACCAGCCTTCGGCAAAAATCTTTCCGTGACACATGAGAATAAGCCCGTGCGGCTCTGTATAACCGCTTTCAAGCATATCGATCAGCCACTGTACGGCCCCCGAGGGCACGCCCACAGATTCGGGCGTCACGCGCATAAATTCCTTTCGGTTCATTGATGATCCCCCTTTAATATAAAGTATCAAAAGCCCAGATCGGTAAGCCATTCGGAGCAGAGCCCGGCCCAATGCGCCACATGCGGCAGCTTTAAGCCCAGATCGTTGTTGCCGTCCGCCAGAGCCAAACCATGCGCGCCGCCCGGGAAGCAGTGCAGCTCAAACGGGATATCGGCGCATTGGAGATGCCAGGCCAGATTCATAGACAGCCTGGGATCGTCGCTGTTTGTCTGCCAGATAAAAAAAGGCGGCGTCTGCGCTGTCAGATTGCGCTCAACAGACAGATACTGCTCCTCCGCCAGCGTTTCTTCCGATATCGGTGTCGGTGAAAACGGGCGAGGAAATGAGGTGGAGGAGAAAGCGCCGTACCCGACGATACATGCGTCGGGGCGGCAGGATTGCCTCTCAACCGGATCCCCGGCACCCGGATCGCCGAAATCAAAATGAGTAGCGCAATTGCCCGAGAGCATCCCGCCGGCCGAAAAACCCATGACCGCGATTTTATCGCTGATGCCAAGCTCAGCTTTTCTGTGTCGCAGTACTCGGATCGCTCTTTGCATGTCTGCCATCGCGTCCCGCCGCGTATACGGGACGAGCCGATACGTCAGTACCGCAGCGGCGAAACCGGCATCGTTGAAATGAGCCGCCACATTAAAGCCCTCGCAGCCCGTCCGCCAGGCAAACCCTCCGCCATGGGCAACGATCACAGTCCCCCGCTCCCGCCCGTCAGGTGCGGGAACAAACACGATCGAGGGCTCAATCTGCAGCGGATCGCAGCTGATATCAAAACGCGGTGCGCCTTGCTCCCATAAGAGAATTTGGTCAAACCGCGCCACGGCGTCGTTCCATATTTTCATATTCCCTGCCGTGTCCGGCGTCCCGTCGGCATTGCGATGCATCGAAACATGACGTATAACGGCATTCTCGCCGATCACTCGCGAGAGCACCTCGCGGTTTCGTTCAAAGGCCAAACGCACACCCCCGTAATGTAAACGTTTTTATTTATATCATTGTACATATCCTTCCGGTTTACGTCAATTAATTAGTAAATCATCATACTTCTGATCTGCTTAATTCTCCGACCGGCCCGGACGCTATAAACCGCGGACCGGCGGCGAGGCTGCGGCGGGAGAAATGGCGGCACGAGAATAATCTATACATCCCGGATTGCTTTTCCGGGAAGTAAAAAGTTGCAAGGAACGCCCTGTTGTTGTATGATTTCAACAATCAAATAAATAACAGGAGGTTAGCTGCATGTTCTTCACGCAGTACAATCCCATGACCACCGAAGAAGTCAACGCGAAGGTTGAAGCGGAGCGCAAGGCCGTCGGTGAATCCTGCGCCTGCCTCGTAGGATGTTCCTTCAAGGCGATTCTGGAAGGCGAATTTGCCCCTAAGCAGCTGGACTATAAGTTTCCGGATAAGGACACGCTGGAGTTCACCGAAAACGGGGAGACCTTCACCGCACCCTACACAGCCGTCAGCTGCGGAAAGATAGTCCTTTTCACCCATCTGGTGCCCGGCACCACACGCGGCTGGCATGTGATACTGGACAGGATGACAAAGGCAATCACCGTCTTTGAGACCTGGTTTGGCATCACCGTGCCCGTGGGTGTGGACATTACCGGCAAGAACCCTCCCATGTACTACCGTGACATTCCCCGCGAGATTCAGCGTGAGTATTACTTCGGCCGGGCCGACTTCGGCGACAACGAGAAGCCCGCGAAGCTGCATACCAACACAAATCGTCTGGAAGGCCGCGGCCTCCACTGGGATTTCACCACCGGTTATGAGATTCTGACTTTCTTTCCCAGCCTGTGCAGCTCCACCGTTGTGGAACTGGGCAAAAAGATGGGCGGCATTACCATGGCCAACGGTTCCGACTACATCCGCATTGATGATGAGTTTTATATCTTCACCCGCTGGGAAGTCGAATTCGGCGGCAAGATGTGGCTGGAAGTGCTCAACTTCTATGACAATCAGGCGGTCGGTATAGAGTTCGGCTTCAATGAGGATGACAGTCTTGTATACTCAAGCCATACCGCGAAGTTAGAGATTACCGGCGATGCCGCCCATCTGGAAAATATCTACGATCTGGGCGACAAAAAGCGGCCTATGGCCCGCTCCAACGCCAAGGGCAGCCGTTACGCATACCGTCCCATGGATATTGATCCGCCCATGAGCCACGAAGAGGCCCTGCAGCATGCGGCGCAATCGAATCGTATCTTTGAAGTGGACGGCCCCAACATCATGGCCTCTAAAAACAACCTGCCCTTCTCCGAGTTCCTTGTGGGCAAGCAGTTTAAGATCAGGCTTGACAACGAAAAGCACGCTATTGCCCCCTGGACGGGCAAGGACGGCACCGTTTTCGAATATGATGTGCTCACCGATCGGAAGCTGCGCTGGCGTGAGTCCGGCGGCGAATGGCAGGAAGAGAAGTACATCTGCTATGAGCCCGCCAGAGACATTTATTTCTTCTCCCATATGATCACCGGCGATCCCGACTATGCCAACCTGACCCAGGCCATCGACTTTTCCACCGGCCTTGCCACCACTATCCGCGCTCAGATCGGCAACTGGCACAGTGAATGGGAGATAGGGTCTCAGGTAAAGTTCGGAGTTCTGGAATACGGCGACATCGTACCGCCTTTTGCCCACCGGCACCACTTCACCGATGATCTCGTGGGCAAGTGCTACAGCTGGACTTACAGCGAGAAAATGAGCTCCATCCATGTGTATTCCTCCCCCGCAAGCTCCAGCTGGACGATCTTTTCCGGCGACAACAGCGGCGGCGCTACCTGGTCCAGCCCATGTTATTACATCAAGCTTCGCGATGACGCATACATTTTCGAATGGGTCGAGGAGAACTGCAACGGTATGCAGGGCCTTGTGGTCATCAATCCCCGCATCCTGCATGACGGCGGTTTCTTCTTCGGCGTAGGCCGCAACGGTCTGAGCCTGAACATTACCGGTGCTTTCGGCCGCAATCTCGGCACCTTCAATATCAAGAAGTATTTTAGTCCCACCGCGAATCTGTAAGTAGGTGCGCAATCACGGGGGCATCGGGTTTTCTCGCGCCTCTGTGAACAGTAGCGGAAAGGAGATATCGCATGAAACCGAAACTCGAAAAAGCATTTGAAATCCGCTGCAGCGTGGCTGCGACGACTTTTATCGGACAGGACAGCAAGGCCGGCCGCCGACAGCTCATTGCCATCACAGGGGGTGAGCTTATCGGTTTTGCACTGCCCTGGCACGGCACCGTACTTCCCTGCGGGGTGGACAGTCAGGTCGTGCGTCCCAACGGCAAAGCAGAACTTTCGGCCCGCTACGGCGTTAAGCTGGACGACGGCAGGAGCTTTTATATCCAGAATGACGGCATCCGCACGGTACCCGCCGAATATGTGCAGACCGTTCTTTCCGGCGGCATCGCACCCGCCGAGG
>JAAYBW010000104.1 GCA_012729975.1 Clostridiales bacterium
CCCTTGACAGTATGCCAAAAGTGTTTTATGCTACATCTCACGGGTTATCACGGGGTGTGGCGAAGTTTGGTATCGCGCATGGTTCGGGACCATGAGGCCGCGGGTTCAAGTCCCGCCACTCCGACCAGATATACATCCGGCACCGCAGCGAACAATGAACACGTCAAATGTTCATTGTTCGTTTTTTCGTATTGCATAATAATTTTTTTATGATATATTATTAATATTAAGTCCTATTAATCAACACCCCTTATACACAACAGCAATGACAGAAAGACGGATGAAGATATTTGAAACGCGTATTTGGTACCGTTGAAGCAGTGTTTGACATCGTTTATCTCGCCGCCGCAACAATTCTTGGCTTCACGCTTCTTTTTGGTGCTCCCGGTCATACTCCGCGGATGCTGGCCGGTGTCATGGCACTGGTGCTTGCCTTTGGCGACGCTTTCCATCTGGCGCCGCGCATGATCGTCATCAGGACCGGCCGGGAGGAACATTTTCGCCGGATTCTTGGGCTCGGAAAGCAAATAACATCGATAACCATGACAGTATTCTATGTGCTTCTATGGCATATCGGAGTACATATATACTCACCGGGGGATTATCACATCTGGTCTAACATCGTCTATATCCTTGCGGCAGTGCGCATTATTCTCTGCCTGCTGCCTCAAAACAGAT
Source organism: Clostridiales bacterium (assembly GCA_012729975.1). Classification (GTDB taxonomy): domain Bacteria; phylum Bacillota; class Clostridia; order Oscillospirales; family Oscillospiraceae; genus JAAYBW01. Next base: position 679 of record JAAYBW010000104.1, read on the forward strand.
GGCTTGAGCGGTATCCGCCCGTCGATTGGGGAATTTGGCGCAACATCCCGTTTTTTCTTCAAGGGATGCTCGTTGCCGGCCTGTTTTTTATTTTCAGGAACCAAACGCAGGGACTCAGCCTGATGTGGCTCGCCATTCTTCTCAGTTTTGCGTTTTATCTACCCGTGGTCTTATGGGCAAATAAAAATCCGAGGATCGGAATGCTTATGCTTCCAAAAACCTGTGTCTATCTTTGGATGCTTTTTATATGCCTGTCTTTATAGCTGCAGAAATCCAAGAAACATTATCATATTAAAAGAAAGGTGCATTATTATGAACGATTACAAAAAGCTCACGAACGAAGTTGGTGCTCCGGTACCCGACAATGAAAACTCGATAACCGCCGGTCCCCGGGGTCCTGTCGTCATGCAGGATGTATGGTTGATGGAAAAAATGGCTCACTTTAACCGCGAAGTAATCCCCGAGCGCCGTATGCATGCCAAGGGCTGGGGCGCTTACGGCAAGCTCACCGTCACCCATGATATCTCCAAATATACCAAGGCAAAGGTGCTCCAGCCGGGCGCGGTGACGGAGGCCTTCACCCGCTTTTCCACCGTTGCCGGAGAGCGCGGCGCCGCCGACTGCGAGAGGGATATCCGCGGCGTTGCTACAAAGTTCTATACCGAGGAAGGCAACTGGGATCTCGTCGGCAACAACACACCGACCTTCTTTATCCGTGATGTACATAATTTTTCCGACTTAAACCGCGCCGTGAAGCGCGACCCCCGCACCGGCCGCCGTTCCGCTCAGAACAACTGGGACTATTGGACCCTTCTGCCTGAAAGCTTTCACCAGCGTACCATCGTAATGAGCGACCGCGGCATACCGGCCTCCTTCCGTCATATGCATTTCTTTGGCGAACATACCTTTTCTTTGTATAATGCCAAGAACGAGCGCTTCTGGTGCAAATTCCATTTCAAGACCCAACAGGGCATCAAGAACCTGTCAAATGAGGAAGCGGCCAAAATCAACGGTATGGACCGCGAGTACCATGGGAAGGATCTCTACGATTCCATCGAACGGGGTGATTTCCCGAGGTGGACCATGTATATCCAGATCATGACAGAAGAGCAGGCTAAAAACCACTACGAGAACCCCTTTGATATCACCAAGATCTGGCGGCATGGCGAATTTCCGCTCATTGAGGTCGGTGTATATGAGTTGAACCGGAATCCGGAAAACTTCTTTGCCGAGGTGGAGCAGGCCGCTTTCACTCCCGCCCATGTGGTCCCCGGCATCGGCTTCAGCCCTGACCGTTTCCTGCAGGGCAGGCTGTTTTCCTACGGTGACGCCCAGCGATACCGTCTTGGTGTAAACCATAATCAAATCCCCGTCAATCGCGCTAGGGTTGAGGTCAATGAATACCACCGCGACGGCGCAATGCGGGTGGACGGCAACTATGGAGGCACGCCGGCATATACGCCTAACAGCTACGGTTTTTGGACGGCGCAGCCTGAAGTGATGGAGCCGCCGTTGGATCTGGAGGGTGCCATGTATCGATATGACCCGAAGGATGACCCGACAGATGACTGCTTCCGTGCCGGCGGTGATTTATGGCGCGTACTGACCGAAGACAAGAAGCAGCTCCTGATTGACAACACTGCTGCCGACATCGCTCCCGTTACCGAGAATATCAAATACCGCCACGCCGTCCATTGCTATCTGGCCGACCACGAATATGGCGAGCGCTTTGC
>JAAYBW010000105.1 GCA_012729975.1 Clostridiales bacterium
CTTTATACTCAATTCCTTAGTATCGCTTCCCGCCATGTTTTCGGCTTTAACGGTGAAATTGAAGGTTCCGCCCGTTGTCGGTGTTCCGGAGATAACGCCTTCTGTTGAAAGCGAAAGTCCGTCAGGTAAATCTCCGCTATCTATGCTCCATGTAATTGGCGAATCACCTGTGGCGGCAAGGCTCTGGCTGTAAGCCGTACCTACTGTGCCGTCCGGAAGAGTATCCGTGGTTATGGTTGGAGCAACGCTGATCTTTATACTCAATTCCTTGGTATCGCTTCCCGCCATGTTTTCGGCTTTAACGGTAAAATTGAAAGTTCCGCCCGTTGTCGGTGTTCCGGAGATGATACCTTCCGCTGAGAGTGTCAGACCGTCAGGTAAATCTCCGCTATCTTTGCTCCATGTAATTGGCGTATCGCCTGTGGCGGCAAGGGCCTGGCTGTAAGCCGTACCTACTGTGCCGTCCGGCAGACTCTCCGTGGTTATGGTCGGAGGGGCGATGGCTGTAAGCATCACTGTATAAGTATCGGCGGAATTATCAGTTCCATCATTTGCCCTGAAAACCAATGTGGTTACACCAGACACTGTCGGAGTGAAGGAATGTTCCGCTAATGCCGCAATCGGATCAGCTCCGTTTATTGCAACAGTGTATGTAAGCTCATCCCCGTCCGCATCCTCAAAGATTGTTCCAAGGTCAAGGGCATAGGTCATATTTACCACCACACTCGCCGTAGCGGTGGCATCAACGCCCTCCTTGCGGGCAGGCGCTCTGTTTTGCATAGTAAAATTAATGGTATAGGTTTGCTTCGTCGTGCCATCCTCAGCCGTTACTTCCACAGTGGCGATGCCGGGCAGTGTTACGGCTTGGTTAATACATATGGAGGCGTTTACTTCATTGGCTGTGGCGCCGACTGTGACGGCCGGACTCCCGGGCAGGGTATCAAATGGTACTTCCACGTTATAACTGTAAACATCCGCAGCAAATCCGCTTACGGTTATGTTGTCCACCGTCAGGTCGCTTAAGGATGCGTCGGAACTCAGGAATTTCGCGTTTAATGCGATATCCTCGTTTACCGTAAAGGTATAGTCGGCCAGGGAGGACACCATTGTGCTCCCTTCATACCAGCTCTCAAAGCTGTAGCCTGTGTCGGCCTCGGCTGACAGAGTGACTTCAGTGCCGTTTGTTACGCCGTATGTACCGCTGCCCAAGTCGGTGCCGCCGGTTGCGCTTACCGTTCCGCCTCCGGAAACGGTTACGGTTACAAGAGACCAGTCTGAAACTGAGGTTACACTGGACAGAGAAGCCGCCTGGGTTGCAGGGTCGGTGCTTTCGGCAAATACTTTAAGCTGCGGATAGTAAATCGTGCCATCGCCTGAAGCATTAGCTTTTATCACAAAGTCGGCGGTCCCCAGACCGGACATATTGCCGGTATCCAGGGCAGTGCTTCCCGTCATCAGAATTGTCGGAAGTCCCGTCCCATAGGCTGTGTCAGTATTGCCGTTGCTTTTTGCATTATTAATGCTGTTCCAGTAAGCATCGGTAAAGGTCCCGTCTTTGTACTTGCCCACCAGGCCACCTGTTCCGCCCTTACCGGACGGGATATTACCCGTCACGGCTCCAGTCGCATACGCACGGTTTACTGTGGCGGTATTTTTCTCCAAATACCCAAGGAGACCGCCAAAATACTCGAATCCATCGGCCTCAATGTTGGTTGCCCACACATCACCCGTAGCATACGCGCAAGTCAATGTTCCCGAGGATAGGTACCCGATAAGTCCGCCCAAACAGGTATTCTTGCTGATGTCGCCGCAGTTTTCTACTGAAACGTCACCGCTTGCGAAACAGCGTTCTATGATAGACATGCTCCTGGAATACCCGACGAGACCGCCTGCGTCGCACAGGTTCGAGCCGATTACTTCACCGGTGGCGTAACAATCCCTGATCGAGGTCACCATGTTGTAACCGACCAGGCCGCCGACATAGGCGTAGTGTTCGTCAGATCCTTTGGCCGGACTGACATCTACTGTGACGTCCCCGGTCGCATAGCTGTTTGTTACGCTGTAAAACGAGGGGGAAATCTGTCTGATGTAGGTCGCCGTATTTGCACCCACCAGTCCGCCGATAGAAGAACCCGACTCAATATCATAGGCCGATACACCGCCGGAAGCGCTGCAAGACCCGATTTCAGCCTTGCTTGTCAAAGGTCTGTCGTTTGCATTCTGACTTTTGCTTAAGTTGCAACCGACCAAACCGCCGGCGTTAACCATACCGCCGTTTGCGGTAACAGTTGCGTCGGACGCACTATCAGCTATTTTTCCCTCGCTATAGCCTGCAAGCCCTCCGATATATTGCGTCCCGGTCGAGGTTCCTGAAACTGTGCCCATCACTTCAATGCGGTAGATTTCGCCATCGACACTATTGTATCCGGCGAAACCACCGGCGTAAACCGTGCCGCCGATTGCGGTTACGACAGAATCGGATGTACAGTCGGTTATTTCCCTGGTGTTATACCCGACAAGTCCTCCGACGTGTTGCGTCCCGGTCGAGATTCCTGAAACGCTCCCCCCTGCTGTATTATGTTCGAAAGCTAAAAGGTTTTTGTTGTATCCGACCAAACCGCCGGCGTAAACAGTGCTGCCTGTTGCGAATACGGTTGCGTCGGAACTATTGCCGGTCATTTCCCCGCTATTATACCCGGTGATCCCTCCGATGTACAATGCCCCAGTCGAGGTACCTGAAATGCTTCCCGACGCGGTATTATCGTAGAGTTCGCTCCCATAGTTGTATCCAACCAAACCGCCGGCGTAAACAGCACCGCCCTCTGCGGTAATAGTTGCTTCGGACTCGCAATCAGCTATTTTTCCCTCGCCATAACCGGCAATTCCTCCGATGTATAGTGTCCCGGAAGAAGTTCCGGAAATGCTTCCCGTAACTGTCAGGTTGCTGATTACGCCTGTATAAAGATATCCGAAAAGTCCGACATAGGATTCGGTCGACTCCGAAATGTTTACGTTCAATGTCTTCCTGTTTCCGTTAAAGTTCCCGGTAAATGGGTTGATATCACTGCAAATCGGAGAAGTAATCTCCTCAGTTATTTCCACGTTTTCATCTATGCGAAAACAAGAACCTGGGTAATCGCTCACATGCATTAAATCGTCATAGCTTTTTATAATAAATGCATTATCCGGTGTACCGTCACCTTCGGTAAAAGGGCATGCAGTAACAGCCCCAACATAGCCTGTTTTTACGGTTGTGGCCGAAGCCGTCCCATTAGACGGCGTCACATCGACACAAATATAGTGGCCGACATCGGCGGCTGTCATGGTGTACGTGCGTGCATTCGCTCCCGCTATCGCTTCCGCTCCAGTCCCGTTTGAATCGTCCGCACGATACCATTGATAGGTTGTGCCGCTTTCAGCTATGCTATTTAAATCGAAATAATCGTAATTTACCGTCAGTTTCTCATATTCCTTTGCCGATCCGCTGACGGTGACATTTAGAATTATCGGGGCATAACTTGCGTCAAAACTCCCTATCCCTGCAAAACGAGGATACCCGCCGTTTTCTCCGGGGACCAGCGCCCAAACGACAGCATCGATAATGGTATCCGCGTTGGAATTTAACTCATCTGCAAAATCGGATATTTTCAGGTACCCATCGTATATCATTGTTACTCCGGTTACATTACCATCTCCCGTTCCATTCATGCTGTAGGCGTATGATGCATAACAGTTGGATATGGTGTTAGACCATTGAGACCCAAAGAACCCGCCTACCTTATCACTGCCCACCACTCGTGCGGCCGCATAATTGTTGGAATACGTACATTGATATGTGTAGGCTGCAAATCCGCCGACATATTTGCTGATACCTATCACATCGCATCTCGAGAAACAGTTCTGATATGTCGATTGTTCAGATTTCCCTACAAATCCTCCGGTCATTGAATTATCTGCATTAACACAGATTATCCCGCCAGTGGAATAACAGTTAATAACTGAAGCGCCGTCAAGCATTCCGGCAAATCCGCCTAAGGTGGTATAACCCTTTAGTATACAAGCAGAATAACAGTTTTTTACTACTGATGCTCTATTGCTAAAATCTCTCATTAGCCCCACGATACCGCCCAGGCTGGAGCCATTGGCACCTTCCAGAAATCCCGTTGCGTGACAATTGTCGAGAACCGAGGTCCCATCTACCTTTCCGGCTATTCCGCCAAAATTGGAACCGTTTCCGGGTGAAGATATAATGACGTTCTCCACAGTCGCATTCTTGATTTCCATACCTGAAGCCATTCCGACTATGCCGCCGATATCGTAATTTATGGCACTGCCGGAATATAATGTCGAGCGGATTTCTGCCGTTCTCACACTAACATTATTGATTTTTGTGCCGCTGCTTCTTGCAGCAATTGCGCCGATCCCTCCGTCATATGCAATATATGATAAAAAGAGCTTAACATCTTCAAGTTCGATTCCGTTTATTTCACCGCCGTTAGTGTTACCGAAGAGGCCGATAAATTGTGAGTCCGTCTCCGGCGACTCTGCTGTTCCAATTGTCAGCCCCGAGATCTTATTCCCGTTTCCTTTAAAGGTGCCGGCAAAGCAGCTGGAGGCGTTACCTATCGGTGTCCAGTAATGATCCGACAGGTCCAGGGGGGCCGTTACCTCAATTGTATAACCGTCAAAACTCTGGCCCAAACTTACCTGATTCGATAACCACGCAAGATCTTCCGCGCTGTCTATCACATATGTATTTACGTCGGACATCTCGGGCTCGGTGGTATAGTCGATCCAGTTTCCCGAGGTCGCAGCGAGGGCCGGTTTCGGGCATATTGCGGACAACAGCACGCATATCAGCAGCACAGACAGCATCCTCGATTTGGTCCTATTCTTCATCATGAAAACCCCCTTATTATCTTTCTCTTATTTACCGCCAAGGGCGACGTCAATCAACTCATAAAGCGGCATTTTCAAGACGCCGTCTCCCCATATAATCGCTTCATCGCCTGTTTTATCAGCCCTGACATCGTTAAAAAGCTTTTCATCGGAAAGCTCCGCAAAGCGGACGGTATTCAGCTTAGCGGATAAGTCTACCGTGATGCTGCTGCCGCTTTTTAGTGAAATCAGCAGGCGGAAACCTTCTAATGGAGTGACCGAATGAATGTTACTCATGAAAGTACCCTCCTTGCGTACGATACTGATTGCGCATATAAAAAAGATCTGCCTTACGCTAAACATAAAGCAGATCTTTTTTATTCGCCCCGTTCGAAAGGATAGTTTTTCAATTTTCATTCTAAAATTCCCGCCAGCTTGCTCCTGCGATCAATGTTTAGCTTTGAAAAGACCGAACGCAGATGGAATTTGACGGTTGCTTCGGTCACAAACAGCTTTGCCGCAATTTCTTTATTGCTGAATCCCTTGGCCGCAAGGGAGGCTACTTCCATTTCTTTCTCCGTCAGGCCATAGGGCAGGGCTTGACTTTCAGAAATGAGCCTTATGGCTGTTTTCCAGTTGTCTCCGAAGATTTGTCCCTGCATAGTTATCTCATCAGGTATTTTCTCTCCCAGGGTGTCTAATGCCCGCTCCATTAATCCGCCCAGCATCAGTTTGAACTCCATAAAGGGAGAATATATCCTGTCCGGCAGCGCAATGGCCAGACTTTTTTGCAAGTGAAGCAGCGCTTTATCTTTCAGATCTGTTGCGAAGCAGGCCGCTGCTTCCAGAATATGTATATATATCTCAAATATCAGATACCCCTGTTCCCGGCATTCGTTGATAAGAGTCTCCGCGGTACCAAGCAGCCGTATATATTCTTTTTCCTGCAGCAGAACCGAAAGGTGTATATATCCTGTGTAAAGCTTCGCCCAGGAAGGGGCGTAGGGAAAAACTGTCTTGCCGTCACGCAGCCATTGGGGAAGCAGTTTGCCAAGGTCCAGCCATATATATACCGCAGCCCTCAGCAGTTCCATCACATAAGGACTCAGTGCGTCACTGCACACGCTTTCCTCCAGGACTTTGAAATATTTAGGCAGGTCGCTGTTGTTTCCGCTTTTGAAAGCTGTGTGTCCAAGCAAATTAGCAGATTCCATCCTGATAGGCCATTGACCGACTCCATCAGCCTGGTAGGATGCCTGATAAGCCGAAAGCTCGGCAGCTGGAAGATCGTTCTGAAAGAGAGCGGCTTCCCCCTTCATAAACACATCTGCACGGTTCTTGACTCCGGTAAGGATATAAAGCAGGTGGCTCATACTTGACAGCGCTTTTATTTCCTCTTCCAGCCGTCCCGGTGTTTTATGGAAGAGGATCATCATGGGCATTCCAAAGGCAAAAGGTTCGTCAGCCGATAGAGTTTTACATCTGCCTCCTATCAACTCAGCGGCCTTTTGAATGAGCGGCTCCATTTTTATTATGTCGGGAAATTCCAGAAAAGCACTGACCAGCACCCATTCGCCCATCAGAGCTTTTTGCCGGGTTTCGTCCGTTACTTCCTCAATTATAAACCTGATTTCTTCCAGAAGCTCCGCCGCCTTTTCCTTATTGTCAGCGCCGATCAGTGCATAGGCAATGCGCAGCAGGGAAATAGGGTGCCTGCGTTTAAGTTCATGGGGACAGTCTTCCAGAACACGGAAGGCAACATCGGTAAAGGATACACCGTTTATTCGCACCAGGGTCATCCCGGTCAGGGGCAGAGACAGGAAAGCATCATATTCACCAACCTCAAGGTAGCATGAGATGGCATGACTGACCTCTCCCGTCCGGGCGTACCAATCTCCCGCCCTGCGGAAGCAATGCCTTTTTGTTGCGGCATCCGCTGCAGAAAGCCTCCTTCGCAGCATTTCCAGCAGAATGGCATGGGGCACATATCGCCGTTCTTCGGACTCATAGCGGATAAAGGGCGTTTCATCAAGCAGAGTGAAGATTTTGTCGGGCGGTTCGGATTCCTGAAGCAGAAAGCCAATCTGTTCAATTGTAACGGCAGGAAAGAGAGCAATATGAAGTAAAAGCCGCCTCTCTTCATCTCCGAGGTTCTTCCATACGATATTTTCCATCAGCTGAAGTATTCCCAGGCTGTGCGTATAGCCTTCACCCCGCTGCATCTGCAGTATTGTAAGATAGAGAGCTGCAATCCAGCCATCGGTATATTCATATATTTGCCTGACCTCGTTCTGTGAAACGGCAACGCCGCACATTCTGCAATACTGCCTCACGTCTTCCTCATTGAGGCGCAGGTCCTCCGTCCGAATTAGGTGAACCTTCTCCTGCTCAAAAAATGAAAGCGGAAAAGGCCGGGCGGTTTGTGTAATGATTACGATATGCAGCATGTCCACTGCACAGGAAAGCAGCTCCGACATAAAGATGCGGGGCAGCTCTTTCTGCAGATGCTGAAAATCGTCCAGCACCAGCACCGTTTGCGTGTCGCAGCAAATCCTTTTTAATGTCTGCCCTATCTCCCACGCTGACATCAGCTTCGGAAAACCGGCGGCAAGCAGTTCTTTTCCTGCTGATGAGTCAATATGGATAAGGTCACGGCACAGCCTGTCCCATGAATTTACCAGGTCACCCTCCACCGCATTCCACCAATAGACCGTCGTGCCATCAGGCAGGTTGTCCATAAGAAAATCCCGTACCGCCGTACTCTTGCCATAACCTGAAGGAGCTTCCACAACCGTCACCGGCGCAGTCAGAATACCTTCCAGCTTTTTGCGAAGCCGGGGAGAGTAATAATGGGCATCGGAACCTTTGTGTTTAATGTTTTTTATCATTGGCTCCTCTTCTTTCTGATTATTATTAGTTATAAAAAAGCAATAATATATATAATATCATATATATAGTATTAATTTAACTAATAACTAGCAAAAAGTGGGGCGGCAAATACCCGAAGATTGCCCTGTCCCGGCGCTCCAACTGGGTGAATTTATCGACCTATTTCAAGTACCCTCAGGAGGTCCGGACGCTGATCTATACCACCAACGCCATTGCGAATTTCAACCGCCAGCTGCGGAAAGTAACGAAGTCAAAATCTGTCTTTCCCACAGACGACAGCCTTCTGAAAATGCTCTATCTGGCGATGGTCGACATCACAAAAATGTGGAACGGCCGGAGGCGGGATTGGGGCCGGATTCATTCCCAGCTTGAGGTTTTCTTCGCGGATAGACTGCCTGACTAGCGGGAAACA
>JAAYBW010000106.1 GCA_012729975.1 Clostridiales bacterium
AATGGATGTGCAGTACGCCGTGAATAGCGGTCTACTATTTATGCCAAGCGAACCGCCGTGAGCGTGATCCGCATACTCGGTGGTGTGGGAGGACGGGGGTTAGCCACCCCCTCCTACCCGATTATTATTCCGATGTTGCGGATGACTTTATCTCTTTCAACGATAAATTTCACCATATGCCCTTCCTTAATATACCCGGCATTATCCCGAGTCCTGATGTCCTCGTCTGAAAGAAAGCGCCTGTATTCGGGTATTACTCAAATATCGGCACATCACATGTGTTATTATTTACCATTGATGTTTTTTTAGACGATGAAATTTGACTTTATTGTTTTTCGTCCTTAAAGCAGAGAAAATAAGTCCTTGACAGAACAAATGTTTGCTAATATAATAATTTAGAACAAACGTTCTCGGAAAATTGGCGGCCTCTCGTAGGATGGGAGAGTATCGGTATGGACATTTTCGATAAGCTGATGATACTTGCGGATTCGGCAAAATACGATGTCGCCTGCACGAGCAGCGGCGCGGATAGAAAGTCCTCCCCCGGGAAGATCGGCAGCGCTGTCGGCTGCGGCATCTGCCACAGCTTTTCCGCGGACGGAAGATGCATATCTCTGCTGAAGGTTCTTATGAGCAACGCCTGCGCGTATGACTGCAAATACTGCGTAAACCGGTCATCAAACGACATCAGGCGAGCAACCTTCACCCCCCGTGAGCTCGCGGAACTTACGGTAAATTTTTACCGGCGCAATTACATTGAGGGGTTGTTTTTAAGCTCGGGTATAATAAAAAACCCGGACTATACATGCGAGAGGATGATAGAAACAATCGGTCTTCTGCGGGGGGAGTACGGTTTTAACGGTTATATACACGCCAAGGCAATACCCGGCGCCGATGACGCATTGCTATACAGGCTCGGTCTTCTGGTGGATCGCATGAGCGTGAATATAGAGCTGCCCTCGCAAAAGAGCCTTAAGCTGCTCGCACCGGACAAATCCAAAACCGCGATACTTCGCCCCATGGGGCTGATCAGCGAAAAGATAAAGGAAAAAGGCGCGGAGCTGAAAAAATACAAAGATGAGCGGAACTTCGCGCCTGCGGGGCAGAGTACGCAGCTCATAGTCGGCGCAACTGAGGAAAACGACTACCAGATACTGAAACTATCCTCGGCCTTATACAAAAAGTACGGCCTGCGCAGGGTTTTCTATTCGGCTTACATTCCCGTCGCGGATAATCCGCTGCTTCCCGCGGTTACAACAAAACCGCCTCTTTTAAGAGAGCACAGACTGTATCAGGCCGATTGGCTACTGCGCTTTTACGGCTTTGAGGCTGACGAACTGCTCGATGAGCAGCATTCGAGTTTTAACCCGTATATCGACCCGAAATGCAACTGGGCTCTCAATCATATGGAGCAGTTTCCCGTAGAGGTGAACACAGCATCAAAGGAAGCGCTTCTTCGTGTTCCGGGAATCGGAGTAAACAGCGCGAACCGGATTATCACAGCCAGGCGCGCCGCGAAGCTGGACTTTGAAGGTCTGAAAAAAATCGGTGTCGTTTTAAAAAGGGCACAGTACTTTATAACCTGCGGCGGCAGGGCGGCGCAGGGTCTGAAGTTTAAAAACGACAGCATTCTCTATGCACTTGTTTCCGAAAAATGCCGGGGTATGCTTCCGTCGGAACAGCTGGAGCAGCTCAGTCTGTTTGATTTTCAGCTGACAAGAGAGGATGTTGTTCAATGCCTGAGCGGTCAGATATAGTTTATGTATATGACGGTTCTTTTGAGGGGCTGTTATGCTGCATTTTCGACAGCTATGAGCATAATGAGCTGCCCTTTGAAATATGTCTCGAAGACGCGGGACAGGAGACACTGTACCCGGTTCATTACGTTTATACCGATACCGCGAAAGCGAACAGGGTGAAGGCGGGTATTAAGAAAAAAGCGTCTTATGACGTGTATAAAACGGCGGAACTTGGGTATTACAGCTGTCATCCGCGCAAAGAGCTATTAATTTCGGATTTTGTGCGGCTCGGTATGAAACACGGAAGAAAGACGCTTTCCATGCTTGCCGACGACACCGTGAGCGAGCTGCTCGGCGCGGTCAAGGGTTTGACGAGAGAAAGTCATCAACTAAAGGGCTTTGTACGCTTTTCGATATACAGCGGTGTGATGACAGCTGTAATAGAACCGAAAAACTTCGTCTTACCGCTGCTTCAAGATCATTTTTGTGACCGGTATGCGAGCGATACGTTTATAATATACGACAAGATCCACGAATATGCTCTGCTATACGCGCGGAACCGATCGGCGATCACACCAGTTTATAATTATAAGCCGCCTGACGCCGACGGGGAGGAGCTGTTGTTCCGATCGCTGTGGAAGCTCTTTTACGATACTATAGCGGTTGAGGAGCGCATTAACCCGAGATGCAGGATGTCGCATATGCAAAAGCGATATTGGAGACATCTGACCGAGATGGATGAGCAAAACGAACCCTTAAACCTCCGCGGAAAAAAGCGGGATGGTCATGATACACCGTTTCTTGGGCAGGACCGCCCGGAGCTTTCGGAAACCGAAGTATCACCGTGAGCAACAAAAAAAGCGCCCGCTCCAATAAGGAACGGGCGCTAAAAGATCGGGTATCTATTTTTCCAGGCCTGCGCAGTCGTTTGCGGCTATGTAACCCCAGAGCATTCCCCGGCCGTTGCTGTTGCCGTTTAGAATCACGGGATAATCGACACCGTACAGACCGCCGGATACGTTGCCGACAGCGTATAAACCGTCAATGACCTTATTTTCGCGGTCCAGCACGCGCATGCGGGTGTCGATGTTAAGGCCGCCGTCTACCGTCAGCAGGGCCGGACCCCATTTGAGCCCATAGTAGGGCGGCTTGGATATGCTTGTGAGCAACTCGGCGCGTTTTCCGAAGTCCGCGTCGTCGCCCATCTCATATAGTTCGTTATAGCGGTCTACGGACCTTTTGAGGTTTTCATACGGGACTTCAAGTTTGGCTGCGAGCTCCTCCAATGTGTCCGCGCGGAAGCAGAAGCCCTTTTCTATGTATCCCTCTATCGTTTCGGGTATACCGTTATCTCTGTTCCAGGGCTTCCCGTACCAGGTGACAAGGGGTTCCCAGAACTGGCCGCCGCCGAGAGGAGATTTCTCCTCGATTTCATCGATCCACTTGCTGTCGAATATTGTATAGGCGTAGTCGGCGTCTCCGGGCTGCTGCAGAACCTTTATGGCTTTTGCCTGCACCCAGTTGTCCTCATTCATAAAACGGTTGCCTTCGCTGTTAACGAAAAGGAAAAAGAAGCAGTAGAACGCGTAGGCCAGCAAATGAATCATAGTAGGCCAAGGAGCGTCCTCAAAGGCGCCGCCGGCCCAGTAGCCCATTTTATGCCCGTCGCCGGTATTCATACCGGGCGGGATATACCAGTTCATTTTAGGCTTAAGACCCAAAGGCGCGTAGGCCGCCAGCATCTCGGGGTCTCCTCCGATGTCTCCGGTAGCAAGGATAACGCCCTTTTTTGCTTTAAAGCGCTTGTAGCCGTCTTTTGAAGAAGCGATTACGCCTGTCACCCGTCCGTCCTTCTGTTCAAGCTGCTCCGCGCGTGTGAAAAAGTACATCTTGTTTTTATGCTCGCGAATCTGTTCCTCAAACATTTCGTTGGCCAGCATCGCGCCGCTGTGTTTGTAAGGGCTGTCTTCCTCCCTGGTGAGAATGTGAGTGCCCGGGTACTCGGTATAAACCGGCCCCTTGTAGTATCCGCCATAGATTTCGCAGCCTACTCCTTTACCTTCGCCCAGTGACAGCAGCCAATCCATCATTTCACCGCTGCGGTTGGCAAAGGTCCATACAAGCTCTTCCTTGCAGCGGTTGCCGCTGATTTTTATCCACTCGCGCACAAACTGCTTTTTGTCTATATGGATGCCCTTTGCCCTCATAACACGTGAGTCCAGGGCTCCCATCTGCGCTCCTCTGGCTATTGGACCGCTGCCCTTTTCGATTATAATGACGCTCATACCCAGCTGACTGGCCCGGCCGGCCGCGCACATTCCGCTGATACCCGCGCCGACTACGACTACGTCCGCTTCCTCGGCAGAAATGATTTTATCCTCCGGAATAGGCTCGGGAGGAGTTTCCCAGGAATAAACATATCTGCCCTCAAAGCTCTTGTTTTTAAATAAATCTCTGCTGATCATTCGGGCTCACCTTTCGTATACGGGCCGCGTGGCTCCGCTTTTTTATGTATTATACAACGTAATACTAATTGCTGTAAATGTATTAGTTTATAATTAGTTTATAATCACCGTAAATACTTGAAGGATTTTAGATACTGCTGTAAAGTGTAAGATATAAGATAATAGAAAGCAGAATACTTATTGAAAGGTGATCGGCATGACAACGAACGAAAAAATACTCAAGTTCCTTAACGAATGCGGCGTTTTCTATTATGCAAGCGTAGATAACGGAAAGGCGAGGGTAAGGCCATTCGGCATGGCTGCGATTGTAAACGGCAAGCTTTACTTCGGCATGGGCAAGCATAAGCGCAGCTATCGCGAAACAGCGGAGAATCCTTACATAGAAATATGCGCCTGTAAGGGTGGGGAATGGCTTCGCATACGGGGCAAGGCGGTATTTGACTGGGATCCCGCGACCGAGCAAATCCTTTTTGAACAATACCCTTTTTTAAAGGAGAAATACGGCCCGGACAGCGAGCTTACGCATGCCGCTTTCTACCTTGAGGAAATGGAAGCGGATTATAATAACATGCAGGGCGTCTGCGAATTCTGGACCTAAGCAGAACCGCCGCGGTCTTTGCGTAGTATATTCCACGGTCGGTATATCGGGTTAAATGTGTCCGCCGGGAACTGTTGAGGCAGCATATGGACAGCAATGAACAGATAATTTCGGACTTTAACGAGATAGCGGAGCTCGGTGATGAGCCCAAATGGAATCACAATAACTGCTATTACGGGGAATTATTAAGACTGCTGCCCCCCCCCCAAGCGGATGTGTGCCTTGATATCGGCTACGGGAAAGGAGAGCTTGCTTGCATGCTTTCCGTGAGAGCGTCTGAAGTAGTCGCCGTTGATATATCGGACAAAATGATTGAATATGCCGAGCGCATTAACGCGGCACCGAATATTAATTATGTCCGCTCGGATATATTTGACGCTGATATTAAGGATTGCTCCCTTGACGCTATAGTAACGGCGGCAACAGCGCATCATCTTTCTTTGAGCAGGCTTTTTGAGTTTTCAAAGGTGAAGCTCAAGCCCGGAGGCAGACTCATAATACTTGACCTGGCTAAGCCCTCTTCGCTTACGGATTATATTTTATGGGGCTTTGCGATATTCCCGAATATTGTCATGAATATTTTAAAAAACGGAAGGCTGCATAAGGACGACCCGCACACCGCTGCCCTGTGGCGCATAAACGCGGAACACGACGTATATATGACGATTGCGGAGGTTAAGGGCCTTGCCCGCAGACATTTAAACGGAGCTAAAGTGAGCAGGAAGCTCTATTGGCGCTATATGCTGGTTTGGTCAAAGCCGTAAACACACAGGGTTATCACTCGAATGTAATAATGGCCGTGGGCAAAAGCGCCCGCGGCCATTAACCTGCAGGCAGGTCTTATTTTTATTTTAGTCTTAAGCCGCTTTTTTTCGCTTGCGATTCTGCCACATTGTCCACAGAGGGCCTGCTATGCAGATGGTCGAATAGCAGCCTGAGGCAGTACCGAACATCATGGGTAAAGCGAAATCTTTAATCGATTTGATGTCATATATTGCTGCAAAAACATAAACGATGGTTATGCTTATGAAAACGGCGATATTTGTGTTTATAGAGCGGGACATCGACTGGGATATACTGGTGTCGACAAGCTCCTCCGGAGAGACATTCCTGCCCATCAGGCTTCGGTTTTCTCTTATGCGGTCGTATATGACTATTGTGTCGTTTATGGAAAAGCCGATAATCGTTAAAATAGCTGCGATAAACGAGTCGTTTAGAGGAATTTTGAAAACAATGAAAGCTGCCGTTACGACAAACGCGTCGTGGAAAAGAGCGATGATCGCCATAGTCCCCGCAGATAACCCCCCGATGTTGCGAAAACGTACGGCGACATACAAAAGGATAAGCGCGAAGGAAATAACTATGGCCAGAATGCCGTTTTTAAAGAAACGCGCCCCGATGAAGGGTTCAACAGTCAGCGATTCGGAAAGCTCAAAGTCGGAGTTTGGATATTTCGCGGCCAGTGTATCGGTAACTGTCTGCTGCTCCTGTGAGGTTATGGCCTCGGTGTTTGCAAGGTTTACTATGAGCATCTGCTCTTCCTTAGCCATGTTGTGCTGTATTTGACATGATGTGGGTTTGCCCAGCGCCGCTTCGACGAAATTACCCGCTTCTTCGGCGTCGACGGTTCCGACGTATGTGTATTTAAGTATGCTTCCGCCCTTGAACTGGATATCAAGCATTATCCCGTTTATAATAAGCCCGGCTATGCCGGAGAGCAGTATCACAATTGAGATAGCGAAGAAAATGAACCTGTGTTTATAAAAACGAAATCTCATTATACCTTCCTCCTGGCACCATAGAGCTTAGGCTTGCGTAAAAAAGGAAATTCGCTCAGAGACTGTATCATAAGCCTGGATGCGGTTACGCCCGCGAGGAAATTCATAATTACGCCCCATAAGAGCGTGTAACCGAAAGAAAGTGTTGCGCCCGAGCCGAATATAAGCAGCATAACCGCTACTATGATGACGGTTATGTTGCCGTCAAATACAGATGAAAACGCTCTGTGGAATCCGGAATTGATGGCGCCCTGAAGTGTCTTGCCGGAATTGATCTCTTCCTTTATGCGTTCGGACACGATAACATTGGCGTCAACGCCCATGCCGATGGAGAGGATAACCCCCGCGATGCCCGGTAAAGTAAGAGAATACTGCGGAATCGAAAGTGCCAAAAGCTGACCTACTACCTGAAGCGCCAGCGCGATACAGGCCACAAAACCCGGAAGTCTGTAATACAGGAGCATAAACAGACAGACAAGCACGAAGGCGACTTCTCCTGCCAGTATCATCACGGAAAGTGCTCCACTGCCAAGTGTCGGGCTGATAATATTGCTGTTTTTGGCTATAAGCGAAAACGGAAGCGAGCCTGAGTTTATTTTGTCCGAGAGTGACTTTGCTTCGCTGAGACTTTTAATTCTTGTTATAACCGCCGTATCGCCGGTAATCTGATTTTCAACTGTCGGTGAGGATATCATCGTCTCATCCATGAAGATGGATATTTCTTTTCCAATCAGCCTCTTTGTCGCCTCCGAGAATTTTACGCTGCCTTCCCGAGACAGATTGAGCACAACGACGGGAGTGCCGTCTTCCCGGCTAATCTGAGCGCTGCTGTCTTTCACATCCGTTCCCTCGAGGATAATATTGCCGTCCGGATCTCTGAATGTCAGCCTTGCGGTTTCACCAAGCTCTGAAACGGCCTGCTGGGGATCAAAGTACGACTCGTCTGATTTCCACGGAAAACGGATAATTATTTTGCCTTCCGTTTTGTCAGTTGTTATGTCTCTGTCAGTGATATTAAGCGCGTCCATGCGCGTTTCGATTATCGCCCTCGCCGCTTCGAGTTCAGTCACGGTCGGTGCTCTGTCGAGGTCTTTCGGTTCATATGTGGCTTCGACCCCACCCCGGATATCAATACCGAAACGCATTTGATTTGCGCCCTTCAAATGAAGGCGGCCTGTCTGAAGTCCGAACAGAGCAATCAGCAGCAGAATAATCACAATTAACAGCACGATAAAAAAAACCAGTTTTGACTTAAATCGTTTCAAACTCATCACTCCGATTATCATAAATGAAAAGTAAAGTCCGATGGATCGCATATTGCAGCCTGAAGGGCTCATCGGAACTATAGCATTCCATCCTTTTCGTGCTGGAAGCTTATCAGCTTACCATGTAAAAACTGATGCGAGTCCGCACTGAATAAAGCCGCCGGGCTGAAATGCCCCGCGTAGGGGAAAAAGTTTGTTTTAATTAAAACCTCGCCAAAGCGAAATCCGACCCTCGGTAGCCTGACATATTTGGAAGCTTTATATTGTTCGGACCCCTCCGCGTCCTCCAGCTTGTCGGTTATAACGGAGAGTGTGAAGTTGTAAAAAAGAACGGTTCCGATCCTTTCGTCCGGTGCAGCTTCCGGGCTGTCGCCCGAAACCGCCCGCACAAACGATACCTGCAGTGCCGGTATAATCAGCGTAAGCAGGAAAAAAGAGAGGATAGTATATATAAAAGTTTTTCTCGTACGGAAAACAGTATTTATGATTATCCCCGCCTCCTCCTTTACGCCTATTACGGCAACGTAGTTTATTATATTACATATTGAATCGCTGTCAATGTCGGCATATGAAACGAGCATCATCGCAAAAGCGCGGAAAATAGAAACATGGCCGGTATCCCTATACGGATGCCGGCCATGTTTCGGTGAAAGACATTTTGTCAGATGCTGTGGTCGTGTCTGCTGATAAGATCGTTCTGACAGTCGTGGCTCAGTTCGATAAAATAGGCGCTGTACCCCGCTATGCGCACTATCAGGTCCTTGTATTCCTCGGGCGCTTTCTGAGCGGCGCGAAGGATATCGGCTGAAACGACGTTGAACTGACACTCCATTCCGCCGTTTTCGAAATAGGTGAGAGTCATTTCGCGAAGCTTGTCAATACCGCCCTTGCCGTTTAGCGCATTGGGGTGGATTTTCAGGTTTACGGCGAGACCGTCCATGAACTTAGAGTGATCGAAGCAGACAGAAGATTCAAATACACCGGTCGGGCCGTTTAAGTCGCGTCCCTGAGCGGGAGAACTGGCGTCGGCTATCGGATCTCCCGTTCTGCGCCCGTCCGGAGTCGCCCATGTCGAATAGCCTTGTATGACATGGTCCGAAGCGCCGTATAAACCGGCCTTATAGTTAGTGCAGCGCATGCTGTAGCATTCCTTACAGGCGTTATAATACGTGTCGCAAATCCATTTCATTTCCATGTCGGCGTATGGATCGCCGTTGCCGTAATGCGGCACCTCGGAAAGAATGCGCTGACGCAGCGGTTCATAACCTTCCCAGTTGGCCATCACCGCGTCATAAAGCTCGCGGGTAGTGCACAGCTTCTTGTCAAAGCACATGTATTTAATAGTCGTAAGGCAATCGGCGATAGTCGCAAGACCCGTGGCCGTGCCGCCGTAGGAGTTGTATTTACAGCCGCCCCATGTGGCGTCCATGCCTTTTTCCATACATCCCTCCATGCTAAGGGATATGAGGTTTTCGGTGCCGTAGAACTGGTGCAGGTATTCCGTGTAGTTGTCTATGCTTACCTGCAGCTTGATGAGGTAATAAACGAGCTTGCGCATCGCCTCGCGGACCTCTTCAATGGATGTCATTTCATACAGGTATCCTGTATGTACGCTGCACTGCGCGCCGTTCTTGGGATTCTTGCCGTCGTTTATCGCCATACTGAACACGACCCCGTAGTGAAGGCTGGAATACGGCGCCGTATTGCCGTTCGCGCAGGGATATTCCGTGCCGGGACCCATTATCTCCTGACACCCCATGATGGCATAATCGCGGGCGTCCTCAAGAGTAAATCCGTTTTCCCGCATCAGTCCTTTGATGATGACGTCGTCGTTCTGGAAGAGGGGAAGGCCGCCTACGAGCTTGGTTGTCTCAATGGCGAGCTCCCATATCTCCTTTGGCGTATTCTTGCTTATACGCAGCGATATGGTCGGGTCATGGAGCTTGAGCCGCGCTATAGATTCCAAAACCATGTAGCTGATCGGATTGGTGGCGTCGTTTCCGTCTCTGTCCACACCGCCGATGGTGGTATGATGATATGTGTTGGCGCCGATCATATGGATGATGAACTGGTTTCCGCCGCCGTAGCTGTTGTTGATTTTCAGGAAAAACGCGTCCACTATTTCCTGCGCCTCGTCCATCGTGAGGGTTCCGGCGTCCATATCGTGCTTAAACTGCTTGTAGGTGAATTGATCGAACCGCCCCACCGAAAAGGCGGCGCAGCTGTCCTGATACATCAGCTGATCATAGAGTACGGCGGCCTGAGCAGCTTCCCAGAAAGTGCGGGCGGGGTTCTCGGAGATCCAGTAGAGGCTGTCGGCCATTTTCTCCAGTTCGGCCTTCCTTTTGGGATCCTTTTCGGTACTCGCTTTTTTAAGGCACTCGTCGCCGTAGCGCTTAATGTAGATTATAGCGGCATCACAGGCAATGACGGCCGAGGAGTAAAACAGATATTTTTTAACATCGTCTCCCATTATATTGCCGAAGTGCTCGTCAATCCAGTCCTGGGCCTGCTTTCTTATTGCTCCGTACCCGACGTTTATTATCTTGCCGAAGCCCGGTATCAGGTGACCGGGACGGCAGCCGATCAGATGCCTCATGAAAGCGGAGTGCTTTGTGGCTCCGAGACGGCACAGCTCGTCGAGCCCCTCGGGAGCCCAGCCGTCTCCGATGCAGTCGAAAGTCTTGTTTTTCCAGAAATCCTGAATGCTTTCTATAGCCTCGACGTCGTCTAGCGAGGCCGCCATCCTCAGGTCGTCCGTTTTGGGATTGTGATAAAGTCCGTCGTCTTCAAGATGCCATTCGCCGGACCTTATGGCGCGAACGATCCAGCCGACGCCTTCGCTGCTTTCGGGATGAGGTACGCTGCTGCTGAAATAACGGCCCCGGTTTCCCACGAGAACGTCAAAATCCTCGACGCGCAAAGTAACCTTTGACACTACTGCTTTAAGAAGACTCGGCCTTCTGATTGTGGGAACAAGGTTTATCATACTCTTATAAGCTTCGGTCGCTATCAAAGCGCGCTCGGAATCCAGCCGAATTACACGGTTGCGTATCTTATCGCGCATAAGAGCGATCCTGTCGGAAACCGGCCTGAAATTATACATATTGCTCACACCCTTTTACAAATACATAATTTTACTTATACACTATAATATATCACAAGCGACATATAAGTTCAATAGAATCTGTATGATAATGCCGGCA